>CAZNFI010000109.1:0-560 GCA_964572185.1 uncultured Pseudomonadales bacterium
GGGTGCCGTTGCGGTCGGTGGAACCGGGCGTGGTGAGCAGGCCGCGGATGGTGCCCAGTGCATCGATGGCGCCCTGCACGGCCTGCTCGACCTGGCCGCGCGCGCTGGCATCGGCACCGAAGCCGATCACCTGCGCGCCGGTCTCGGCCTGCAACTCGGCGGCGCGCTCGCACGCCGTGGCTTCGGTGCGCCCGACGATGGCGACGCGAGCGCCGTCCCCCGACAGGCGGCGGGCCGCCTCCCAGCCCATACCGCGCGTGCCGCCGACGATAATGTAACCGTTATCCCTGACTCCCAGTTCCATCGCTGTTTCCCGCATCGGAAAGATCTTTCAAAGGTACCATGACACTTCCGGCAAGCGCCTCTACGCCTCTCATCGGCGGATCAGGTTCACAAATGAGCCTGTTTGCACCCCCACACCGCAATCTTGTCGGCCTGAGGCATCGCCCCGTCTGGCATGGCAGGTTCCACGATCGGCAATGCCGCGCCAACCAATCGCCGGGAAACGTTGGCCGCTCACGGGCGGAGGTTTCCCGGCAAGCTCGAGGTTCGTGGCTTCA
>CAZNFI010000109.1:660-10439 GCA_964572185.1 uncultured Pseudomonadales bacterium
CCGCTTCACCGCTTCACCGCTTCACCGCTTCACCGCTTCACCGCTTCACCGCTTCACCGCTTCCAGATCGGACTCGATCAATGCACGCACCTCGTTCGACAACAGTTTGAACATGGCATTGCGCGGCAGGGCATCGACGAACGCCACCGCCACCGGCACGCAATAGCCCGGTTTGCGCTCGGCCACCCAGGCCTGCAATTCGTCTACCGGCACTGCGGCGTCTGCGCGCAGCACGACTGCCGCGGCCGGCACCTGGCCAAGGGTAGAGTCCGCCAGCCCCACCACCGCGGCATCGGCGACCGCCGGGTGCAGGCGCAGCACCGCGGCCACCTCGTTGGCGGCGATCTTGAAGCCGCCGCGCACCAGCACGTCGTCGGCCCGGCCCTCGATCCAGACGAATCCGTCATGGTCCATGCGCGCCCGGTCGCTGGTGCGCATAAAACCCGCCGGCGCGTCGGCCGGGCGCTGTGGCGGGTCCGCTTCGAGCAGGCCGACTTCGCCTGTTGGCAACTCGATGCCCGAATCCGCATCAACGATGCGCACCCTGGCGCCGGGCAGGGCTCGCCCGACACTGCCGCGTTTTTTCTTCACAAGCGCCAGATCGTCGCCAACGAATCCGGTCACCGCGCCCAGGAATTCCGTAGCGCCGTAGGCGGTGATCACCGGTATGCCGTAGGCCGCCTCGAACTCCTCCGCCGTGGCGGGGTCAAGGGGGGCGGATGCCGCGCGGAACGCCGACGCGCTGGCCAGGTATTCCCGGGGCACGCGGTTGTCGAGCAGCATGCGTATCACCGCCGGCGGCGCAGCCAACTGACGCGGTCTGTGCTCTCGAACCAACTCCGCCCAGCGCCAGACGTCGAAGCGCTCCATCAACGCCGTGGGGCGGCCCTTCCAGACCGCCGCCGCCGCGCCCATGACGCCGCCCATGCTGACCAGCGGCACCGCCGAGATGGCCACGCCGCGCTGGCCTTGTGGGCGCAGGTTGGCGGGCCGCTCGCGCGCGAACCGCTCATAAGCCACCGGCACGCGTTTGGGCGGCCCCGTGGTACCGCTGGTCAGCATGGTCACCGCCGTGTCGTCGAGCGGCTCGTAGTGCGGGCCCGGGCCGGGGCGCTCGAGTCCCGCAACCACACGAACCGGCCGTCGCCGGTCTGCGGTCAGTTCGATGCCCAGGGTGCCCGTGGCCTGCAACACTTCCCGAAAACCGGTGCGCCGCCAGTCTTGCGCGTCTGCCACCAGCACCGCCGGGCGCAGCGCTTCGAGATCTTCACAAATCGCCGCATCCGGCTGAATGGGCGTGGCCAGCACCGCGCAGCGGCGCATGCCGAGTACGGAAACATAGGCGCCGAAGCCGTGCGGGCGTTGCCTCAGGACCAGGCCCACACCTGCCCCGCCGGCAACGCCTGCGTTGTCGAGCGCATCGCGCAGCCCGTCATGTATGCGGGCAAGATCCCCCCAGGTGCAGGTTTCGCCCTCGTAGAACACTGCCGGCGCCTCGGCCTCGTTACGAAACAGTTCCTCGATGCGTTCGTTGATTTCCATCGGGGGGCAATGGGTTGTCAGACGCACCTGTTCACGAACGGCGCAACGGACCAGGCGTTGCCTCATAACGACGGGAAGGCGCTCGTGGGCTTGATGATTGACTCATGCTCGCACCTGATCCGCGAACAGGCGGCTCCGCAATCGGGCAAGGGTGCTCTGGAACGCACCTGAGTCTGTCCACATCAACAGCGCTCAAGCATTCCTGGCGGCCCGGTTCTCCGCAATCAGCCGATGCACGAGTTCGATGGTCTCGAGCTTGGCGTCGGTGCCCCGCCCCATGACCTGAACCTGGAGGATATCGATGCCGCACTGCTCATATTCGCGCAGGCGCTGGCGCACCATGTCCCGGGTGCCGATCACGCTGGCCTGCAGCGCCATGTCGTCGGGAATCCGGGCCACTGCCTGGTCGCGCTTGCCCGCCACCCACAGCCGTTGCACGTCCACGGCCACATCCTCGTAGCCGATGCGGCGAAAAGCCTGGTTGTAGAAATTGGTCGTCGGCGACCCCATGCCGCCCATCTGGAATGCCAGCGCCGGCTTGCGCCGGGCAATCAGTTCCTCGACATCGTCGCCAATGGCCACAACCGCACCCACGGCCAGTTCGATGTCGTCAAGGCTGCGGCCGGCGCGCTCGGCGCCGCGACGCATGGGCTCGAAATAGGATTCCGCGGTAGCCGGCGTGAACGAGGTGCCGATCCAGCCGTCCGCCACTTCTCCCGTGTATTCCAGCGCCTTCGGCCCCAGTGTCGCCAGAAAGATCGGGATGTTGGCATTCGGCCGATGCGCCAGCCGCAGAGCCTTGCCTTCACCGCCTGGCAGCGGCAATACATAGTGCTTGCCCTGGTAGCGGAGCTTTTCCCCCGCAAAGGCAAGCTTCAGGATGTCCACCAGTTCCTGCATGCGCCCCAGGGGGTGCGCGAACGGCACGCCGTGCAGGCCCTCGACCACCTGGGGGCCGCTCACCCCCAGCCCGAGCATGAACCGGTCTTCGCTCATCGCCGCCAGGGACAGGGCGGCCATGGCGATGTTTCCCGGTGCACGCGCGCTGACCTGGGCGATGCCCGAAGCCAGGCGCATCTTCGTCGTCCGGGCGGCCAGATAAGCCAGCGGCGTGAAAGCATCGGTGCCCCACGCCTCGGCCGACCAGGCCACGTCGACACCGAGTTTTTCACACTCGATCGCATAGTCGACCGAGCGCGCGAAGCCGCCCTTCCGGTCCGCATCCACGCCGCCTATGGCGATAGCCGTTTTCATGTCACCCCCAAGTTGCTGTCGTTCGGCCGCAGTCAGCCGATTCGCCGATGGCAAGGGCTTGCGCAAATTCGCCTGCGCTCGTACCTGTTTAGACAATTTATACTTTTGGATGGAACATGGAAACACACGAACACAAACCTGCCCTGGCGGGCGACGCTGCTCGCACGGACGTGTCTCTGGCCCAGAAAACAGGCCGCCGGGTTGCCGCGCTGCGTTACGAAGACCTGCCGCCGGAGGTTATAGTCAGCGCCTGACACTGTCTGCTCGACTTTCTCGGTGTTGCTCGGGCGGGGCGCCGCGGCGCGGGACAGGCCGGTGCAGCGCCATGGCCACCCCCCGGGAGCAGGTCGACGTGGTCATCTGGCTGACTTCGGACCAGACTGCGCCCGTTACCGGGGAGTGCATTGCAGTCGACGGCGGCAGCAGCCTTGGCAACAGATAGGCGCGCACCTGTCGGGCGCCTGAGGAGGAAACGATGCAGCAATTGAACGGGCGAGTCGCCTTCATCACCGGCGGCGCCAGCGGCATAGGGTTTGGAATCGCCCGCGCACTGGGTCGCGCCGGCATGAGAATCGTCCTGGGGGACATCGAAGCGGCGGCACTCTCTGCAAGCGTGGACAAGCTGCGCAAGGAAGGTATCGAGACCGCATCCCATTTGCTCGATGTGACGGACAGACAAGCCGTCGAACGGGCCGCCACAGAGGTTGTCGACATCTTCGGCGCCGTGCACCTGTTGTGCAACAACGCCGGGGTCAACGCCCCCGGCCCAGCGGACGAACTGAGTTTTTCCGACTGGGACTGGGTGTTGGGGGTGAACCTGCACGGTGTGGTCAACGGCGTGGTCAGTTTTCTGCCTGAACTCAAACGCCATCCCGGCCAGGCGCACATCGTCAACACGGCTTCCACCGGCGGCCTGGTCGGCATGCGCAATCTGGCGCCTTACAACACCAGCAAATTCGGCGTGGTGGGGTTGTCGGAAGCATTGCGAGCCGACCTGCAAGCCTTCTCCATCGGCGTTTCCGTGCTGTGTCCCGGCGTGGTGCGCACCAACCTGGCCGACAGCGAGCGCAATCGGCCCGAGCGTCTCAGGAATGAAATCGAGCCGGATGCTGCAACCGGCGACGCCCCGGCCGAATCGCCCCTGCGCCTGATTGAGCCGGAAGAAGTCGGTGTGCAGGTGCGCGAGGCGATCGTCAATGATGCCTTCTTCGTCTGCACGCATCCGGAGTTTCTCGATGTCGTTCGTCAACGGAACGCAGCACTCGAGGCATCGCTCTCGGGAAACGAGCACCCGCGCCATGCAAAGGCCGCGCTCGACCTGGTGCGACCGTTTGCCTGAAAATCCGCAAGGTAGCGGTGAGCGCGCGGTACCGGCAGTCACCTGCGGCTGCCTCGGTATTGCTGGCCATGTTGGAGAGGACGGCGGCGGTCGTGTTGCTGCCATCGGCCCACAAGGCGACTCGATCGCGCCAGATCGAGGTTGCCGCATTCCCGCTGGCAAGCGCTCCGGTCGGCCACTTGAGCTGACAGTTTCTTCACGACCTGTTCTTTACCGACGGCAATCGGCGTACGCCTTCGTCCCGAAGCCGTTCACGCACGGAGGAACGCCGCGCGCAAACGGGCCCGCCTCCAAACCTGTTTAGATGATTTATACTTGTGCGCGAAACATGGGATTACCGGAAATCAACCAGGCCAGACACCAGGTGCAACCCGACCCGCGCCGCCATTTCGTATTGGTTACCCTGTGCGTGGTCGCCGTCGTCAACATGGTGGACCGGCAGATCATCACCATCGTCCTCGACCCCATCAAGGCCGAGTTCGGCGCCTCCGACACCGCCATGGGGTTGCTGACCGGCATGATCTTCGCCGCCTTTTACGCAACCGCCGCCTTCCCCCTCGCCCGCTGGGCGGACGGCGGCTCCCGCAAGACGGTGCTGGCAGCCTGCCTCGGCTTCTGGAGCCTAATGACCACCCTGGGCGGCGTCGCGCAGTCGTTCATGCAACTCGCCGTCACGCGCATTGGCGTGGCCATCGGCGAAGCTGGCGCAGGCCCCACCAGTCAATCGATGCTCTCGGATCTGTTTCCGTTGAGTTCCCGGGCAACGGTGCTGGCCACGCTATCGGCATTCAGCTCCATCGGCATCGGGCTGGGCGTCATCCTCGGCGGCTGGCTTTCCGACACATTTACTTGGCGCACCGCGTTTTTCATCGTCGGAGTGCCGGGATTGCTGCTCGCCGTCTTCGTTTATCTGGCTCTGCCCGAGCCCCGGCGAGGCGCCGCCGACGGCTTGGTGGACGATCAGCAAACGCCCCGCATGCGGCAGGTCTTTTCGTTCTTGCGACAAATCCCCACATACCGCCACGTCGTCACCACCGCCGCCTTCGTGGCACTGTGCGGCTACGGCCAGCTCATGTGGGGGCCCACTTTTTTCCGCCGCGTGCACGACATGACCGGCACCGAGGCGGGGGCTGGATTCGGCCTCGCCACCATGGCGGCGCTGACGCTCGGCAACCTCACGGCTGGGTTCATCTCCGATTGGGCCGGCAAGAAGGACATTCGCTGGTACATGCGCATCGCCGCCATCGGACCCGCACTCGGGTTCCCCTTCGGGATGTTGTTCGTGTTCGCGCCCAGCACGTCGGTAGCGCTGTTGTCGTCGTTCTTGTTCCAGTTCTTCATCACCTTTCACATCCCCCCCTGCTACGCCATCGCGCAAACCCTGTCGCCGCTGCGCATGCGGGCGATGGCCATGGTGATCATCGGCCTGTTCCAGAGCCTGATCGGTATCGGCCTGGCGCCGATGCTGATCGGCGGCGTCAATGACTTCCTGGAACCGCAATTCGGCCTGCAGGCGGTTCGCTACTCCCTGGGGCTGGTGATGGTTGGCGCCGTCATCGCCGCCGGTTTCGCGCTGCGCGCCTCGTTCACGATCGGCCCGGACCATGCGCAACGCCAGCGTTCGGCGGCGCGGGAGTCCGGTGCAATGGCCGGAAGCCAGGCGCATGGCTAGTGTCCTGTGTCACAAATACGCTACCTTTCAGCGGGCCGCGCCTTGCCCTCGGCGGTTTTGCGCGCTCTGAAAGGCAGCGTATTTGTGACACAGGACACTAGGAGGAGTTGATCTGAATTGCGACCCATCTTTAGACAGCAAAGCTGCTCAAGAGCCCCGGGCTTGTGCGGAGAAGCGAGATTGCAAACCAGTGAAGAGAAGGCTCAATGAACAACGAAACCGCTGAAACCCCTAGAATCCCCGATCACGTGCCGCCGGAGCTGGTACGCTCGAGCCGGGGCTTCGACGATGTCGCCAGCGACTGGCGCAATCCGTTCGCCGACACCGAAAAGGTCTTCACGGGGGACTACCCGCCGATATTCTTCGTTCCCGGTTACCCGATACCCATTGTCGGGTCCACGGCTCTCGGAACCTGGGTGATCACCCGGCACGAAGACATTCGCGAGGTCTACCAGACGCCGGCGGTTTTCTCCAGCCACGGCATCGCCGGCTATCAGCACCTGGCCGGCGAAGACTGGGAGATGCTGCCGCTGTCGGTGGATGCGCCCATGCACAGGCACTATCGATTGCCGCTGGCGGCCTCGGTATCGCCAAAGGCCGTGAACGCCATGGATGGCCTGATCCGTGCGCGGGCCAACTCGCTCATCGACAGCTTCATCGACCGGGGCAAGTGCGAGTTCATCTCCGAATTCGGACGCCCGTTTCCCATCTCCATCTTCATGCGGCTGATGGGCTTTCCCGTGGAAGAGATGTACGAGAAATTCCTGGTCTGGGAAAAGCACATTCTGAGCGGTGACGACCTGACGCTGGAGGAGCGTGGCGAAGGCATCAGCGAGTGCATCGCCTGGTTGCGGGGATTCATTGCCGAACGGGAAAAGAACCCCCGCGACGACCTGACCAGCAAGATCGTCCAGGCGCAGATTGATGGCCGCCCGATCAATGCCGATGAAAAGATCGGCCTGGTGTTCATGCTGTTCGTCGGCGGCCTCGATACCATCGTCGGCAGCCTGAGCCTCTGGTTTCCCTGGCTTTGCGCCCACCCGGACTACCGGGCCCGGCTCATCGAGCAACCGGAACTCATTCCGGGCGCCGTGGAGGAGCTGTTGCGCATGAATCCCCTGGTGAGCTCGCCCCGGACCGTGACCCGGGACATCGTCTTCCGCGGGGTAACCATGCAGGCCGGTGACGTGGTGTTGCTGCTGAGTGCCACCGGCAACTTCGACGAGCGCAAGTTCGCCTGCCCACGCACCGCGGATTTCACGCGCAGCCCGAATCCGCACATGACCCTGGCAGCCGGCCCGCACCGCTGTCTCGGTTCTCACCTGGCACGCCGCGAACTCCAGGTTGCCCTGGAAATCTGGCTCAAGCGCATTCCGGACTTTCAGATCGAGGACGGCTTCGAGGTGGTCGCTCACGCGGGGCTGCATGCCGTGCGCGAATTGCGCCTTGTCTGGTAGGGGTCGATCTCCGTGAGACATGGTTCAGCGGCCCGGGAGCCCGGCAACTCATGAGTTACGCAGGCGCGCCTCAAAGACCTGTCGCCGTCGTCACCGGGGCGCTCGGCGGCATCGGCCGCGCCTGCTGCGGGCGCCTCGCCGCCGACTATCGGCTCGCGTTGCTGGATCTCGGCGCGGAGCGGCTGAACGAGGCCGCGAGAAACCTGGAGTCCAGAGGCATCGAGGTGGTGCTCGCAAGGGCGTGCGATGTAGCCGACCCCGAACAGGTCTCCGCGTGTTTCGAATCGCTTGGGCGGGCCGGGCCGATCGGCGCTCTGGTACACACCGCCGGGGTATCCCCCGCATTGGCCGACTGGGAAACGATCGTTCGAGCCAATATCGTCGGCACCGCGCATGTATTGGACTCCTGTTTGCCGCTGACCGCCGTCAATGGCGCGGCCGTGTGCATCGCGTCAATGGCCGGCCACGGCGTCGCCCCCGACGCGGACCTGGATGCGGCATTGGACGATCCGGCTGCCACCGACCTGCCGGCCAGGTTGAAGGCCAGTCTGGCTCGGCGTGTGATCGCGGGAGACCCGTACGGCCTGGCATCCCCCGCCTATTCCGTTTCCAAATACGCGGTTCAGCGCATGGTGACCGCGCGCGCCGCAACCTGGGCGCAGCGAAGCGCGCGCATCGTGTCGATCTCCCCCGGATTGATCTACACGCCGATGGGCCGCAAGGAGGTCGCGGAGAACGAGCGTGCGGCGGCCGTGCTGGATGCGATTCCCTGCAATCGCTGGGGCAGCCCGCTCGACATCGCCAACGCTGCCGCGTTTCTGGTATCCAACGAGGCATCGTACATTACCGGGTGCGATCTGAAGGTGGACGGTGGCGTAACCGCGCAAAGGGCTTTGGAGTAGCAGACCGGCTTGCGTTGGAAAGCGCTCGCCAGGGAACCCGGAGCGTCCGACACAGCCACCCGAAAGAGGAAAGACTGCCGAATTCGACGGAGGAACGACATGAGCACACCCAAGGAACAGCTTCGCTTCTGGGCGACGGAAGGCATGATGCCCGGCGGCGGCGTCGAGAAGCCGGTCGGCGCACCGGCGCCACGGGCCAAGGCGGCCGAGGGCATCAAGATCATCGACTGCGACACCCACTTCACGGAGTGGCGCACGCTCTGGACGGAGCGGGCACCCGCCGCCATGAAGGACCGGGTGCCGGTGATCAGGACGATTGACGGCATGGATCATTGGTTCATTGGCGACTTCAACGTCGGCCACATCGGCGCCTCGGTGATCGGCCGCGATGGCGCCAAATTGCTGGGCAAGCTCAGCCACCCGACCATCGACACCCATCACCCGGGCTCGTACAGCGTCAAGGAACGCCTTGAGGTGATGGACGACTACGGCATCTGGGCGCAGATCTGCTACCCCAACGGCGGCGGCGCCACCCACGCCCGCACCTTGATGCAGCTCGACGACCCACAGGACGGCACCGCCATACTAGAGATGTACAACGAAGCCATGGGCGAGGTGCAGCACAGCTCGGCGGGCCGGCTGTTCCCCCAGGCGGTACTGCCGCTCTGGGACTCCGGGGCCATGCTGCGCGAAGCGCTGCGCTGCGTGGAAGAGCACAGGCTCACCGGCTTCACCCTGCCCGACCGGCCGGAACAGTTCGGCATACCGGGATTTCTCGACGAGCACTGGGCGCCGCTGTTCGAACTCTGCAACGACCGGGAGGTGCCGATCGACTTCCACCTGTCGTCCGGCATCGACGGCTTCACGTTCACCTGGAGCGAGGCGCCGTTCAGCACCCGGCTGGCGGTGGCTTCCACACTGTTCTCGCTCGGCAACGCCGCCACTTTGTGCAACTTCATCACCAGCGGCCTGTTCGACCGGTATCCGAAGCTGCGCGTCGTTTCTGTGGAGAGCGGGCTGGGCTGGGTGCCTTACGTGCTCGAGCAACTGACCTGGAACATCGGGGAGATGATGCCCGGCAACACCCTGCAAAAAACCCCGCGCGAGTACTTCCGCGACCACTTCTACGTGTGTTACTGGTTCGAGACCCTGGGGCCGACCAAGCTCATGGAGGAGATCGGCACGGACAACATCCTGTTCGAGACGGACTTCCCCCATCCCACTTCGCTGTATCCGGGCGTGCAGGAACACATCGAGAAGACGCTGGGCGCTTACGACTTCGAGACGCGCAAGCGCGTGTTGCAGGACAACGCGGTCGGGCTGTATCACCTGCCGGTGTGATGCCGACCGACAACAGCATGCGCACTTCGGCGTGGGTTCGACTTCGTCGTCAGGTCGTATCGCCCGCCAGTGCAATGCCGGGCGACAACGGCGCGCCCGGTGCCGGGTGGGTCCGACCCCGTCGTTCGGATAACGTGTTGCCGCAATCACGACAAGCGCGGAGTGCACAGTGAACGACACAACCCGGGCGGACAGCCGCCCGCTGCCGCTCGCCGGTATCCGGGTGCTGGACCTCTCCGGAGAAACCGCGCCCATCTGCGGTCAGATGCTCA
>CAZNFI010000110.1:0-10369 GCA_964572185.1 uncultured Pseudomonadales bacterium
GTCGTGCCTGCGCATGAACACCAGAGTGGTTGCCGTCGGCCAGGACGGCGAGGGCGCCTGTCAGACCGCCTTGACGATGAACCCGATCAGCGAGCCCAGCAGGAAAATGTAGATGGTCGGCATGGTGACGTAGAGCGGCAGGCTGCGCTTCTCCGGTGCCCGGTAGTAGCCGAGCGCGTACAGCAGGCGGCCGATCGGCCAGATGGCGCCGATTGCGGCGGCCCAGAGCGGGTCTACGGCTACCGCGAACAGCCACAGGCCGGGCAGGAACAGGGCCAGGTGCTCCAGCGTGTTCTGGTGGGCGCGTACGTGGCGAACGTATTCTTCGGGGCCGTCGTGCGATGGCGCCGGAATGCTGAAACGGCCCCGTGCCATGCCGGCCTTGAACAGGGTGAAGTAGTAGACGAGCAGCGCAACGCTGCTGACTATCCCGGGGTAAACGTATTCGCCCATCTTCGCCTCGGTAACAGTGAACTCGGGTGCAAGGATACACGCTGTGGGTTCCACCACCACGCGGGACCGGGCCGCATGGCAACGACTCAGGATCCGCGCCACTGCTCACGGGCTGACGGTTAC
The DNA here is from genome assembly GCA_964572185.1 of uncultured Pseudomonadales bacterium. Lineage (GTDB taxonomy): Bacteria > Pseudomonadota > Gammaproteobacteria > Pseudomonadales > Azotimanducaceae > Azophilus. The sequence continues at coordinate 577 of CAZNFI010000110.1, forward strand.
CGCGCGGCGGCTACGGTGATGCGGGCGTTGTCCGACACTCCGCGATCCGGTTTTGCCCCTGCCGCGCGGCTTATACTCTGCAATGTTTGCAGATGGTACGGAGGCCAGGTGGCGAGTTTTTCGTTGAGGACGCATTGTTCGGGTGGCGCGCGGCGCTTCGCAGCCTGATGACTGTCGCGAATCATCCCGACTCGGCGCCATGACGGTGCCACCTGGCGGGCAGCCGGCTGACGATGCTGCTGCAGCCCGGTACAGGCGTGCCGGGTGGTGGGGTGGCCGGACGTTGCTGCAGCGTTTCGAGTTACACGTTGCCCGGGCTGCGCAAGCGCTTGCCCTGGTCAGTGGCGAAGTCGCGCTGTCGCGGGCCGAACTGTGGCGCGCCGCGGGCGAGGCCGCGGAGAAGATTCGAGACGTTACTGGCCCGCGGCGGCGGGTGGTGGTATTGCTGCTGCCCAACGATGTGGCCTGGCCGGTCATGTTCCTGGGCGTGCTGCGCGCCGGCCAGGTGCCCGCCACGCCACCGGTCACCACCAGCGCCAACCACCTGCGGCACATCTTCGAACTGACCGAACCGGCGCTGGTCGTTACCGTCAGTCGGCACCGGCGGGCGGCGCCCGTGGATACGGTGCGGCAGGCTGCCGCCGGGGCAGCCGGTATCGCGGTCGGCCTGGCCGAAGGCAGTTCGCTGGACATCTGCGAGCCGCCGGCAGCCTCGGCGCCAGGCGCCCCGGCATCGGGCGTCGACGTGGCGGAGGCCACCGCGCACCTGATGTTCACCTCCGGTACCACCGGGCCGCCCAAAGTGGTGAGCCACAGCGAAGACTCGCTGGCCACGCTCAACCTGCAGTTCGCGGAGCGCTTTTCGCTCGGCCCCGACACCCCGGTGTTCATGCCGTCGCCGCTTGGCCACAGCGTGGGCGCCATCCACGGCGCGCGCCTGTCGATGTTCCTGGGCGCGCCGCTCATTGTTCAGGATCAATGGGATGCCTCGAGCGCACTCGACCTGGTTGCGCGTCACCGCGCCGCGTTCACCGCGGCCGCCACGCCGTTCCTGTTCGACCTGGCCAATACCCCCTGGCGCGGATCCGAGCCCAAGCTGGCGCCGCTCAAGAGCTTCCTGTGCGGCGGCGCCCAGGTGCCCCCGGCGCTGGTGCGGCGCTGCCGAACGGAGTTTCCCAACACCTTCGTGACGCCGCTGTGGGGCATGACCGAAGGCGGCCTGACCACCTGTGTGGCGGGCTCGAGCGATGAACAGTTGGAGACCACGGTGGGTGTGGGGCTGCCGGGCCTGGAATTGCGTACGCTCAGCGACGACATGCGGCTGCAGGCCCGCGGCGCCGGCGAACTGGTGATGCGCGGGCCGGGTGTCTTCAACGGCTATTACGCACAGCCGGAAACCTACGCCGGGCACCTGGTCGGCGATGGTTTCTTCCGCACCGGCGACCTGGCCCGTATCGATGCCGACGGATACCTGTCGATCACCGGCAGGGTCAAGGACCTGATTATCCGGGGCGGCGTGAACATCTCCCCGGTCGAAACGGAGAATGTCATCGCCGCCCACCCCGATGTCGCCGGCGTGGCGGTCATCGGCTGGCCCGACGAGCGCCTCGGCGAGCGTCTCTGTGCGGCCGTGCAGAGCAAGGCTCCCCTGACGTTGACCGGCATCCTTGATTTCTGTGCTGCGCAGGGCCTGCCGCGCCGGTACTGGCCGGAGCGCCTTGAACCGGTCGAGCGCTTTCCACGCACGGCGGCGGGCAAGATTCGCAAGCACATATTGCGCAACCGGCTTCTGGAACGCGCCACGGCAGCGGGCGGGAACGACCCCGGCGGCGCCGGGCCGCACCCTGGAGAAAACCGATGAACCGGCTGCAACCGGACAACACCGACCCTGGCGGCGCAGACCCAAACCCGGGAGAGCAGCGATGAAGCGAGTCGAACTGGGCGATATCGTCGTCAACTATCGCCAGCGGGGCTCGGGCCCGGCGGTGGTGCTGCTGCACGGCCTGGCCGAAGACCATCGGAGCTGGGATGCGGTTGCCGCCCACCTGGACGGTTTCACCACCTATGCCGTCGACCTGCGCGGACACGGGCAAACCAGCACCGGGCAGGGCAACGGCACGCTCGGGCAACTGAGCGGTGACCTGACCGAATTTCTGAACACCGTGAGTGGCCCGGCAGCCGTGGTGGGGTATTCGCTGGGCGGCACCATCGGGCTTGATGCCGCAACGGCCGCGGATGCGCCGATCCGGCAGCTGGTGGTGGTGGCCACCTCATCGGTGGTCGGCGCCGCCGCGGCCGATTTCTTCGCCGGCCGCATCGCCCAGCTCGAGGCCGGGGACAGCGCCGCGTTTGCCGCCGGCCTGCGCGGCGACACGTCGCTGCAGATCGTCTCCGAGGCCGACCTCGACACGGTAGTGGCGGCCCGCCTGGCCGCGGTCGGAGACGGCAGCGGCTATATCAACGCCGCCCGCGCCATGATCGGAGTGCGGGCCGAGCCGCTCAATCCGCGGCTGGCAGGTATCAGGGCGCCGCTCGACATCGTCGGCGCCACCGATGATGTCTTCTGTCCGCGCCGGGCAGCGGATATCATCGCCGCTGCCGTGCCCCACGGCCGCTATCACGAGATTGCCGGCGCCGGTCACCTGATCTCGGTCGACCAGCCCGCCCGCTACGGCGAGTTGCTGGCCCGGCTGCTGTACGAAGGGAGTACGCGATGACCCATCGATACGGAATTTCTCTGGGGGTGAGCCCCCGGGAGCCCCTCAGCCGCACGACCGAACTGGCCCGGGTGGTCGATGAGGGCGGCTTCGAGGTGCTCTGGTACATCGATTTCCAGCTCGGCATGAAGGACGTGTACGCGGCCATGAACCTGGCGGCAATGTCCACGAACAACGCACTCATCGGTACGGGTGTGACGAACCTGGTCACCCGACACCCCACCGTCACCGCCAACGCCATGGCTGCGCTCGATGAACTGTCCGGCGGCCGCGCGGTACTCGGCCTCGGCGCCGGCTGGTCGGCGGTGCTCGGCGCCGGCGCAACGCCGTCCAGGGTGGGCGAGCTGCGCACCGGCATCGAAGGCTTTCGCCGCCTGTTCACCGGCGAAGCCTGCGAGTTCGACGGCACCGAGGTACGGCTGGCCACTGCCAGGCGGCAGATTCCCATCTATCTGGCGGCATCCCAGCCCGCCATGCTGCGTCTCGCCGGCGAGACCTGTGACGGAGTCGTGCTGATGGGCGCCGCCGACCCGGAGTTCTGTGCATGGCAGCTGGAGTTCATCCACGAAGGCCTGGCGCGAGCCGGGCGCAGCCGGGACCAGCTCACGGTCGACCTGTTCCTCACCATGTCGGTCGGTGACGACGAGGCGAGCGCCATCGACGACATTCGGGCCTGGGCCACCAGCCAGGCCGCCACCTTCCATCCATGGAAACGGATGCCGCCGGCCTGGGAGCGCTTCCGCCCCGACTTCGCCCGGGCCGCGGATGCCTACCACCTGGTCGATCACCTGTCGCTCAAGGCCGGGCACAAGGCGATCGTGTCGGATGAGTTTGCCCGGTCGGTGGCGCTGGCCGGCAATCTCGATACCTGCGTTCGGCGTCTGCGCCAACTCTGGCGGCTGGACATCGACCGCATCACCTTCGCGCTGCTGTCAGGAGGGCGTATGCAGCGCCTGGCGTATCTATCCGATACGGTAATCGGCGCTGTGCAAGAAGGCGCTGTGCAAGAAGGCGCTGTGCAAGAAAAGGGAGCGGGCTGATGGCTGACGATCTTCGCGTGGCGTTGGTTACCGCCGCTGCCGGCGCCGGTATCGGTGCCGCGGTGGCGCGGCGGCTTGCCGCCGATGGCCTCGACGTGGTGGTGACCGATGCCCACGAGCGCCGCTGCCGGGAATTCGCCGGGGCGCTGTCTGAAGAACTGGGGCGCGACATCGCCGCCTGGCCCCTCGATGTGACCGACCACGCCCGGGTGCAAGCCGTGATCGATGCAGTGGTGGCCGCCAAGGGACGCCTCGATGTGCTCGTCAACAATGCGGGATGGTCGAAGATCGAGCCGGTGGCGGAAATGTCGCTGGAAACCTGGCAGCGCTGCCTCGACGTGGACCTCACCGGCACCTTCGCGTGCATGCGCTACGCGCTGCCGGCGATGATCGCCGCGGGCGGCGGCTCGATCGTCAACATCTCCTCGATCGCCGCCTGGGAGATGTCGGCCGCGCACGGCGCCGCGTATTCCGCCGCCAAGGCCGGCGTGCTGGCGCTGACCCGGGTCGCCGCCGCCGAGAACGGAAAACACGGGGTACGCGTCAATGCTGTCGCGCCCGGGCTGATCTACAACGACTTTCTGCGCCGGATTTACCCCGAGGAGTTCTTTCGCGACTACCTCTCCGATACGGCGTTTCTGGGCCGCATCGGTGCACCCGAGGATGTCGCGAACATGGTTTCCTACCTGGCGTCCGACCAGGCCGGATATGTCACGGGCGAGGTTTTCACCGTCTCGGGCGGCGTCTCGGCGCGCGGATAAGGTTAACCGGCAGCAGAGGGCATTGCATGCGGCCGAGCCATGAAGCCTGCGCCCGCTGGCCGGATTCCCGGCGCTGAAACCGGGTCGATTGGCGCCCGAGTCGCCGTCGGCGACGACGGTCTGCGCGGGTAGCTTACGCCGGCTCCTCGGACAGTGACTTCAGCAGGCCGTACATCATGAACAGCAGTACCACGCTGACCGGCAGGGCGGCGACGACGGAAGCGGTCTGCAGGGCGTGCAGTCCGCCGGCCAGCAGCAGCACGGCGGCGACCAGCCCCATGCCGAGCCCCCAGACCACGCGAAAACGCCGCGGCGGGTGATCGTCACCCATGCTGAGCATGGTGGTGATGACCAGGGTGCCCGAGTCGCATGAGGTGATGAACCAGGTTGCCAGCAGGAAGGTGGCGAGCGCCGAGATGCCCCAGGTGAGCCAGGACAGACCGCTCATCGCTGCAATGGTGCTGTACAGGGCCGCCTCGAGATTGCCGTCGCGCACCAGGCCCATGAGGCCGGCCGTGCCGGGGCCGCCTTCGGCGAACAGCTCCGCATGCAGTGCATTGCCGCCCAGCAGGCCGATCCAGATGATGCCCATGGCGGTGGGCACGAACAGGGCGCCGGCAACGAACTCCCGCAGCGTGCGGCCACGCGAGATGCGCGCGATGAACATGCCCACGAACGGCGCCCAGGAAATCCACCAGCCCCAGTAGAAGATGGTCCAGGCACTCTGCCAGTCGGCCGTGTCTGCCTCGGCGGCAGTCCAGAACCCCATGGGAATGGCGGCCCACAAATAGTCGCCGGCGGTGGTCGCGAGAAAGCCCAAAAGCCATTCGGAAGGGCCGCAGAACAGGAAAAAGCCGAGCAGTACCGCGGTGAGGTAGATATTCCACTCGGAAATGATGCGAATGCCGCGGCCGATGCCCGAGACCGCGGACAGCGTGGCCACAGTGGATATGGCGGCAATCAGCCCGATCTGCGTCGCAACGCCCGGGTCGGCATCGAACAGGGCATTCAGGCCGGCGCCCATCTGGGTCACCCCGAGGCCGAGCGAGGTGGCCGTGCCGAAGACCGTGCCGAAGACCGCGAGCAGATCGACCAGGTGGCCGATGGGGCCGTAGATTCGATCGCCGAGCACCGGATGCAGGGCCGACCGGAACGTCAGCGGCAGATTCTTGCGGAAGCCGAACCAGGCGAGGCACAGGCCGGCGAAGACATACACCGCCCAGCCGTGAATCCCCCAGTGGAAATAGGTGACGCGCACGGCATGCTCCGCCCGCTGCAGGTTTAGCCCCAGGTTGCCGGCGCGGTCGGCATGGGGATTGTTGGGATAGCCCGCGGATGCGCTGTTGTCGAAATAGGAGAGTGGCTCGGCGATGGAGAAGAACAGCAGCCCGATACCGATGCCGGCGGAGAACAGCATGGCGAGCCACGAGAAGTTGCTGAATTCCGGCCGGGCATCGTCATCGCCCAGCCGGACGCGGCCGTGGCGGCTGCACATCAGGAACAGGCAGACGAACACGGCGCCGCACACGGTGAGCACGTAGTACCAGTTCAGCGAGGCCTCGATCCAGGCTCTTGTTTCGGAGTAGAGGGCGCCGGCGTGATCGAGGAAGGCCACCGAGAAGACCACGAAGACCAGCACCATGCCCTTGGCGGCCAGCGCCATGCCGGGGTGCAGGCCGCTCCACAGCCCGGTGGTGGCCACGGCTGACGTGGCCGAGCTGGCCGTATCCACCGATCCGGCGTCCTTGCTCTGCGTCACTCGAGGTTCCCGGTTTGCAGGGCGCAACCGTCATCCGGGATTTCCGGTGGCCGGACCAGGCTGAACGCGGCCACCTCCGGTTACGTCGGCAATGGCACGGGAACCGGCGCTACGTCGGGATAGCTGCCCCCGACCAGCGGCTTCAGGGTCTCGGCCAGGTACCGTTGGATGCCGTCCAGTTGCGCCGAATACAGCATTTTGGTCTGTTTCAGGCCCTGTACGATCGCCCAGGTGGCCAGCAGCGGGGAGCCGGGGCTTTGATGGCAAAGCACCCTGGCGTCCCGCCGTAGGGCAGACAGGCAATCGTTGATGTCGCCCTGTCCGACGATTACGGTCGCTCCGGTGGTCTGCCGCACGATATAGACGCCGGTGCCGCCGATATCGGAAAAATCGGTGCTCAGCGGGCGCCAGACGCCGCTGGCGGGATCGCCCCAGTCAAGTCGAAACACCGCGCACTCCTTCGGTTTGCCGGCGTCAGATTGGGCTGACGCGCCTGACCTGTACGTTCCGCCGACAGATCGGTCAAGTTTACACCGTCTGTTCGAACGGCTGCCCGATTCCGCGCGCTTCCCACAGCCTTGGCATCGATGAGCACGACTATCGTCTGCGGTTTCGCGCCTATGGCAAGCATCCCGTCATGGGCAGCCTCGAGCCCCTGCGCAACCGTCCGGGCCATGATTTTGGCCTGATCGTGGACATGGTCGGGCGTACCCGGGAAATTGCCGGCGCAATGGCGCCGGGAGGGCTTAACCGCGTAGCACGGAACCGTTGTCGACCTCGGTGCGGGCGCCGTCACGCATGGCCAGGCGGCCGTTCACCAGCACGTGGACGATTCCGCTCGCATAGGTGCGGGGAGCCTTGATCGTGCAGCGGCTGCGGATTGCCGCCTTGTCGAACACGGTGATGTCGGCGGCCAGGCCGGGCTTCAGCTGCCCGCGATCGGGCAATCCCAGGCGCTCGGCCGGCAGGGAAGTGATGCGGCGAATGCCGTCCGCCAGCGACAGCACGCCGCGATCGCGAACATAGTGCTGCAGGAAACGGGCCGCCCAACCGTATCCCGACACCGATCCGACGTATTTTTCCAGCGCGCCGTAGGGCGCCAGCGCCAGGGTGTCGGAGATCACCGCGCAGTCGGGCTGGCTCAGGCAAAGCTCTATGTCGTCCTCGCTGAAACTGTGCGAGGTCCACAACAGGCCGCCCATGCGCTCGCCTTCTTCCTCGATCAGGTCGAGCGCGGCATCGAACGGGGAGGTGTTGCGCATGCGGCCTATGTCGGCGAAGGTCTCCCCGACCAGGTGCGGATTCTCCTCGCTGTTCAGCAGCGCGATGGCCTCCCAGCGTTCGTCGGTGACGAGTTGCCACATGTGCCGGGGGTTCTGTTTCATCCGCTCGCGGGTTTCGGGGTTCTTCAGACGCTCGAGGATTGCGCGAACGCCGCCCTCCTGCGCCCAGGCAGGGAGAATTGCCATGATCAGCGTGTGGCTCCAGTCGTGGGGGATGACATCGAAGGCCACGTCCACGCCCTGCCGGCGGGCGGCTTCGACCATCTCGAGGCTGTGTTGCATGGCGTGCGCCGGGGCGCCGTACTTGGGCTGGATATGGGATATCTGCAGGCGCGCCGAGGCATTGCGCGCGGTACTCAGCGCTTCGGTGAACCCGAGGTCATAGTAGGCGTCGCGATTGCGCACATGCGTTGCGTACAGCCGGTCGCGGCGCGCCGCCACCGCGCACAGCGGCACGATGTGCTCGGGCGCGCAGATGCTGCCCGGCCAGTACTCCAGACCGGTGGAGAAGCCGTAGGCGCCCTGGTCGAACGCTTCGGCAAGCAGCTCGGCCATGCGCCGCGTCTCGTCGATGGCCGGCGTACGCAGTTGGTTGCCCATCACGGCCCGGTGTATGGCGCCGTGCCCGACGAACGCCGCCACGTTGACTCCCGGTGCGGCGGCTTCCAGGCGTTCGAGGTACTCGCCGAAACTCCTCCAGCCCATGTCGACACCGCAGTCTTCGGAATAGCCGACCGCGCCGTGCCTGGCATCGGCCGCGCGGGCGACCGGCGCGCAACTGTGGCCGCACTGCCCGACCACCTCGGTGGTGACGCCCTGATGCACCTGGCTTTCCGCCCGCCCGTTGACCAGCAGCGTGAAGTCGGAGTGCGTGTGCATGTCGATGAATCCGGGGCACACGGCGAGACCGTCGAGTTCGATACGCTCGGCGGCCTGCTGTTCCGACAGATCGCCGATGCACTCGATGCGCCCGTCTCGAATGCCGATATCGGCGTTGACCGCCTCGCCGCCCGAACCGTCGAAGATCTCTCCCCCGGCCAGAATCCTGTCGATCATGGTGGGCCTCCGCCTGCCATTCAGGGTTGTCGCAGCAGCAGGCGCCCGGCAGTGACTGCTGGAACGACCCGGGCGCTCGCTGCTGGTGCTCGGCGCAGGATAACGCAGGCACGTCCGGGATGCGGGCTCGATCGCCCTGCAATCGCAACCCCGGCGGCGCCTCGACGCTCTTGCAACAAGAGTCGGCAACGGATGCGGGTTAGAATCACGCGCTGGCGAATTGACGGGAAGCGACTGCGATGAAAGTGGGATTCTTCGGTTTCAACAATGGGCCGCTTGCCGACCCGGATGCGATGGAGCGCGCCCTGCGGGCCATGGAGGACGCCGGCTTCGAGTCGGCCTGGACCGGCGAGCACGTGGTGCTGGCCGATCCCCAGCAACCGCCGTCGCCCGTGCCGCCCGATTTCCCGATGCTCGACACGGTGGCGGCGCTGAGCTTTGCGGCGGCGGTGACGCAGCGCCTGCGCATTGCCTCCGGAATCATCCTGCTCGCCCAGCGCAACCCGGTGGTGCTGGCCAAGGAACTGGCCGGTATCGACCGCCTGTCCAAGGGACGCCTCATCTTCGGCGTGGGTGTGGGCTACGTGCAGCGGGAGTTCGACGTGATCGGCGTGCCCTACGCCGAGCGCGGCGCCCGGGTGAGCGAGCACATCGAAGCCATTCGCACGCTCTGGACCCAGGACCGGCCCGCATTCGAAGGGCGTTTCACGCGCATCGCAGGCGTTCAGCAGAAGCCGATGCCGGTGCAGCGGCCGCATCCGCCCATCGTAATCGGCGGCATGTCGCCGCCCGCCTATCGGCGAGCGGTACGCCAGGGCAACGGCTGGTACGGCTTTGCGCAGACTGTGGAAGCCGCCGCCGCGTCCATCGCAGGATTGCAGCAGGCCGCCGCTAACGTGCAACGGCCGGTGGAACTCGGCGAACTCGAGATCACCATCACCCCGCCCGGGCCGGTGGACCGCGATCTCCTGAAACGGTACGAAGACTTGGGGGTATCGCGCCTGGCGCTCTTGCCCGGGCGCCTCGATTCGAGCGGCAGCGCAGCCGGGGACGCGGTGCGGTTCGTGGAGGAAACCGCTCGCCGGCTGGGGCTATAGCCCGACCTGTACGTGGACAGACTGCTGCGGCCGTCAATAGCGGCCAAGTCACTGGCTGTGCTCGCGCCGCGTGCTCGACG
>CAZNFI010000111.1:0-10353 GCA_964572185.1 uncultured Pseudomonadales bacterium
ATGTTCACTCTTGAACAACTGCAACAGGCACAGGCCCTGGTGGCCGCCCACATGACGCCGACGCCGGTGTATCGCTGGCCGGGCCTGTGCCGGCGTGCCGGCTGCGAGGTGTGGCTGAAGCACGAGAACCATACGCCCATCGGTGCCTTCAAGGTTCGCGGCGGCCTGGTGTATCTCGACGAGTTGCAGCGCACCGGCCGGCTGCCGCGGGGCATGGTGACGGCTACCCGGGGCAACCACGGGCAGAGCATCCCGTTTGCGGCGCGCCGATATGGCGTGCCGGTCACCGTTCTGGTGCCCGAGGGCAACAGCGTGGAGAAGAACGCGGCCATGCTGGGGTGGGGCGCCGACGTGGTCACCCACGGCCGTGATTTCGATGTGGCGCGGGTGGAGGCCGAGCGCCGGGCACAGGCCGGCGACCTGCTGTTCGCCCCGTCGTTTCACCCGGCGCTGGTGCGCGGCGTGGCCACCTATGCGCTGGAGTTGTTCCGCGCGGTCGACGGTCTCGGCACGGTCTATGTGCCCATCGGCATGGGCTCCGGAATTTGCGGCCTGATTGAGACGCGCGACCTGCTGGGGTTGCGCACGGAGATCGTCGGCGTCGTGTCGGCCGAGGCGCCGGCGATGGCGCTGAGCGTGGCCGCGGGCAAAGTCGTGGAGACCAATACGGCCGAAACCTTCGCCGATGGCATGGCCTGCCGTGTCGCCATGCCGGAGCCCCTGGCGATCATTCGTGCCGGTGCGGCCCGCATCGTGCAGGTCACCGAGGATGAGATCGCCGAGGCCATGCGAACCCTTTTTTGCGATACGCACAATGTTGCCGAAGGCGCCGGTGCCGCGGCCTTTGCCGGCCTGATGCAGGAGCGGGACCGGCATGGCGGCAAACGGGTGGCTGCGGTGCTCACCGGGGGTAACGTCGACACCGAGGTGTTCCGGACGGTGCTGGCTGGCGTAACGCCTGCGTCGGGCCCGGCACGCTGACGCGCGGCAGATAGTCGCGGATGCCGTCCGGCAGCCCGTGGCAAAAGTCCGGCGAAGCACCGAGAGGACACTAGGGGCGGGACATCGGCTGCGATTGGCGGCTAGAATGTAAGAGTTCCGGTCGGGCGGGACGAGCCGGCCTGGCGGAGCGAAACAGTTTACCCTCAGCGGGAATAGCTCAGTTGGTAGAGCCCTTGCTTCCCAAGCAAGCTGTCGCGGGTTCGAGTCCCGTTTCCCGCTCCAAAGTACCGACGGTTCATGGCGGACGCCAGACAGGTGCTGACTGGCATCGCCCCGGCCGGGGAGACCGCGGTTGGCGGGTGCAACCCCGGCCGCAATGACAACCTGGCTCGCGAAAAAGAGGGTCAAGCCAGAAAGTGGCGCAAGTGTGTCGAGTTGAAACCAGGGAGTTGAAGCGTTGTTGAATCTGCGAAACGTGGTGCCCGCCGGATTGCTTGCCGCGGCGATGGCCTGGCCGGCGCAGGCGGCCCTGCCCATGGAACTGCCCGGCGGCCAGCAGTTGCCGACGCTCGCGCCCATGCTCGAACGGGTCAACCCGGCGGTGGTCAATATCGCCACGTCCACCACGGTGCCGGTCCGCAATCCGCTGTTCGAAGACCCGTTCTTCCGGCGTTTCTTCAACGTTCCCGACCGGCAGCGCTACCGGCAGACGCGCAGCGCCGGCAGCGGCGTGGTGGTGGATGCGGAAAACGGCTACATCGTCACCAACAATCATGTCGTGCAGCGCGCCGACAATATCGATGTGACCCTGGCGGACGGCCGCCTGCTCGAAGCGACCCTGGTCGGCAGCGACCCACAGGTCGACCTGGCGGTGCTCAAGGTCGACCCGGACAAACTGGCCGAAATCGGCTTTGCCAATTCCGGCGAGCTGCGCGTGGGCGACTTTGTCGTGGCCATCGGCAACCCCTTCGGCCTCAGCCAGACAGTGACCAGCGGCATCATCAGCGCGCTCGGCCGCAGCGGTCTCGGCATCGAAGGCTACGAAGACTTCATCCAGACCGATGCCTCCATCAACCCCGGCAACTCCGGCGGCGCGCTGGTGGATCTCAACGGTCGCCTGGTCGGCATCAACACCGCCATCTTCACGCCGGCCGGGGGCAATGTAGGCATTGGCTTTGCCATTCCCTCGAACATGGTGCAGGCCGTCATGAGCCAACTCATCGCCCACGGGGAAGTGCGTCGCGGTCACCTCGGCATCGTGGTCCAGGATCTGTCTCCGGAGCTGGCCGAGGCGTTCAATGTCGACTTTCGCGAAGGCGTGCTGGTGGTCGAGGTGATGCCGGAGAGTTCCGCCGAAACGGCCGGCATCGAGGCTGGCGACATCATCACCCGGGTGCGCGAGCGCGAGGTGAGCAACGTCGAGGAATTCAAGAGCCAGACAGCGATCATCTTCATCGGCGACGAGGTGGAATTCGAGGTGCTTCGTGACGGCGATGCCATCGAAGTGGCCATGCAGATCAAGGACGACGACCTCGAGAAGGTGCGCGGCGCACGCATCGACCGGCGCCTGTCGGGCACCGAACTGCAGAACTTCCGCGATCAGGAGGAAGTGGGCGCCGGCGTGCTGGTCACCGGCGTGGAGCCTGAAAGCAAGGCCGCCCAGGCGGGGCTGCGGCCAGGGGATGTGATCGTCGCCGCCAATCGCCAGACGGTGCGCAACCTGCGCAACCTGCGCGAGACCTCGGGGCTCGGTACGGAACAACTGCTGCTGCGCGTGTACCGGTCCGGCCGGTTCGGATACATCGCCATCCGCTGACGCGCCTGCCAGGGGTGAGTCTGCCGAACGTCAGGAAAACGGCTTGCTCAATGCGCGAAGGGTATCGCCCGATCAGTCGAACAGGATGACATTGCGCGCCACTTCACCGGCCCGAAGCTGATCGAAGGCATCATTGATCTGGTCGAGCCGGATGCGCCCGGAAATCAGCTTGTCGAGGTGCAGCCTGCCCTGCAGGTAGAACTCGATGAACCGCGGCATGTCCACCCGAAACCGGTTGGAACCCATGTTGGAACCCTGCAGCTTCTTCTCGGCCAGAAACTCCGGCCCGTGAATCTCCACCATGGTACCGAGCGGAATCATGCCGATGATGGTCGCGGTGCCGCCGCGGCGAACCATCTTGAATGCCTGCTGGGCAGTCTTGGCCAGCCCGATCGCTTCGAAGGAATAGTGCACGCCGCCACCGGTGAGCTCCCGCACGGTGCCGATCGGGTCGACTTCGGCGGCGTTCACCACATCGGTTGCCCCGAACTCCAGCGCCAGGTCGAGCTTGGCGGGTACCTGGTCTATGGCGATGATGCGTCCGGCACCGGCAATCTCGGCGCCGTTGATGGCTGACAGGCCCACGCCACCGCAGCCGATCACCGCAACCGTGGCGCCGGGTTCCACGGCGGCCGTATGAATGACGGAACCCAGGCCCGTGGTCACCGCGCAGCCGATCAGCGCGGCCCGGTCGAGCGGCATGTCCTGCTGAATTCTGGCCAGAGCGTGTTCGTGGACCAGCATGTACTCGGCATAGGAGGACAGGTTGAGGAACTGCGCGATGCTTTCGCCATTGCGCGTCAGGCGCGGCGGTTCTTCGGGCGACCGTTGCAGTTCCGGTTCCATGCACAGCGCCATGTGACCGGTCAGGCAATGCTCGCAATGCCCGCAGAAGGCCGACAGGCAGGTGATGACGTGGTCGCCGGGCTTGACGTAAGACACCATGCTGCCCACCGCTTCCACCACGCCCGCGGATTCGTGCCCGAGTACCGCGGGCAACGGGTGGGGATAGGCACCGTCCTGGAAATGCAGGTCGGAGTGGCACACGCCGGTGGCCACCGCCCGTACCAGCACTTCCCGCGGCCCCGGGTCGCCGTGCTGGATCTCTTCAATTTCCATGGGTTTGTTGACTTCGCGCAGTACGGCAGCTTTCACTGTGCCTCCCGGTCGGTGTTCTTCAGGAACGAAAGTTCTTGAGTGTGCCAAACGGCCACAGGGATTACTATCTTGCTCGTTGCCGCCAGTGAGCTTGGCGAGCTGCAGGCATGCAGTTCCCGTGCGGCACCGGAATCGAGTGAATGGGGACGAATTCGAAGGACACGGACGGCGTGTATTGCAGATCACAACAAGCCCGCTCAGCGTGCCGGGCGCCGGTACCGCACACCCCCCCTGCATCGCCCGACCGCACGTCGTTCAACCCGGCACAGCCCAACCCGACATCCCCCAGACGCGCGCCAACCCGCCCGGCGGCCACCGGTTGCGCGCGCTTGCTGCCGATACTGCTGCTGACCGTTGCGTCTGCCCCCAGCCTGGCCTACGAGCCGGCGATTCACCAGAAACTCACCTTCATCGCCGCCAAGCAACTCAGCCGCTGCCTGGCCGACACGGAAGTTCCCGAACTCAATGCACTGCAGGTGCGCATCATTGCCAAGGCCAATACACGCCAGGCCGACGCCAACCTGTTCGTGCGCATGTTCCGCTGGAACTACTACGACCGCAGCGGCGTGGGCGACCGGGACATCCTGTGGGTGATCGACACCCGGTTTCACAAACACTTCAACGAAGTGGTGCAACGCATCGAGGCCGCACAGGTGGACAACGACCGCTACCGCGATCTCGGGCGGGTAGTCGGCTATGTTCAGGAGGTGACCTCCCCGCCCCATGCGGTGCCGGTGTACGCGACCCGCTGGTGGCGTTTTGCTTTCCGGGACCGTTTCGACCGTTACCCGGTCGACGAGGCGGGTGTGGCACGGCTGGTGGAAGACAGTTGTGCAGCCGCCATGGCGACCGGACCGAGCTACCATGCCGTGCTGGAAACGGCAGCGCGGGACACCCTGGCGGCCGTGCAGGCGCCGATAACGGGCCTGCCGGTTAGCTGGGAGGTGTTCTGGACTCCGCACGAGAATCCGGGCCGCTTCGGTTCCTACGGGCCGGCAGGCAACAACTTCGGGCAGGGCGCCCGCTTTCCCTGCGGGCAGGTGGAACGCTGCGTGCTGCTGAGAGACGATCCGCTGTACGCCGAGTTTGCGCTGCGCCGTCATGCGGCGGCGGTGCTGGCCAGCATGCGCGCCATTCTGCGGGCACAGGGATTCAGCGGTGAGCATGCGGCCCCGTGACCCGGTGTCACGGCATGCATTGCCCTGTGCACGCAGCAGTCGGCCGGCGCCAATGGCGGGCTGCGGGAATGGCCGGGCGAACCTGAGCATGCATCTTGGCCTTACCCCCTGGAACTTCGGCAACCGCTCGGCCGCCTCCCTGGCGCGGCAGGCGCAGATCGCCGAGTCGGTGGGCTACGAGTCGTTCTGGCTGCCGGAAAGCCACTTCATCGAGGAAGCAATTCCCGATCCGCTGATGCTGCTTGCCGCGGTGGCGGGCGCCACGCAACGACTGCGGCTTGCCACCACCTCGTACCTGGTGCCGCTGCGCAATCCGCTGCAGGCGGCCGAGCAGGTCGCGGTGCTCGACCGGCTGTCGAACGGGCGCGTGCTGCTCGGGGTAGGGCGCGGCTATGCCGGCGCCATGTTGCGCGCCTTCGATGTCGAGCCGAAGGAAAAGCGCCGCCTGTTCGAGCGCAATCTGGACATCATGGTACGCGCCTGGCAGGGCGAGGCAGTGCGCGCCAACGCAGCCGTCGAACCGGTAGTGCTCGACCCGCGTCCCCTACAGCAGCCGCATCCACCGATCTGGGTCGCCGCGTTCGGCCCAAAGGCACTGGCCCAGGCCGGTCGGCTGGGCTTGCCCTATCTCGCCTCGCCCATGGAGACGCTGGACGATCTGCGCGCCAATTTCGACCTGCATGCGGATGCAGCCCGGGCGGCCGGTCACGGGCCGGTGCCGGTACGGCCGATCATGCGCACAGTCTTTGTCGGCCGGAACCGGCGCGAGGTTCAGGCGTTGAAAACCCGGGTCGGCGCCGCCGGGCGGCCGCGGCGGGAAGACGGTGTCGATGTGGACGACTGGGCAGTGGTCGGCGAGCGCGGGTTCGTCGCGGAAAAGCTGGTTGAGTATCGTGAGGCGCTCGGCACGACACACATGGTGATCACCCGGCTGCGCATCGGCGGTGTCGAAGAGCGGCGCCTGCGCGAATCGATGGCGGAAGTGGCACGCCTGTTATGAACGAAACCAGCGAAACGACAGCTCCGATGGCGGACCGGAATGCCCACACCGCACACGGCCCCGATTACCGGAAGCGGCGGCAGCGCGTATTCCTGGTGCTTTCCGGGTTCTTTCTCGGCACCCTGGCGCTACTCAACGTATTGGGCATCAGCCGCTTCCTCGACCTGTCGTTCACGGTGTTCGGGGTTACGATTCCCATGGTTGTGGCCGTCGGCGTGCTGCCCTACCCGCTGACGTTTCTTTGCACCGACCTGATCAGCGAACTGTATGGCGAGAAGCGTGCCCGGGACATGGTTTGGGTGGGCCTGATGCTCAATGGCTGGGTGGTGTTCCTGCTTTGGCTCGGCGGCGCGCTGCCGGGCTTTGAACCGGTCGATGCGGCCACCGGACTGCCGGCGCTCGACGAGGCGGGGCGCCTGCCGGTTTTCTATGAGGTCAAGCAGCTTGCCTTCGGTGCCGTGGCCGCATCGATGATCGCCTACATGGCGGCCCAGTTCTGCGATGTGCGCCTGTTCCACTTCTGGAAGAAGCTGACCCGTGGCCGCCACCTGTGGCTGCGCAACAACGCCTCGACCATGACCAGCCAGTTGATCGACACCACGGCGGTGGTGCTCATCACTCACTTCTATGCCAACGCGCTGCCGTTGACGGCGGAGGAACCGCTGTGGCCGCAGCTGCTCGTCTTCATCGCCTCGGGCTATGTCTTCAAACTGAGCGTGGCCGCACTGGACACCGGCCCCATCTACCTGCTGCTGCGCTGGCTGCGCCCGTACCTGGGGCTGAAGGGAACCGAAGAGATCGTCTACGAGTAGCCCGGGCGCCGCGGTTCAGCTTTCAACCTGGCCGAGATTGGCGTGGATCACGGCGCCGTTGATTACGGGATTGCCGGCCGCCCAATACAGCGTCTCCGCGATCTCGCCGGGCTCGATCAGGCGGTTGTAGGCCGACATGCCGCGTACCGCTTGCATGGCTTCCTCGGGTACGTGGGCGCGCAGCATTTCCGTGTCGGTGAACCCCGGGCAGATGCAGGCGGTGTGGATGCCGAGCCCGGCCAGGTCCTGGCAGGTGGCGCGCATCATGCCGATCAGGCCGTGCTTGGAGACGGCATAGGAAAAGCTGTTCGGCACCGCCTTCTCGCCGAGGGTGGAGCCGACGTAGAGAATCGAGGAGCCGGGCTGCATGCGTGGAATCGCCAGGCCGTTCAGGGTGTTGGGAGCGACCAGGTTGATTTCCAGCGTCTGCCGCAGGCTGTCGCCCGATGTATTGGCGGCGCTGTCGTTGACCAGCCTCGAGGCGTTGTGGACAAGCACCGCCTGCTGCGCGTTGTCGATGATCGATTGCAGGCGTTCGCCGACTCCGTCGAGTTGCCCGGGGTCGGCCAGGTCGCAGCGGATGTGCTCGACGCCATCGAGCGGGCAGGGGCGGCGCGACAGGTTGACGACAGCGAAGCCGGCATCCAGGAATCGCTGCGCCGTGTGCAGGCCGATGCCGGCGCTGGCGCCGGTGATGATCAGGTAGTTCATTGGTGGCCGTCTCCCGCGTCGTGGGCCAGGCCGGAGGTTTCCGACTGGTTCTCCCGGTTCCGCGCCGCTTCGATTGAACCGGGAGTGAGGGTGGCGCGGGCCCATTGGCCGGGCCCGGACGAAACCCTGACCGTCAGCGAGCCGATGGGCAGTGAGCCGACCACTGGGTTACCGAGCAATTCGTCCCCGAACCACTGTGCGAGCGCTTCAACCGTGATGTTGCCGACCGGCAGGGTCAGAACGTCCCGTTGCAGGAAGGGCAGGCGTTCGCCGTTGAAATGGGCGACCGTGTAGCTGTCTTCCTCGGTGATGGCCAGGTGTGGCGACAGGGCGGGCAACAGGGTGCGCTCGTCCAGTTCGTCGCACAGCGCCTTCAGGCTGGTCTTGACCAGGTTGTAGTCGAAGGCGAGCCCGTCGCCGCCGACCTCCGCATCGACCTCCACGGCAACCCGAAAATTGTGGCCGTGCAGGTTCTCCCGCTCGGTGGCCGAGAAGATGGTGAAATGCGCCGCCGCGAAGTGCAGGGCTTCCTTGCTGATCTCGAAGGTGGTGCGCGCCATGACCCATGCTAACCGCAGCCCCCGCTGCGCACCAAGCCGGCCGCGAACGCAGTGCATGGCCCGGCCCGCCTCGACGGTCACCGTTCAGCCCGGACTTGCCGGCGCTTCCGGAATTGGCCGCCGCGGCGATGCCCTCCGGCTGGCGGTGGACGAGCGCTTCGATCTGGCTCAACTGACGCTGAATCACGGGCTCGCGTTCCTGACCGTTGCGGCTTGCGAAAGTTGCGCAGTAAGCCCTATTGCGCAACTGCCTGTCGCGCAGTTCTGATACCGCGTTGCGCTACAGCCCCGTCAGCAGATGGCGTCGGCAAACTCCGCCATGCTGCTGAATTGCCAGGTTGGTTGCGCTTGCACAGGCATGGCGGCCCCGAGCGACGGCCGGTTGATCCACACGGTGTCCAGGCCGGCGGCGGTGGCGGGCACGATGTCGTGGAAGCGGCTCTGGGCGACGTGCAGCACGGGTGCCTGTACGCGCGCGAGCGCGGTTGCGAACATTTCCGGTGCAGGTTTGTAGGCGCCGACCTGTTCCGCGGTGACGACGTGGGTGAACGGCACTTCAAGGAGCCTGGCCGACAGGGCGAACAGGTCGTCGTCGATGTTCGATACGATGGCCAGTTCAAAACGCTCGGCGAGGGCGCGCAGAGCCCCTACCGTGTCGGAAAACGGCGGCCAATGCTCGATACTGGCGGCGATGCCGTCGAGATCGGCCTGCTTGGGCGTGAACGCCAGGCGCTCGCCGAAACGCTGCAGCACGCTGGCGAGCACGGTTCGATAGGAGCCGCCTTGGTCCTGGGCAGACGGTTCGTAGCGGCTGAAACACTCCAGCACGAACTCGTCGATCACGTGCACGTCGTAACTCTCGAGCAGGGGCTTGATGTAGCCGAGGATGCCGGTTTCCCAGTCGATCAGCGTGCCGTAGCAGTCGAAGGTAAGGGTCCGGTAGTTGCCCGCATCGATCCGGGTCGCTGCCTCACTCATGTTGAATCCTGTCCAGTATCAAACCGTAGAAAAACTCGTCCTGCGCACCCGGGCCGATGCGGTCGAAATACCAGCCGAGGTGCCGCTGACACTCGGCACAGGAGGCGATGCGCCACTGAAAGCCCATGAACCAGGTATCGGCCGCTTCCGGCGTACCGGCAATGCTGCAGCCGAGCGCATCCTGGTAACAACCGACGTGGAACAGGAAGCCGTAGGGGTTGGTGAACTGGTGGTCGTGGCTGCCATTGACCTCGATGCGGTCGGCGATGCGGCCGATCACCGCGGAACAGGTGCCGCAATAGATGAAATCCCTGGCTTCCTCTTGTTGCCGGTCGAGCATTTCGCGCAGTTTCGGGTCGAGCGCTTGACGCTCTTTGTCGACAACATCGATCATGCTCACTCGAATCGTGGACGGTATCCGTGGACAGTTTCGATAGCATCTTTCAGCGTGCGGCCGAGCGCAAGGGGGGGCGGGCGGCCCTCGAGGAACTGCTGCCCCCGGCACTGAGCGACGGGCAACTGCGGCGCCTGCCGGACGACCGGGCGCTCTCCGAGATGACCAAGTGCATCTTCCGGTCGGGGTTCGTCTGGAAGATCGTGGAAGCCAAGTGGCCCAATTTTGAAACCGCTTTCCACGGATTCGACGTTACCCGTTGCGCCATGTTGTCCGACGAGGAACTGGAAGCGCTGTCGATGGATGAACGCATCATCCGCAATGCCCGCAAGATTCAGGCCGTGCGCAGCAATGCCGCCTTCGTCCTCGAGATTCGCGAAAAACACGGGTCCTTCGGAAACTACCTCGCCGACTGGCCCCTCGACGATGTCTTCGGCCTGTGGGCCGACCTCAAGCGTCGCGGCGAACGCCTCGGCGGACGTACCGGGGCGTTCTTCCTGCGATTCATCGGCAAGGACACGCCCATGTTCTCGAGAGACGTGGTCAAGGCCCTGGTGCAACTCGACGTGGTGGACAAGGAACCCACCAGCAAACGCGACCTTGCCGCCGCCCAGGCGGCATTCAACCAGTGGCGTGAAGAGAGCGGCCGCGACCTCTGCCAGATCTCCCGCGTACTGGCCTGTTCCGTGCCCTAGCGTTCTTGAGGATGCCCCGTCTTGACAGTTGAGCAAAGTTTCATAACGCCGTTGGGAGAATGCGTGAGCATTCTCGATCGCCTCGCCGCCAGGCGAGGCGCCTAGCGTT
>CAZNFI010000112.1:0-10176 GCA_964572185.1 uncultured Pseudomonadales bacterium
AAGGATTCTAGGCGCCTCGCCTGGCGGCGAGGCAATCAAGTTGCTCCGCAACTTGCATACGTTGTTCCAGAATGCAACTCATCTGTACACATCAAGGCCGCTCAAGGATTCTACAGCGACTGCATCTCGGGCCGGCCCAGCAGGTTTCGGGCGCGTTGCAGCAGCTCCGGCCGCAGCGACTCCATGGCTTCCAGCAGGCGCAACTGCGCCCTGGCCCGGTCCAGGTTCTCACCGCGCCTGGCGGTCTTGAAATAGTGGTCTCCCTGCAGGTGGTCGGTTAGAAACCGCACCGCGAGCATGAAGGTGGTGTAGCACGGCGCCAGCGCCAGGTCTTCGGCGCTGGCGGCGACCCCGGATTCATGCAGATAGCCCCGCGCCGCCGCCTCGAATCGCGATGCGAGGGGCCGGTCACCCGACATCGACCGCACCAGGTCGCCGAACTCCCACGCCCAGTTGCCCCACATGACGGTGTCCAGGTCGAGCACGCCGGCCGCTTCCCCGGCATCGTTCAGCACCAGGTGTTCCACCCGGCAGTCGCCATGAATGTACCCGGTGCGCGCCCGGAACCTGCCGGCAAGCGCGCGCCTGGAATCCACCGCCTGGGCCAGTTCGGCAGGAGCGCCGGCACAGCGGTCGAATTCCTCCAGGTAGTGGTCGAGTTGCAGAAAACCGGGGATGCTGTCCTCGAGCTTCGGGCCCTCTAGATCCTGCAGCCAGCGGTAGGTGCGGCCGAAGCCGCGGCCGGCGGTGTGTGCCTGTTGGTCCGACTCGATGCGTTGCAGGGCGCTGGCCCCGGGAAGATAGGTCCAAAGCCGCCATACCTCCCCGCCGTCCCGGGCAAAACTTTCGCCCGCGACGGTCGGCACCAGGGACGGTGTCCAGCGCGGCTGCCTGGCGCAAAGGTGCGCGGCCACCCGGGCGACGTTCTCCATGAGCCGTTCCACATCCCGGAATACGGCGCGGCTGACACGCTGCAGAACCAGGGGATCGCCGCTGCCCCGAACCAGAAACGTGTCGTTGATGATGCCTTTGCCGTGCGGCACCACCTCACCGTCGACCTGCCAGGCCTCGGCAAGCACGGCAGGCGCGTTCATCGGGCCCTCAGCCAGGCGAGTACCGCGGGCGCAATGGCAACGATGTACTCGCCGGCGGGTTCCGCCGCGGCCGTCACGGCATCGAGTGCCGCCGATTCATCGATGCGGCCGTGCAGCACATCGAGCACCGCCGCCAGCACGCCGGCCAGCCGCTCCATCGCAGCTTCCAGATCCTCTACGAAATTCCCGGTTTCGCAGACTGACGCCAGACGGCCGCACTCCCGGCGCAGTGCCGTCTGGTCGCCGCGCAGCAGCCGGGCAAAGCGTCGCGCGGCAAAGCTCTCCGGCAGCAGCGCATCGACCGGCCGGTCGAGCGGGGTGTCGGCGCGGTAGGGTCGCGCCATGGGCATTTGCGAACCTTCGATTCTGGCACGCAACGCCACCTCGCCCAGCAGCCGCCCGTACCACTTGACAGGTTCCAGCAGTTCGACCGCATCGAGTTGCGCCTCCCGTACGCCGAATTCCAGCAGGAGCCTGCGGCTGGTCTGCCGCACATCGACAAGTCCGCAGGCCGCCTGCCGGTCGAGCGAAGCCTGCAGGCGACCGGCGACATTCTCCGGCGGCGCCTGCAGCGACCACAGGCGCTCGGCGATGGCCGGCATGCGCGACCACAACCGCACCGGCAGCAGCCGCTCGTCCACCAGTTCCGACCACAGGCAGGCCTCGCCGCCGAGCAGGCGGCCCGCTGTCGCGCCGATTTCCTCCGAGCCGTCGGATGCGGCCGACGCCGTGCCCGATTCGGTATCGCGCCACCGGTGCGCCCAGCGCATGCCGTCAGCGACATGCCGGAACCGGGGGTCGGCCAGCAGCGCGTCCTCCCGTTCCAGCAACTCGCCGAGCGGCGCGCCGGGATTCCAGGCGTGGTGCACGTCGGCCGGAAAGTTCAGATCGAGATAGTAGCCCGACGACTCGATGCACGCATGGCCCGCCGCGAGCGCCCGGTGTTGCGCGGTTGCACCGCGCCAGGCCTGCACGGCCATGCCGCCCGGCGCACCTCCATTGAGCACTTCGTCCCAGCCGACCGTCTGCTTGCCGTGGCGCGCCGCCATCGCCGCAACCCGCGCATTGAAGTGCGCCTGCAGCGCCACCGCATCGGCCAGGCCGTGGCGCCTCATGAAGGAACGGACTTCGGTGCTCTGTTCCCACCAACCGGGCAGCACCTCGTCGCCGCCGATGTGCACATAGGTATCGGGGAACACCGAGGCCAGTTCTTCGAGCAGACTGTCGATGACCGCGTAGACGGCTTCGTCCGCGACATTCAGCACCGCTGGATGCGGCCCGAATCGCCTGCTCGTCGCAAAGGCCCGGCCCGCCTCCCCCGGTGCCCGGGACCGCGCACCGGGCAACCCGTCGCGCCCCGCATTCCGCGCCCGGCGCGGCGCCCAGCCCGGATAGGCGGCAAGCCAACTGGTCACATGGCCGGGCATATCCAGTTCCGGAACCACGCGAATGCCACGCCGCGCCGCCGCATCGACCAGTTCCCTTAGCTGGCTGCCGCTGTAGCTGTCGGCGCTGGCGAGACGCGGGTAGGCATCGCTGCCGAAGCGGAAGCCCTGATCGTCGCTCAGGTGCAGGTGCAGCACATTGAGCTTGTAGAACGCCATCACCTCGATGACGTCGCGTAGCGCGGCCGGGCTCAGAAAGCGCCGGGCGACATCCAGCATCAATCCGCGCCAGGCGAACCGGGGCCTGTCTTCGATCCGTCCCACGGGAAGTTCCCGGCAATGCGCCGCCAGTTGCCTCAGCGTGGTCAACGCATGCCTGGCCCCGCAGAGGCGCCGCGCCCGCACGGTCACGCCCTGCGGTGCGATCTGCAGCCGGTAGCTTTCGTCATCACCCAGGGCGGGCGGGGCGGTGTGCGGTTGTGCAACCTGGAACCGAATGGGGAGCATGTCCCCGCCGCCCTGCCGCAACAGGGCATTGACCGGAGCGAGCGCCTGCACAAGGCCGGGTTCCGTACCGGCGCGGGGGCGCAGGCCCGCCGCCGCAACCCGCTGCCCGGACAGCGCCCTGCGCCATGGCCAGGGCATAAGCGGTGCACGGGTGTCGGTCGGGCTGTCTGGTGCGGTTGCCACCTCTGGAACCCTCGAGCGGCGCTCATGTGGATAGACGGGTGGCATTTTAGAACGACCTGCCCGGATTGCGGAGCGACTCGTTGGCGTTGCCATCCGGCAACGCGCCTCGCCCACTTGTTCGCAGGCCAGGTTGTCGATTACCTCAAGTGGCGCCCGTACACCGCCATTGCGTCGAGCTGAGCCGCTGCCCCGCCGGACATCGAGTCGTCGCATCCCGTTTCCCGACGGTCGCACTGGCGGTTCGTGAGCCCGGTGCCCAATGGCCGGTAGCGGACGATTCCGAGTTTAGCTCCCCGGTAACCGCTCACACCTGTGCTACGATGAGTTTTCCTTTGCAATACAGTGTGATAACGCACCGTGGCAGGCCCTGCCCTACATCGCTCGATGCAGTTTGCCCGGGAGCTGCTCGGTAATTTCACGCCGTTCACGGATTGGATGGGCGAACTCCGGCGCCCCAGCGTGCGCCGGGCCGACATCACCGCCGGAGTCACCGTGGCACTGGTGCTCGTCCCGCAATCCATGGCCTACGCGCAACTTGCCGGCCTGCCGCCCCACTACGGCCTGTACGCGTCGTTTCTGCCGGTTGCCATTGCCTCCTTCTTCGGCTCGTCGCGGCAACTCGCCACCGGCCCGGTGGCGGTGGTGTCGCTGATGACCGCTTCCGCACTCGGGCCTCTGGCGGCGGACAATCCGGCGGCCTATCTCAGCTACGCCGTCACGCTGGCACTGCTGGTGGGGGTGGTGCAGTTGATTCTCGGCGTCATCCGCCTTGGATTCCTGATCGCCTTTCTGTCGCACCCGGTGGTGTTGGGCTTTACCGCCGCCGCCGCCATCATCATCGCCACCTCGCAACTCGGCAAGTTGTTCGGCGTCGAACCGGGTCCGACCGAACACCACTACGAGACCGTCTGGCAGTCGGTGCTGCTGGCGGTCGAGTCGCCGCATTGGCCGACCATCAGCATCACTCTGCTGGCGCTGGTGGTGATCGTGGCGGTCAAGCGCTACTACGCGAAACTGCCGAACGTGCTCATCGCCGTGGCCGCCACCACGCTGGTGTCCTGGGTCATCGGGTTCGAGCAAGCCGGCGGCCAGGTGGTGGGCGCCATTCCCCGGGGATTGCCCTCGTTCGAGGCGCCGCACCTGGATTTTTCCACGATCACGCAACTGCTCGGCATCGCCGTCACCATCGCGCTGATCGGCTTCATGGAGGCGATTTCCGTGGCCAAGGCCATGGCGGTGCAGACGCGGCAGCGCCTCGACGCCAATCAGGAATTGATCGGCCAGGGTCTCGGCAACATCACGGCGAGTTGCTTTCAGGGGTACGCCGTTGCCGGTTCGTTTTCCCGTACGGCGGTCAATGCCGAGGCCGGCGCCGTCACCGGCTTCTCCGCGGTGGTCTCCGGAACCACCGTCGGGCTGACGCTGCTGCTGCTGACGCCGCTTCTTTATCACCTGCCGCAGCCGACCTTGGCCATCATCATCATCATGGCGGTCGGCGGGCTGGTGCGCATCAAGCCGCTGGTGCATGCCTGGAAAGCGCAGAAGCACGACGGCATCGTGGCGCTGACCACCTTCGTGCTGACGCTGGCCTATGCGCCGCATCTCGAGACGGGCATCATCACCGGCGTGCTGCTGTCGCTGGGGCTGTACATCTACCGCACCATGAGCCCGCGCATCTATTCCCTGGCCCAGCACAAGCTCGGCGGCTTGCGGGAAGCGGGCCCCGACAACACGCTGCAGTGCCCGAAAATCGAGATTCTGCGCTTCGAAGGATCCCTGTTCTTCGCCAATACCACCTACTTCGAGAACAAGATTCTGGAACGGGTGGCGGCCATGCCGGGCCTGAAGTTCATCATCGTCGACGCCGTCGCAATCAACGAGATCGATGCGACCGGCGAGGCCATGCTGCGCACGCTGTCGGAAACGCTGGCCAGCCAGCACATCTCGATCCTGTTCGCACGCGTGCCCGGCAAGGTGATGGCGGCCCTGCGCCGCACCGGCTTTTACGAGGAGGAAGGCGAACACCACTTCTTCCACAGCCGCCACGATGCCCTCGGCCATGCCTGGGAACGGCTACGGTTCGCAGGCGACACCAATTGCACGGTCGAGGACTGCTGGGCGGGGGATTTCAGCGGTTGCCTGTTCCGGCAACAGCGCAAAAAGCCCGAGGAACCGGGTTTCCGCGATGTCACCCTGAAATCGCCTGCGGATACCGGCGCCGACACTCAGATCCACTGATGCCCTAGACCCCATGTTTCAACTTGCCCGCAAATCGAAACATGGAGCCTGATGTTTCAGTCAACAACAGCGCCAGAAAAAAACCTTCTGGCACAGTTGCTTGCAAGTTAAAACATATCAGCCGCCGTCGCGTTCGCCCGACTCGGGCAGCGCGAACACGAAAATTGCATTGATGCCGCGGCTCGGCTTGATTTCCGGGTGAATGGAAAGCACGCGCCGTTCCGGTTCGGCGGTGCCGCCGCCGACGGGGACGGCGATGTACTGACGGCCACCGGTCTGGTAGCTGATCGGATGACCGGTTACCGGGCCGCTCAGGATGGTTTCCCAATGTACCTTGCCGGTGTGGGCGTCGAGCGCCTTGAAGCGGCGATTGGCATCGCCGCCGAAGACCAGCCCGCCGGCGGTGGCGACCAGGCCGCTGATCATTCCGGCGCGCTGCTGGTGAGTCCACGCCACCCGGCCGCTCACGACCGAAACGGCATCGACACGCCCCACCGGATAAGGCTCCTGGTCGATGGTGGGGTCTTCGATGAACACCACCGACGACGCATAGACGTCCTCCGGCGCGGGCGCGGCCGCATTGCCGGTGTGCAGCATGCACAGATTCTGCTGCGGCTGATACATGAGGCCGGCTATCGGGCTGTAGGCGCCGGCCGGCCAGTTCTTGCCCCCCGCCCGGCCGGGGCAGACCAGCACCTGCTCGAAGGCGTCGACCACTAGGCTCTCGTTGATGCGCACCCTGCCGCTGGCGCCGTCGATGCCGGTAACCAGGTTCTGGTTCAAGGTCGGGGTGGCCCATAACAGCTCGCCGGTTGCGCGGTCCAGGGTGTAGACGATGCCGGTCTTGCCGGGGATGCCCGTGACAACCTTGCGCGCCTCGCCGTTGCCGAGTGCCGGGTTGATCCACTCGACCGCGGTTGCATCCGGCGCAACCCGGGTGTCAACCAGCATTCGCTCGAAGACGTGGTCCATGTCCCAGTTGTCCCTGGGCAGGTGCTGGTAGTACCACGCGATCGCGCCGGTATCCTCTTCCAACGCCAGGGTCGAGTTGGAATAGAGCACATCGCCGCCGGGCGTTCCCCGCACGCGTTCCAGGGAGGGGGCCGGCACCGAGGTGCCCCAGTAGATCAGGCCCAGGGCGGGGTCGTAGCTGCCGCTGCCCCAGGCGCCGACGTGGCGGCGGTCTTCCCAGGCCAGTTCGCCCCAGCTGTCGCCGCCCGGTTCGCCGGGGCGCACGATCGTGTGCCGGCGCCAGATTTCCGCTCCGGTATCGGGGTGGTAGGCGGCGATATAGCATGCCCCGGGACCATCCGCTGGCGAGCAGGAGCGTCCGCCGATCACCTTGCCGCCCATGACGACCGGGCCGGAGGAAAAGTCTCCGTCCACCGGCACTTTCCACAGCAGGCTGCCATCGCGTGCATCGAGTGCGATCAGGTGCGGTTCGTTCTTGGTGAAATGAAACAGCCGGTTCCCGTAAAGCGCGATATTGCGCATCCGTGTCTTGCCGGACTCGACCGATTCGGCCCGGTATTCCCAGATGAGATCGCCGGTAGCGGCATCGAGCGCCTGCAGGACGTCCCCCGGGTGCGCCAGGTACATGGTGCCGTCGTAGACCAGCGGCGTGGTTTCCTGCTCCCCGGGCTGCATCGCCCGCGACCAGGCGAGGGTCAGCCCGGACACGTTTGCCGCGTCGATTTCATCAAGCGGACTGAATGCCCAGGCGTCGTAGGTCCGGCGATACATGAGCCAATCGCCGGGGTCGGGATCGGCCAGCATGCCGTCGTCGACCGGTACGAACCCCGCAACGGTGTGGCCGGACAGGGGGTGCAACTCGATTTCCCGCAGGTTTGCATGGCTGAGCGAACGCACGAAGGCGATCAGGGCGATGAGTTCGTCCCGCTGCAAGCCCGGCAGCGCCGGCATCTCGAAGCCGCCGTACAGCACCAACCGGACAAGGTCCATGTCGGAAAGACGGTTCATGCCGTGCGCATCGCGCAGATCGTCAGGTTTGGCGGCAAGTTCCGGCCAGCGCTCGCCACCGCCGGAACCATCGGCGCCGTGGCAGGCGCTGCAGTGGCGCAGGTAGCTCTGCGCCCCTCGCTCGAGCATGGCGTCATCGACGTTCAGGGTGGCGACCGCCGGGGCGATGCCGTGTCGCGGCGGCGGGTACGTCTGCGTGTCCGCCTGCGGCCGGGCCACGGCGCCAGGCACTCCGATCAGGACAGCGGCGCACAGCAGGGCGATCGGGGCCTTGGCCCCTATTGGCCGCATCAAGGTGTACACCGGCATGTTAGCCCGCATATTGCACCAAGCCGCTTGTTCTATTGCCGAGTTTTGTTTGTATGGGCTCAATTTTGTTTGGAATTCGCGGAGATTTTCCAAGTACAAACTGCGCTGGCCGCGCCCTCGCTTGTCTTTTGCCCTTCTGCGCGCACAGGCTCCCTCCACCATAGGCGGGGCTATGCTTGGGGTCGCGAGCACGCGCAGAAGGGGAAAATGCGTGAGCATTCTCGGGCGCCTCGCCAATGTTCCTTGCCGGAATCCTGCGGCGGATGACCCGTGCCTGCCGCGGCCCGGGTTCTACGGTTTCAATGACGACTTGCGACATGCCTATTCTGAATTTCGCAGAATGCAAACGGGTCTACGCCCACAACTCAAGGCGATCCCGACACCCTCCGTGCGGAGATGACGCCGGTATCGAACCCGAGGACGTGCATGCGGCCGATGTAGCGTGCATGCTCGATCTTCAGGCAGCGGTCCATCACCACGTCGAGCCCCGCATCGGCAGCGATCTGTACACCCTCGGGACTGATCACGCCGAACTGCAGCCACAGCGCCCGTGCTCCGATCGCAACCG
This sequence comes from uncultured Pseudomonadales bacterium, assembly GCA_964572185.1. Lineage (GTDB taxonomy): Bacteria > Pseudomonadota > Gammaproteobacteria > Pseudomonadales > Azotimanducaceae > Azophilus. The sequence goes on from CAZNFI010000112.1 coordinate 8,265, forward strand.
CTTCCCGGGCAATGCCGGGTACCGCCGCCGGTGCGCGGAACACGTCGACGATGTCCACCGGAACCGGGATGTCGGTGAGGCTTGCATAGGAACGCTCCCCGAGCACCTGCTGCTCCCGCGGGTTGACCGGAATCACGCGGTAACCGTGGCGGGCGGCGTAGAAACCGACGAAATGGCTGGCGCGCAGCACGTTCGACGACAGCCCGACGATGGCCACGGTGCGCGCCTGGCGCAGTACCCGCTGGATGATTTCCGGGTTCTGATAGGGCGCCGGGCCGCTCACGTCGCCCCGCTCGCCATGCTGGCGAATCCCTGTTCGAGATCCCACAGCAGATCGTCCACGTCCTCGATGCCGATGGACAGGCGAATGGTGCCCGGGCCGATGCCGGCGGCGGCGAGTTCGTCGTCGCCGAGTTGCCGGTGCGTGGTGCTCGCCGGGTGGATGATGAGGCTCTTGGCATCGCCGACGTTGGCCAGGTGCGAGAACAGCCGCACGCCGCGGATGAAATCCTGTCCCGCCTCGCGGCCCCCGGCGAGGTCGAAGCAGAACACGGCGCCGGCGCCCTTCGGCAGGTAACGGCCGACCAGATTCCTGTAGGGGCTGTCCGGCAATGCCGGGTGGCGCACGGCAACCACTTCCTCCCGCCCGGATAGCCACTCGGCAACGGCCCGGGCATTGGCAACGTGACGTTGCATGCGCAGCGGCAGCGTCTCGATGCCCTGCATGAACAGGAAGGCGTTCTGCGGGCTCAGCGCCCCGCCCAGGTCGCGCAGGGTTTCCGCGCGCAGTTTCATCAGGTAGCCGTAGCTGCCGAAGGTGTCGTGAAAGGCCAAGCCATGGTAGGCGGGAGAGGGGTCTGCAACGATGGCGAACTTGCCATTGGACCAGTCGAACTCGCCGGAATCCACCACCGCACCGCCGATGCTGGTGCCATGGCCGCCCAGGAACTTGGTGAGCGAATGCACCACGATGTCGGCGCCCCACTGCATGGGCCGGCACAGGTAGGGCGTGGCGAAGGTGTTGTCTACCATCAGCGGTACGCCGGCATCGTGGGCGACCGCCGCCACCGCCTCGATGTCCAGCACATTGCCGCCGGGATTGCCGATGGTTTCGGCGAACAGCACCCGTGTCTGCTCGCGCAGCGCGGCGCGCCAGTTGGCGGTGCTATCCGGGTCGACGAAGGTCAACGCCACCGAGAGCTTGCGCGCCAGGTGCTTGAGCTGGGTGACCGTTCCCCCATACAGCGCCGCGGAAGCGACGATGTGATCGCCGGGCACCAGCAGCGTGAACAGCGCGGAGGACTGCGCGGCCAGGCCGCTTGCGAACGCCACCGCGCCGATGCCGCCCTCCAGGTTCGCCAACCGCTCCTCGAGGGCCGCCACCGTCGGATTCATGATGCGCGAATAGGTGTTGCCGTATTCCTGGAGATTGAAATAGGCGGCGGCCGACTCGGGATCCTCGAAGACGTAGCTGGAAGTCTGGTAGATGGGCACGGCCCGCGCGCCGGTGCCGGGCTCCGGGCGTGCGCCCGCATGGACAGCGCGGGTATGGAAGCCGAACGCGCGGGCGGGCTGGTAGTCGTCGGACATGATGCACAGACTGTCCCCCGGGGCGGGCCGCTGTCAATGCAATGTAGCCCGCCCCCGACCGGGATGACCGTTGCGGGTCGAATTCAGGCGCGTCGCACCGTCGGGTTGGAGCCCGGGTCCCCGCGCCCGGCGGGAGTGATCAGTTTTCGGCGGCGGCAGCCTCGGCGGCGGCAGCCTCGGCCGCGGCAGTGATTTCCGCATCCAACAAATTCGAAACATCATCATCCGGGCTGCAACTCAACACCGGCGTCTCACCCATCATGCGGGCTACCAGCGCAATTTGCGCCGCCGCCCTGCATTTCGCTTGCCGCTCAGTGGGCCA
>CAZNFI010000113.1:0-9872 GCA_964572185.1 uncultured Pseudomonadales bacterium
TCGGCCCTGAACGGGAGGCAACCCGGCGCTGCTGGAGGCGTCGATCACGATAGCCGAATCAGAAGCGCAGCAGCGCGTTCACGGTGATGGTGCGTCCCCTGGCCAACGACACGAACGCATCGCCGAGAATCTCATAGGCGTGCTGAATCACGTACTTGTTGGACAGGTTGCGGCCGCTGAGGCCGACTTCCCAACGGTCGTCGGCCGCTGCCAGCCCGAGATAGGCGTCCCACTTGGTGAACGATCGCTGGGTGCCCAACGGCGCGAAATCCTGCCGCACCGAATAGTCGTCGGAGTAATACATGTTGAGGGCCGCCAGCAGTTGCATGCCGTTCCCCAGCCGCGACTGCCAGTCCAGGCTGACGTTGGCTTCCCACTCGGGCACCCGCTCGAGCTTGTGGCCCGACAGGTCCGCCTGACCGTCCACGCAGTCGGGGTCGAGTTGCGCGCGGTCGTCACCCACCGGGCACTGGGCCTGGTTGAAGTCGTCATAGGTGGCGTCGACCCAGGCGATGGCCACGTTCATGCGCAGGTTCTCGGTGGCCTGCACGATCCCCTCGATCTCGAAGCCTTCCACCTCGGCGGACGAGGCGTTGTTGATGATGAACCGCGTGCCGTCGTAGGAGGAGGTCTGCAGGTCGTCGAACTGCATGGTGAACGCGGCGATGTTGAGGTTCGCCCGCCCGTCCAGCAGCGTCATCTTGGCGCCGACCTCGAAGCTCTCCGCTTTTTCGTCCTCGTAGTCGAAAGTTCCGTTGCCGTCCTGCATTCGCACCCCCGCCGCCAGTTCCGCGGGGTTCAGTGTCGGCTGTCCCGTGTACCGTTCGCACCAGGCGGGGTCGGCACAGGCGTTGAGCGTGTAGGTGCCGATGTTCTGGTCGTTGGCCTTCATGCCACCGGCCTTGGAGCCTCGCGACCATCCGGCGTAGAGCACGACGTTGTCGTTCAGGTCGAACTGCACGCGCAGCGCCGGGTCGAGCGCATCGTCGCTGCGCTTCTGCGTGAAGCGGTAATCGGGGGTGTGGAACAGGTACTGCTGCCCCGTGTGTACCGGGTTGACCCCGTCCGGGAAGGTGGCGGAGAGCGCAAAGCCCAACCCGTCCTGGATCTCTTCGGTATAGCGGATGTCGCCGATGAGCCGGAACCGGTCCGTGAGGTTCCAGGTGAGCTGGCCGTAGGCCGACCAGGCGTCCTGATCCCGTTGCATGTGCCGGTCGGCGCCGGTCCCGCCGGCCGCGGGCGGCGCCAACAGGAACGGCGGCAGGCCGAGGATCACGCCGCCGAAGAAGCCGGCGAATGACGAGGAAAACGGCGAGTACTGCTGAGTGCGCAGGTCCGAAGCCTGGTACCAGCCGCCGACGATGTACTCGAACTGCTGCCCGGTGGGAGACAGCATCCGCAGTTCGGCGGTCACCTGGTCGTAGGTGTCGCGCAGGTCCGTGTTCAGCACGAAGTGAGGGCCACCGTCGACGTCCAGACGCCAGGCGGTCTCGGTTTCCCAGTAGCTCAGGATGCCGGTCAGCGTATGGTCTCCGAGCTGGTGGTCCACCGTCAGGGTGCCCAGGAACCAGTCGTGGTTGTAGTAATCCTCCGGGCCCACGAAGGTGCTCACCCGCCGCACGTCATCGGCTTCGAATTCGGGCGCCGGGTCGCTGCTGATGGCTGTCATCAAACCCGGGGCGACGAGTTGATTGCTTCGTCCCCTGGTCTCGGAATCGCCCGCTTCCAGCTTCAGGCGCACCAGCGTATCGGGGCCCGCGTCCCAATCGAAGGTTGCACGCACGGCCCAGCGGTCTTCGGTGGGCTCTTCCCCTGAAATGTAGGGATTGTCCACCCAGCCGCCCACATCGTCGTAACTGAACGCGAGCCGGGCGCGGAAGACGTCCGAGAGCGGGCCGGAAACAAAGCCGGAGACGCCGTAGCTGTCGTCCTCGATTTCGTAGCGCGCATCCACGCCGCCTTCGAACTCGTCGGTGGGCGCCGAGCTGGTGATGCTGATGGCGCCCGACATCGTGCTCTTGCCGAAAAGGGCGCCCTGCGGCCCGCGCGCCACTTCGATGCGGCTGACATCGAGGAAGGCCGACTCGAGGCATTTGCCCCGGGCACAGTAAACGCCATCGTTGAACACCGGCACCGACGAGTCGAACGCCAGGTTGGTGATGGCCGAACCGAGCCCGCGCACACGCACCGCCCAGCTTCCGAAGGTCTTCTGCACCTGCAGCCCCGGCACATAGCTCTGAAAGTCGCCGAGATCGACGATATCGAACTTCTCGACGAACTCACCGGTAACCACGCCCACCGAAATGGGCACATCCTGCAGGTTCTCGGTTCGCTTGGTGGCAGTGACCACAATCTCTTCGAGCGCCAGGTTTTGCGCCGGCGCCGCGCCCGGCCCACCGAGCAGTGCGGCGGCAACGACGAGCAGGCCGATCGTCGCAGCCCTTGATTCCAGATGTTTCATGATCCCCCCAATGTCATGTTCCCCATTTGCAGCGGAAAGCCGTTGCACAACCGGTTCCGACGTTCCCATGACACTCGTGAACCGCCGTTTGAGAACCGGTTCGCAAGGGCCACTGAACCCACAAGCGTAACAGAGGCTGGCGGATTCAATGCCATTGATGACCGTATCGTACACCCGCACGGCGCAAAGCGCCCATCAAGCGAACCGTACTTGAGACCGGGGATCGCCGTTACCCTTGCCACCGCCTTGTGCGCCCAACGCCCGGGTACGTTGCCGATTGTCCTCCACGAATGCCTGGGTCGTTTTCGGCGCAGAGGTGTCGTCGAGGGCAGCCTGCGCGATTTCGTTGGCCCGGGCGAAGGCCTTGAGCAGGGCGCCCAGCCGGACCAGGCACCGGTTTGTGGCGAGCCGTCTGCCGTACGCGGTCGATCAGGCCTGGATGAGGGTGATGACCTCGTCGGTGGAGTAGACATCGCCGAAGCCGAGCAGGATGTTGGCGAGGCTGGCCCAGTGTTCCTCGTCGTCGCGGCCGGCGTTGGCGTCGGTGATCATCACCGTCTTGAAATTGCGCATGGCCGCCTCGCGGGCGGTTGACTCGCAGCAGACGCTGGTGACGGTGCCGCTGACCAGCACGGTGTCGATGCCCCGCTCGCGCAGCAGTTGTTCGAGCCCGCCGCCGCTGCCGACGAAGGCGCTGAAGCGGTTCTTGCTGACGGTGATGTCGTCGGGGTGCTGCTGCAGCGTCGCGTACAGCGAGTGGCCGGGCGCGCCTTCGCTGAGCGATGCGCGGAAACTCCTGCCCTGCTGCTCGCCGAACACATGGTCGTACATGATCGGCCAGCGGTCTTCCTCGTTGGGCCCGTAGGTGGAGACGATCCACACCACCAGGCCGCCCGCATCGCGGAGCGCGGCGTTGATGCGGTTGATGTTGGGCACCACCTCCCTGGCCGTCGGAATCTCGGCGGCGGCCCCTTCGGCGACGAAGGCGTTCTGCATGTCGACCACCAGCATGGCCGTGTTGGCCGGGTCGATGGATTCGAAGGTGTGAACACGCCCGCGCCGCGCCATGCAGCGATTGATGACATCTTCCGGTATTGCGCCTGAATGCATAGCCATTCCCCCCTGGTGCCGTGCGCGTTCGATTTTGGCAATTTCGCGGTAGCGAGTCCAATCGCCGTGCGCCGCCGACCGCGGATCAGCCGCGCAGCAGCGCCGTTGCCCGCAAAGCAGGTGGCTGCGGGGCGGCGCCGCGGGCGGCGGCCGGTTATGCAATTCCACTGGCCTGTCGTAGGATTGCCGGCGTTGTCCCGGCGGCCCGGGCGCATCCCGCTTCGATGCGATCCGGGTTGCCGTTCAGTCCGGGTTGCCGTTCAGTCCGGGTTGCCGTTCAGTCCGGGTTGCCGTTCAGCCCGGGTTGCCGTTCAGCCCGGGTTGCCGTTCAGGTAGAGGAGATCGACGCACATGCAGGCTGACAAGATCGTTCTGGCTTATTCCGGGGGCCTGGACACGTCGGTGATCTGCCGCTGGCTGCAGGAGACCTATCAGGCCGAAGTGGTGACTTTCACCGCCGACATCGGCCAGGGCGAAGAAGTGGAGCCGGCGCGGGCCAAGGCCGAGGCGATGGGGGTGAGGGAGATTCACATCGAGGATCTCACGGAGACCTTCGTGCGCGACTACGTGTTTCCCATGTTTCGCGCCAACACCCTCTACGAAGGCGAGTACCTGCTGGGCACCAGCATTGCCCGGCCGCTGATCGCCCGGCGCCTGGTGGAGATCGCCGAACAGAGCGGCGCCGACGCCATCGCCCACGGCGCCACCGGCAAGGGCAACGACCAGGTGCGGTTCGAACTGGGCGCCTATGCGCTGAATCCGGACATCAAGGTGATCGCCCCCTGGCGGGAGTGGGACCTGACTTCCCGGGAGGCGCTGCTGGATTACTGCCGCAAGCGGCAGATACCGGTCGACTACGAGCGCAAGGGCGAATCGCCCTATTCGATGGACGCCAACCTGCTGCACATCTCCTACGAGGGCGGCGGGCTCGAGGACCCGTGGCACGAGCCCGGTGAAGACATGTGGCGCTGGACGGTGTCTCCCGAGGCGGCGCCCGACCGGGCGGGCGTGCTCGAGATCGGCTTCTCCGCCGGCGATGCCGTGGCCCTCGATGGCGAATCGCTGGCCCCGGCGGCGCTGCTCGCGCGCCTGAACGAACTGGGCGGCGCCCATGGCGTGGGCCGCCAGGACCTGGTGGAGAACCGCTATGTGGGCATGAAGTCGCGTGGCTGCTACGAAACCCCGGGCGGCACCATTCTGCTGAAGGCGCACCGGGCCATGGAGTCGTTGACGCTCGACCGGGAAGTCGCGCATCTCAAGGACGAGCTGATGCCGCGCTATGCGAAACTCGTCTACAACGGTTACTGGTGGTCGCCGGAGCGCAGGGCATTGCAGGCGCTGATCGACGAGACCCAGCGGCCGGTGAACGGCACCGTGCGCCTCAAGCTGTACAAGGGCAGCGTCAGCGTGCTTGGGCGGCGTTCACCGGACAGCCTGTACGACGGAGACGTGGTGACCTTCGAGGACGACCAGGGCGCCTACCGGCAGGAAGATGCGGCGGGGTTCATCCGGCTGAACGCATTACGCCTGCGGCTGGGCGCGAAACAGGGGCGCGACCCGTAGGGCCGCCGGGCCGGGAGGAGGCTGGTGCATGGCATTGCCGGGCCGAGAGGGAGGTTAGGGAGGTTGCTGCATTGCGTTGCAGGGCCGAGTGGCGGGCTGGCGCATGGCGAGGCAGAGTTCGAGGGAGGCTGGTGCATGGCGTTGTGTAGCCGGTGAGCGCAGTGGCCGATAATCCCGAAGACACCTCACTGCGCTACGAACCCGACGACAGTCCGCCGCCGAGACTGACGGCCGGGCTCGGGCTGCAGTATGCGCTGCTGTCGCTGAGCGGCACGATCATGATTCCGATGATCATCTTCCGTGCCGCCGGGGCGCCGGAATCGACCCTGGTGTGGGCGGTTTTCGTCTCCATGGTCATCTGCGGCCTGGTTACCTCGATTCAGGCGCTGCGCATCGGCCGCATCGGCGCCGGTTACGTCATCATCACCGGCACCACCGGCACGGCCATCGCCGTCAGCGTCGATGCCATCGAGGCCGGCGGCATCGCCCTGCTTGGCGCGCTGGTGCTGGTGTCTTCCCTGTTCCAGTTCCTGTTTGCCATGCGGCTGTCGCTGCTGCGCAAGGTGCTCACGCCGACCGTGGCCGGCGTGGTGCTCATGCTCATACCGGTGACGGTGATGCCGGTTGTATTCGGCATGCTCGATGACGTGCCGGCCGGCTTCCCGCCCCTGGCGGCGCCGTTGCCGGCGCTGATTACCGTGGTGGTGCTGGGCGGCATCATCGTCAAGGGCTCCGCGAAACTTCGCGCCTGGGCGCCGCTGCTTGCCCTGGCTGCCGGCGCGATGGCGGCGGTCGGGTTCGGCGTATACGATTTCGGGCGCGTTGCCGCGGCCGACTGGATCGGCATTCCATCGAGCCGGCCGGCATTCGGCTTCGACTTCGGGCCGTCGTTCCTGCAACTGTTGCCGGCATTCATACTGGTCTTCCTGGTGTGTACGGTGCGAACCATCAGCGGATCGATCGCCATTCAGGGCGTGTCCTGGCGCATCCCGCGGGCCGTGGATTTTCGATCTGCCCAGGGGGCGGTGACCGCCGATGCCGTGAGCAACCTGCTGGCGGGCCTGGCCGGCACGGTTCCCAACGGCGCTCGCGCGACAACCATTTCGCTTACCGAGCTGACCGGTGTTGCCGCTCGCCGTGTCGGCGTCGTTTTCGGGTTGTTGCTGGCGGCGTTCGCCTTTTTTCCCAAGGTGCTGGCGCTGGTTCTGGCGCTGCCCGGGCCGGTGGTTGCCGGCTATGTCACGGTGGTGATCGCCATGGTCTTCGCACTGGGCATGAGGATGGTCGTCTCCGATGGCCTCGACCGGCGCCAGGTGCTGGTGGTGGGCATCTCGTTCTGGGTCGGGGTTGGCTGCCAGTACGGCTTCATCTACCCGGACGCGGTAGCGAACTTTGCCGGCGGCCTGCTGAACAGCGGCCTCACCGCCGGCGGGCTCACCGCCATGCTGCTGACCGGGTTGATGGAAATGATGACGCCGCGGCGCGCGCGCCTGCAGACACAACTGAACGTGTCGGCGCTTGCCGAGATCCGCGCCTTCGTCAACGGGTTTGCCGCCCGCTGCGGCTGGGACGAGGCCATGTCGAACCGGCTCGATGCGGCGAGCGAGGAAACGCTGCTGACGCTGCTGCGTGAAGAGGGGGAGGGCGAGGCGTCACACCGGCGGCTGCTGGTCAAGGCGCATCGTCAGGGTGGCGATGCGGTACTGGAGTTCGTTGCCGCCGGCGGCGAGGAGAACATCGAGGACCGGCTGGCGCTGCTCGGCCAAGGCGCGACGGAGAGTTCGCTGGAGCGCGATGTGTCCCTCAAGCTGCTGCGTCACCTCGCTGCCGAGGTCAACCATCGTCAGTATTTCGATGCGGATTTCATCATGGTGCGCGTAACCCCCGGGCCGTCGCACGGCAACCCGATATGACGTACCGCGTGACGCCGGCCGGAAAATGACCGAAAAGCACGGAATCAACCGGACAGGACACTGGCCGCACCGGTTCGGGAATGAACTGCTGCGGTCGTCAATAGCAGCGAAGTCGCAGGCTGTAAGCCCGCCGCGTGCTCAACGTGCCGCCAGCACGCCTGCGCGCAATGGCCCGCGCACCCGGTGCTGGCACGACTCCTGCCAACCCCGCTGCGTTCATTCACGAACCGGTGCGGCAGGTCCACTGCACCAGCGTGTAGGGCGGCTCTTCGTCGCGGTGGTGCTCGAACACTGCCGTCACCGGTGCGCCGATGGTTACCTGCTGCCCGGGGTCGCCGAGCAGGTTGCCGATCATGCGTATGCCGTCGTGGTCGGGAAACTCCACCAGCACCACCAGGTAGGGGCCCTGCTTCTCGAGGGCGGGGTGCACCGGGTGCCAGACACGCTCGAAACTGTAGATGCGGCCCCGGGGTTCGACCGCCTCGAAGCCGAGGTCGTCGCTCAGGCAATGGTGGCAGATGAATTCCGGGCCCCACTGCCAGCGGCGGCAGGCGTTGCACCGTTGCAGCTTCAGGATGCCCTCGGCGGCGGCTTCCCAGAACGGGGCATCGAGACCGTCACGGGCGGGAACCGGTTTGGGCAGGCCAGGGTTCAGATAACTCACAGCGTTGCCCCGGATCCGAAGATGCAGCAGCTTACCGGCGTGACCATCGGGCCGGAGATGACCATGGAAACATCGACATCGGGCACCTGGCTGGTGGACCGGCCGCGCACCTGGCGCACCGCCTCGAGGTTCAGGCCGAGGCCGTGCATGTAGCACTCGGCCAGGTTTCCGCCGCTGGTGTTCAGCGGCAGGGCGCCGCCCGGCGCAACCAGGTTGTCTTTCACGAAGAACTCGTTGCACTGGTCCGGCTCGCAGAAGCCGTGCTCGACGATGCTCATCAGCACGCCGCCGGTGAAGTTCTCGTAAGACTGCAGCACGTCCACATCGCCGGGCTTGACGCCGGCCATCTCGTAGAGCCGCGGCGCCACGGTACTGAAGGTGCTGCTGGCGTAGCGGGGGGCATTGTGTACCGGCGCGCCCGCCCGGTGGTCGGAGCCGGCCACGGCGCCGAGCAGGTAGCAGGGGGCGTGGCCCGACTCCGCTGCCCGTTCGGCAGACACCAGTACCAGGGCTGCCGCGCCGTCGTTCTCCAGGCAGCAGTCGAACAGGCGGAACGGCTCCACGATCCAGCGCGATGCATCGTACTTCTGCTCGCTGAGCGGCCGGCCGTGCATCACGGCGCGCGGGTTGTTCTGCGCGTGATGGTAGGCGGCCAGGGAGATGGCCCGCAGCGCCGATTGCCGCACGCCGTGGTCGTGCATGAAACGGTTGACCTTCATGGCGAACATCTGCGCGGGAGACATCAGGCCATAAGGGATGGCATGCGCCATCTCGCCGGCGATGGTGTTGCGCCGGGCGCCCTGCCCGAAGCGCCCGAACTGGCCCTGGGCCAGGGCGCGGAACACCACCACGCACTCGGCCATGCCGGTGGCAATGGCGGCTGCCGCATTGCCGATGGCCGCGGAACCGCCGCCGCCACCGCCGCCCCACTGCATGTTGGCGAAGCGCAGTTCGTCCAGGCCGAGCGCGGCCGCCAGGCGGGAGGGGTCGCTGCGGTCGTTGGAATAGGAAGCGAAGCCGTCGATGCGCTTCGGCGAAATGCCCGCATCCGCACAGGCGCCCTGAATGGCCTTCAGCGCCAGCTTGAACTCGGGGTCGGGCGACTCGCCGCGCTTGTAGTAGGCGGTTTCGCCGATGCCCAGCACGGCGACGCGTCCTCGCAATGAGCGTTCCATGTACTCTCCGTTGCCGCGCGGCGCAGCGGATGGCACCGGCTTGCGGCGGCGGCCGGCACGGTGCCCCTCCGGGCGCGCTTTTCCCGCATTCTCGCATCGTTTAAGGTTCTCGCGAAATTCAGCACCGGGAGGCCACATGCCTTTGAATCCCCAAGCGGCCGGCGAGACCGGCGGGCCCGTCACACAGTCCTGGACCTCGAAGGACGCCCTGCTGTATGCCGTGGGCATTGGCGCGGGTACCGACGAACTCGCCTTCACGACCGAGAACACCAGTGGCGTGGCGCAACGCGTGTTCCCCACCTACGCGGTGATCATCGGCGGCGGCGGCGTGCCGCTCGCCAGCGCCGGCAGCTTCAACCCGGCCATGATGGTGCACGGCGAGCAGGGCATCGAACTGCTCGGTGAAATACCCCCCGATGGCGAGATCGAGAGCCGCGGTCGCATTGCCGGAATCTGGGACAAGGGCAGCGCCGGCGTCATCGAGATGGAATCGGAGGCGGTGAACACGCAAACCGGTGAGCCCCTGCTGAGAACCCGCTCCACGCTGTTCTGCCGCGGTGAAGGCGGCTGGGGCGGCGAGCGCGGCCCCTCGGCGAAGATCGAGTTTCCGGACGCGCAACCGACGCACCAGGTCACCTACCGCACCCGCGAAGACCAGGCGCTCACCTATCGGCTCTCCGGCGACCGCAATCCGCTGCACTCCGACCCGTCGTTTGCCGCCATGGGCGGTTTCGAGCGGCCCATCCTGCACGGGCTGTGCACGTACGGGTTCACCGGGCGCGCACTGCTGCACAGTCTCTGCGACGGCGACCCGGCGCGCTTCCGCTCCATGACCGGGCGTTTTTCCAGGCCGGTGATGCCCGGCGACGCGCTCACCGTGGCGATGTGGGTGGACGGCGGCTCGGCCCTGTTCCGCACCACCAACCAGAACGGCGTGGTGGTGATCGACCAGGGGGCCTGCACCTTCGACGCGTGAGAAAGGCTAG
>CAZNFI010000114.1:0-9850 GCA_964572185.1 uncultured Pseudomonadales bacterium
GCCACCGGGCCGTAGGCATCCACGGCCATGGTCATGCCGACGGTGGCCAGCAGGCCGACCGCGGCAATGCCGACGCCGTACAGGCCGGCCAGGCTGGTCGACACATAGATGATGGCGCAGATGGCAAGCAGCGGTATCACCACCGACTGCATGCCGACGGCGAGGCCGGTGATCATCACCGTCGCGGATCCTGTCTCCCCGGCCCGGGCGATACGCACCACCGGTTTCGATGAGGTGTAGTACTCCGTGGTGAGCCCGATGATGACGCCGCCCACCGAACCGAAGATTACCGACCACCAGATATTGTCGGAAATGCCGGCGCCGTCGATCACGAACCAGGAGGCGCCGATGAACAGAATGGGTGTGGCAATCATGCCGATGCGCAGCGCCAGCGCCGGGCTGGAACTCGAGCGGGAGCGCACGATGCCGATGCCGATGATCGAGCAGATCAGCCCGGTGGAAGCGAGCGCCAGGGGCAGGAACATGAGCGCCGCGCGCCCGTCGCCCTCGCTCAGGCCGGGCACCAGCGTGCCGACGGCGGCCGCCGCCAGGGTGGAGGCGATGGCGATGGTGGCGATCATGGAGCCGCAGTAGGATTCGAAGATGTCCGATCCCATGCCGGCTACATCGCCCACGTTGTCACCCACGTTGTCGGCGATCACGCCGGGGTTGCGCGGGTCGTCCTCGGGAATGCCGGCTTCCACCTTGCCGACCAGGTCGGCGCCCACATCGGCGCTCTTGGTGTAGATGCCGCCGCCGACCCGGGAGAACAGCGCCACCGTCGAGGCGCCCATGCCGAAACCGTGGATGTGATGGGCGGTGTGCGGGTCTCCGCCGAAGAAGTAGTAGACGATGCCCAACCCCATGAGCCCCAGCGAGGCAACCGCCAGGCCCATGATCGAGCCGCCGAAGAAGGCGACGGAAAGGGCAGCCGCCGGCCCGTCGGTGTGCGCGGCGGTGGTGGTGCGCACATTGGCCTTGGTGGCCGTGTACATGCCGAACCAGCCGGCGCCGGCGGAAGAAAGGGCGCCGGCGATGAAGGCCCACACCGTCTCGATGCCGAGCCCCGATACGAACAGCAGCACCAGCAGCACGGCGGCAAAGATGGCCAGCATGGTGTACTCGCGGCGCATGAACACCATGGCGCCATCGTGGATGGCATCGGCGATCTTCTTGATGTCTGCTTCGCCTTCGTCATAGCGTTTCACCAGGCCGTAGATGATCACTGCCACGATCATTCCGAGCACGCCCAACAGCGGCGGCAACAGGTTGTTATCCATCATGATGTGTTCCACTTTTTATTGAACGATGGGCGCGTTATTGAACGATGGGCGCGGCAAAAGCGCCCTGAAAGCGCGGCCGCTGGCCCGCATCCTTGTTCGAGAGCCGCCCCCGACGGCGTTCCCCGCAGGGCGCGCCTTGCGAGGCGGCGCGTATCATACCAGCGAAAACGCAAAAGGCACCCTGGAGCACCGCGATTGGCCGGGCTTCAACCCTGGGCCAGGAGAGCGCGCAGGTCGATGATGGCGGCGTTGGCACGGGAAATGTAGGAGGCCATCACCAGCGAGTGATTGGCCAGCAGCCCCAGGCCGTCGCCGTTGAGGATTATCGGGCTCCAGATGGTCTGCTGGGTGGGTTCCAGTTCGCGAATGATCTGCTGCAGGCTGACCCGCGCGTTTTTCTTGTCGAGCACGTCTCCGAAGTCCCGTTCCATCGCCCGCAGCAGGTGCAGCAGCGCCCAGGTCTGGCCGCGCGCTTCGTAGAAGACGTCATCGATCTGCAGCCAGGGGGTCTTGTATTCCCGGTCCTGCGGCGCATCGGTGGCCTGCACGGCCGCCGCGTCTCCGGCCAGGTCGACGTTCAACTGGCGTTTGCCGACACTGGCCGAGAGGCGCTGCGACAGGCTGCCGAGCCGGGTCTCCACGCCCTGCAGCCATTGCTGCAGGTTATCTGCCCGGGCGTAGAACTGGGCATCCGGCTGCGTGGGGTCGGACAGGCGCCCCAGGTAGTTCGCCAGCAGGGCCGTGCCGTCTTGGTACTCGGCTTCGCTGGGCGGAAACACCCAGCTGGAGTTGTCGAAGAAGAACTTGCCTTCGGCTCTGGCGAGGTCCGGGTCTTCCGTGGACTGGCTCTGGGAGCGGGCGAAATCGATGCGGTAGGCGCGTGCCGTGTCGCGCAACTGGGTCAGCACGCCGAACTCCCAGTTGGGGATGTTGTCCATCCACACACCGGGCGGAAAGAGGTCGTTGGAGAGGTAACCGCCGCGTTTGTCGAGCAGTGTCTCGGCGAGCGCGATGAGCGTGGCGGTGGTGGTGTGGCCGGTGACCACCTCGCGGTGGTTGCGGTCTGCCTGCAAGGCGGCATTGTCGCGCACCGAAAACTGCTGCGGCTCGTGGTTCCACCGCCAGGTCAGAACCAGGCAGACCACCAGGTACAGGCCGACCAGGGCGCCGGAAACCTGCCATGAAAGCCGGCCCGGGCCGTACGCCTCGCCAGTGAGCCGGGGACGGTTCAGCCAGCGCTTCCAGCCGGCGGCCTGATTCACGGTATGGTCCGCATCGGGTTTGACATCACATTGATTTGGGGTTGCGCGCACGGAATGCAACCCGCCGGTTCAAGGGCCGGGTACATTGGGGCAGATGAGCTCCACCGATGGCGGCGAGGCGATCTGCAGCCTGGCGCGGATGCGGTTCGCTCCGTTCGCACTGTTGAGTTGTCGGTAGATCCAGCGGCCCTCGGCATCGGAGCGGGCATTGATGGTAACCCGGCAACTCGTGGCCTTGGCCTGGCCGCCGAGACCGCGCAGCAGCGTGCCCATGGCTTCCTCGCGGCGGCTGAGCGCGCTGGCATCGAGCTTTTGCCGCTGGCGCTTTGCGGTCTGAACCAGCTGTATCTGCTGTTCGGTCGGCGCGATGGCGGGGTGGCCGGCATCGACCAGGCGGGCGCGGGCCAGCATGGAGCGGGCTCGGGCCAGCTGCTGCCGGTCGACCGCTTCAAGAGCGAACCTGACGTAGCGTTCCACGATCTTCTCGATTCCCCGGCGAGCCTTGTCGTTTTCGGGATCGAGCCGCAGCGCCTCCCGGTACAGGGCGAAAGCGCTGTTCTCGGCGGGCGTTGTCAGTCGATGCGCCTCGAATGCCTGTCGCGCCTGTTCGAGCAAGGGTTCCACGTCCGGTTTCACGGGTGGTGGCGGCGGTGGCGGCGCGGTCTCGGGTACGCTGGGCGGCGGTGGCGGTTCCGGCTGGCAGCTGACCAGTGGCAGGGCGCAGATACCGATGAGGGCGAAGCGGAGACAGGCTCTGACCACCGCCATGGGCTGCTTCTCCGATGCCGGCCTGACGGGGCGATGCTCCGCCCCGGCTCGACGAGAGGGCAGTGAACGGATGTGAACCGGACTCATTCGACGACCTGAACCGCAAACAAGAGAACGCAAGGGGTTGTAGAATAAGCCAAGGCGCTTTGCGTCTCGACAGGTTTCGATCGAGGTTGTTGTGGTCACAGGCATTCGAATCGTTGTGCTGCTGGCGGGCTTTCTGTCTGTCGCCGCGGCGCTCGGCCAGGCGGCGGCGCAGAACGGGTTGATCCAGGAACCCGAGTTCCTGCCGGTGGAACAGGCCTTCGTGCTGTCCACGGAAGTTGACGGCGACGGCGCACTGGTGGCGCGCTGGGATATTGCTGACGGCTACTATCTGTATCGTCACAAGTTCGCCTTCGAGGCGGCGGACGATGCGGGCGCCCGTCTCGGCGATCCCGAGATACCCTCGGGCCGGGTCAAGGTGGATGAGTACTTCGGCGAAGTCGAAGTGTACTATCGGGCTGCGCGTACCCGGGTGCCGGTCGAGGCCGAGGGCGGGCCTTTGCAGGTCGGCATCGGCTACCAGGGTTGCGCGGACGCCGGGCTGTGTTATCCGCCCCAGACCCAATGGGTTTCGCTGGACCCGGCCGCCGGGGCGGTAACCTACCTGGTCGCGAAAGAGCGATAGATTTGGCTTACTTCGTCGAACGCGACGTTATATTGTCGCCGACAGGCTGAAAAGCGCCGCTTCCCTCCGGAACGGCGCCGCAATGGGAGTGCGGGTGCATGGCAAAGCTGCTGGTGCTGCATGGTCCGAATCTGAATCTGCTGGGAACCCGCGAACCGGAGATCTACGGTTCCGATACGCTGGCCGAGATCGATGCCCGGCTGCAGTGGATGGCCGGTGAAGCCGGGCACGAGCTGGCCTGCATGCAGTCGAACGGCGAGCAGGCGCTGATCGAACGCATTCACCAGGCGCGTAGCGAAGGCGTGGCATTCATCGTCATCAATCCGGGGGCGTTCACGCATACCAGCATTGCGCTGCGCGATGCGCTGCTCGCGGTGCAGATCCCGGTTATCGAGATTCACCTGTCCAACGTGCACGCGCGGGAAGAATTCCGGCGCAGGTCGTACCTGAGCGACATCGCCACGGCGGTGATTTCCGGCTGTGGCGCGCGCGGATACGAATTCGCACTGCAGGCGGCCATCGCCGCGGTGGAAAAGAACAACAGCTGACCCCGGCCCACTTCGGGCGGGTCGTTCGGAGGACGTCGGGCAACGGATTGAATCGTGGATCTGCGCAAGATAAAAAAACTCATCGAACTCGTTGAACAGTCCGGCATCGCCGAACTCGAGGTGCACAAGGGCGATGAGTCGGTACGCATCGCACGACCGGGCACGGCATTGCCGGCAACCGCGGCATCGAACCCGGCCGCCGCGGTTGCGACCGGCTCGGGAAACCTGATCACGGCACGGGCGCCCATGGCGGGAACCTTTTACGCCGCGCCGGAACCGGGCGCCGGGCGCTTCGTGGTCGCCGGTGCCGCGGTGGCGGTCGGTGACACCCTGTGCATCATCGAAAGCATGAAGATGATGAACGAGATTCCCGCCGACATGGGAGGCGTTGTGGTCGAGGTGCTGGTGGCCGATGGCGAACCGGTCGCCAAGGGTCAGGGGCTCTTTCACATCGACCGTCGCTAGCCCGACCTGTTCGTGAATGAACGTAGCGAGGCTGGCAAGAGTGGTGAAAGCACTGGGTGCGCGGAGTAAGAGCGAGCACGTCCAGTGATTTCGCTGCTATTGACGGCCGCAGTAGTTTATTCATGAACAGGTCGGGCTGGTGTCCTGTCCGGTGATCGCGCAGTGTCCGCATTGCGGCAGCCGCTTCCGGGTCAGGCAACAGCAGCTTGACCAGGCGCGAGGCAGGGCGCGCTGCGGGGCGTGCCTGGAGGTTTTCCAGGCTGCCGAGAACCGGGTGCCGGAAGATGGCGAACCGGTCGAAGCGCAGGCGGATACGCCCGATCGACCGACCGCGGATGACGCTGCAACCGACGGCTGCGCAGACGCGATGCCGGTCACCGCAACGCCGGTGACGCCCGACCCCAACCGGCATGAAGCCGCAGCGGGTGTGAAAGCTGCAGCCCCACGTTCGCCTGGCGGCGCCAACTGGGTCCACTGGGCGCTGGCGCTGGCGGTGTTGGCATTGATCGGCCAGGTGCTGTGGCATCTGGGATACATCGGCGCGCTGCGTTGAGCCGATGCCGTCGAACGCGTTACCGGAGTCTGCGCATGCAAATGAACCAGGGATCTGGACAGTCCCCGAGCAATACAGGGAGTATCGAACATGAGTGATCGTCCGGCACGGCAGGCGCGCGCGCTTGTCAGCGTGTCCGACAAGACCGGCGTTGTCGAACTGGCCGCGGCCCTGCACCAACTCGGCATCGCCGTACTTTCCACCGGAGGCACCTTTGGCGCCATCGCCGGGGCTGGCGTTCCGGTGACGGAAGTGGCCGAACACACCGGGTTTCCGGAAATGATGGACGGGCGCGTGAAGACGCTGCACCCGCGCGTACACGGCGGCATTCTGGCGCGCCGGGGCATCGATGACGGGGCGCTTGACGAACACGGCATCGACCCCATCGACCTGGTGGTGGTCAACCTGTACCCCTTTGCGGCCACCATCCGCCGCCCCGACTGCACCGATGAACTGGCCATCGACAATATCGACATCGGCGGGCCCGCCATGCTGCGCGCCGCGGCCAAGAACCACCGGGATGTGCTGGTGGTGATCGACCCCGGGGACTATGACGAAGTGGTCGCCGCGCTGCGCGCCGGCGGCGCCGGCGACGCGCTGCGCCGGCGCCTGGCGGTGAAGGCGTTCCGGCACACCGCCGAGTACGACCGCATCGTCGCCGGCTACCTGGGCGGCGGCGAGTCGCTTCCCGAACGCCTGGCACTCGGCTACCGCAAGCGCGAAGACATGCGCTACGGCGAGAACCCGCACCAGAGCGCGGCGTTCTACACAGAGGATGCGGTGCTGGAAGGCACGGTCGCCGGCGCCAGGCAGCTGCAGGGCAAGGCGCTCTCCTTCAACAACGTGGCGGACACCGATGCGGCACTGAAATGCGTCAGCGCATTCGACCAACCCGCCTGCGTGATCGTCAAGCACGCCAATCCCTGCGGCGTCGCGTTGGGACAGGGTCCGGCCGAAGCCTACCGGCGCGCCTTCGCCACCGACCCGACATCGGCGTTTGGCGGCATCGTGGCGTTCAATCGGGAACTGGACGGCGACACGCTGGACGAGATTCTCGATGCGCAGTTCGTCGAAGTCATCGCCGCGCCGGTGGTGAGCGCAGCCGCGGCGCAGGCTGCCGGGGCCAGAAAAAACCTGCGGCTGCTCGCCTGCGGCCCACTGGCGGGTCCGGGCAGCGGGCTGGACCTCAAGAAGGTGGGCGGCGGCTTGCTGGCGCAGACCGCAGACGATGTCTGCCTGGACGAAACCGCTCTGCGTGCCGTTACCGACCGCGAGCCCGGCGAAGACGAGATGCGCGACTTGCTGTTTGCGTGGCGCGTCGCCTGGTTCGTGAAGTCCAACGCCATCGTCTACGCCAGGCACGGCCAGACCATCGGTGTCGGCGCGGGCCAGATGAGCCGGGTGGTGAGCGCCCGCATCGCCGGCTTCAAGGCCGCGGACGAAGGGCTTGAAGTGCAGGGCTCGGTCATGGCCTCGGATGCGTTCTTCCCCTTTCGCGACGGGATCGATGCCGCTGCCGCCGCCGGCATAGCCGCCGTCATTCAACCCGGCGGGTCGATGCGCGACCAGGAAGTCATCGACGCGGCCAACGAGCACGGCATGGCGATGGTGTTCACCGGCATGCGCCATTTCCGCCATTGAGTCCGCACGCCTGTCTGTCGAGGAATTCATGCAGGTTTCCACCCCGGCGGCGTGCCGCGTCGCTGACGCGCAAGGAACGGCATCGAGAACGCCGATGAGAGCGGGCGTGAGGTGCGGTCCTCCGGTACCTTTGCAACAATTCAGGGCGTTAGCCCGACCTATTCATGAATAGGTCGGGTTAGAATCCTGCAAGACAAAGCCCGCTTGGCGTGCCGCAGGAACCTACCTCATGGCCGCTCGGTGTTCGGAATGCCCATGACCCAAGAAAAATGTTCCATGCGAGTGCTAATCATCGGTTCCGGAGGGCGGGAACATGCGCTGGCCTGGAAGGCGAGCCTGAGCCCGGGTGTCGGCACCGTGTATGTTGCGCCCGGCAATGCCGGCACGGCGCGGGAACCGAAAGTGGAGAATGTTGCCATTGCCGTCGACGACTTCCAGGCGCTGGCGGACTTTGCCGAGGGCAAGGGCGTGACGCTCACCGTGGTAGGGCCCGAGGCGCCCCTGGTGGACGGCATAACGGAGTATTTCGCCGCCCGCGGCCTGAACTGTTTCGGGCCGGGTTCGTCCGCCGCCCGGCTGGAGGGCTCCAAGGCCTTTGCCAAGGACTTCATGCAACGCTACCGCATCCCCACCGCCGCCTCGGAAACCTTCAGCGACCTGGCGGCGGCCAGGGCCCATATCGCAGCGCAGGGCGCGCCCATCGTCGTCAAGGCGGATGGCCTGGCCGCTGGCAAGGGCGTGATTGTCGCTCACACCGAGCAACAGGCGCTGGCGGCCGTGGACGGCATGCTTTCCGGCGATTCCTTCGGCAGCGCCGGGCGGCGGGTGGTGATCGAGGAGTTTCTTGACGGGGAAGAAGCCAGCTTCATCTGCCTGTGCGACGGCCGCACGGCACTGCCGTTTGCCAGCTCCCAGGACCACAAGGCGGTGCACGATGGTGACCGGGGTCCGAACACCGGCGGCATGGGCGCCTACTCGCCGGCTCCGGTGGTCACCGGCGAACTGCACGGCCGCATCATGCGCGAAATCATCGAGCCCACCATGGCCGGCATGGCCGCTGAAGGGTCGCCCTATGTGGGGTTTCTGTACGCGGGCCTCATGATTGCACCGGATGGCGCACCCAGGGTCATCGAGTTCAATTGCCGCTTCGGTGACCCGGAAGCGCAGCCGGTCATGATGCGCCTGCGCTCCGACCTGGCCGACTTGTGCCTGGCGGCGCTTGCCGGGAAACTCGAAGGAGCGGTGCTGGAATGGGATCCGCGGGTTGCCCTTGGCGTAGTCATGGCGGCGGGCGGATACCCGGGCAGCTATGCCAGCGGTGCGCCCATAGCGGGCCTCGACGATTTGCGGGGTGAGGACATCAAGGCCTTTCATGCCGGCACCAGTGGCCGGCAGGGCCGGGTGGTAACCGCGGGCGGGCGGGTACTCTGCATGGTCGCTCTCGGCGCGGATGTCACCAGCGCGCAACGCCGGGCCTACCAGGGCGTTGCCGGCATTTCCTGGGAGGATGCCTACTACCGCACCGACATCGGCTATCGCGCCGTGGCGCGCGAGCGGGGAGATTGACGCACAGGTCAAGCCGTCGATGACTGCTACCGCCGGGCGGTGGCAGGCCGCACAGTGGAGCTGTGCTGGCGGATACGCTCAAACGTTTCGATCCTTTCCGGACATTGGGTTCCGCTGAACTCTCCTCGGCCATGCGGCATGTGCAGCTGGTCGATGTCCCGGCGCAGCGCTGGCTGCTGCGGCCAGGCCGCCGGTTGAGCGGGCGCTACTATCTCGTCCAGGGCAGCGTGCGGCTTTTTTCGCCGCAGCGGGACGTCTGCCACCAGGCGCAGGAAGCGCGTGCGCCCCTGTATCCGGGATGCGAAGCCCTGTTTACGCTGAGCCAGGTACGGTTGCTGCACGCGGACGCAGCGGCCATCGCCTTCCTGCTCGGCGGTGCCCATTCCGGTGCCGGCGCGAAGAACCTGGCTGATTGGGAACGCCGCTTCATGAATTCACCGCTGCTGCAGCGGCTCGATGCCGGTGTCTGGCAGCAACTGCTGAGCGCGCTCGATGAACGGCCGTTCAGCGAAGGTGACCGGCTGGTGGTGGAAGGAAGCGCGGCACACGACTTCTTCGTGCTGAAAGCCGGCCACGCGGCGGTGCGGCGGCGCGGGCAAACGGTCGCCCACCTGGGCCCCGGCGACTTCTTCGGGGAGGACGCGCTGTTGTTGAACGCCCGGCGTAACGCAACGGTAACCGCTACCGGTGCGGGCACCATACTGCGCCTGCCCAAAGACCGCTTCACCACTTTGCTTGCCGACAACGTGGTGCGATTCGTCAGCAGCGCGGGCGAGGGCGTACGCCTCGATGTCGGCGCCGAGGGCGCACTCTCACGGCTGCGCGAGACCATCCCCTCGCTGGACCCGGAGCACCGCTACCATGTGGTAGGCGGAGAACTGCCGCAGCGCGCCCTGGCCACATTCATACTCACGCAGAAAGGCTTCGATGCCTGGCCGGTGGAATGAACGACGTCGCCCGGCTGGCACGCTGAAATGCAAGGAATCAACCGGACAGGCGGGCGCAGCGGCGTTCGAATGCAGGCGGGCTTTTGCCACGGGCTAGGCGCCTCGCCTGACGGCGAGGCGATCGAGAATGCTCACGCATTCTCCAAA
>CAZNFI010000115.1:0-9779 GCA_964572185.1 uncultured Pseudomonadales bacterium
GGGCGGATGAGAGCGGATTTGCAGCCGTGAATTCCTACGGCGCAGGCTCCTAGCCCGCGTGGCACGCCGAACCCCGCCGGACAACAGAGCACGATTGCGGCCATCAAGTGAAACATCACGAATCGCCGACTATCAACGACACGCCCATAAGCAGCCCGACATAGTAGACGGCCGTCCAAAGCCAGATGCCGGCGATCATCCACAGGGCCAGGCGGTTGGCGGGAGCACCCAGAATGACCGCCCCGATCGCCGTCAATGCCTGCCCGAGAATCAGCGGCGCCAGCAGGCCGACACCCACGGCCCCGTACTTGGCCATGAACTGTTCGGTGCGGCGCACCACCAGGCCCTGCATGCCGTAGCGCCTGACCACCCAGCGCCTGATTGGCCGTGACAGATAGATGAAAACGAAACAGCTGAGCGAACCGGCGATGCCGGTGACGATGAAGGCGGGCTCGACTGGCCCGTCCATGGCGACAATGACCGGCAACGGCAGAAAAATGTCCAGAAAGCCCAGCAGAAAGACAGAGAGATACGCCATGTAAACCAACCGCGGTCAAGCCGGGCCGGCCATCGCGGCAACCCAACCAGTCGCGGCAGGATACCAGCCGCACCGCCCCGCGACCTCCCGTCCAGGCCTGGCAATCGACGCGTCCGTTCACAAGTGTTTGTTGACGCAACACTTCACGCCACTCACAGATGGAGCGCAATTGCCAGGCGCCTCGCCTGGCGGCGAGGCATTCAAGTTGCTGCGCAACTTGGAGACGTCGTTCGACAACGCAACCCATCTGTACACACAAACGCCGCTCAAGGATTCTAGAGTCGCAGCGGCAAAAGGTTTAGTGTTGCGTCCTTTCGGCAGCCCGGAATACGCTACATGGAAGTCAGGGACAAAATCGTCGTCGTCACCGGCGGCGCCAGCGGTATCGGCAAGGCCATGTGCGAACGATTCGCGGCCGAAGGGGCGAGGCACGTGGTGGTCGCCGATCTCGACGGCGACGCAGCCGCCACGGTGGCACAGGCGATCGGCGGCGGCAGCCGGCAGGTGGATGTGGGCGTGCAATCCGACATCGCCGGCCTGATCGACGACACCGAGGACCGCAACGGCCCCATCGACCTGTTCTGCTCCAATGCGGGTATTTCCGCCGGCCGGCAGATCGATGCGGCGGACGAGGTGTGGGACGCCATCTGGCGGGTCAACACCATGGCCCACGTCTGGGCGGCCCGCCATCTGGTGCCGCGCATGATCGCCCGCGGCGGCGGTTACCTGATGAGCACGGCGTCCGCCGCCGGGCTGCTCACCCAGATCGGCTCGGTCACCTATGCGGTCACCAAGCATGCTGCCGTTGCCCTGGCCGAGTGGCTGTCCATCACCCATGGCCGGGAAGGCATCAAGGTCTCGGTGTTGTGTCCCCAGGCGGTGCGCACCGCCATGACCGCCGACGGGCCAGGCGTGGCCGCGGTGGACGGCATGATCGAGCCGGAACAGGTCGCCGATACGGTCGTCGAGGCGCTGCGCGAGGAACGCTTCCTGATTCTCCCGCACCCGGAAGTGGCGGAGTACATCCGCCGCAAGGCCTCCGACTACGACCGCTGGCTGCACGGCATGCGCCGGCTGCAGGAACAGTTCGGGGCGGAATTGCCCTGACCCGGCAACCGCCGCCGCTACCACTTCACCAGTTCAAGCGTCGGCGTCTCCGGCATGGCTTCGGCGAGCTGCCAGCGGATGATTATGACTCCCTCGTTGTACCCGGCGGTGCTGATCCCGTTGCGGTCCGCCGGCCGGTGGCTCAGCTGGATGACGTAACCGCCGTCCGCTTCCGGCAGGGCGGTCTGCTTGTTGATGCAGACCGGGTAGTCGGCGTAGTTGGTTGGCTGCATGAGGAAATTCCAGGTCTGCAGCCCCAGTAGCAAGCCTCGGGCGACCGCAAGCGGACCTTCAGGTACTCGTCCTCCGCCAGCCGAAACCGGCAGAGACCGTAGATGTTGTCGACCGAGCCCCAGGCGCCCTGTTCCGCCTCGAACTCCCAGGGCGGCAGGAATTCGTTCACCGGAAACTCCACCGGCAGCGGCGCCACCCAGGTGGTGCACTGACGAGCGGCGCTTTCCGCATCCGGCCCGAACGGCCTGATGCCGCACTTCGCCAGCAATGCCCCCGCGGCGTTGACGAGCTTCAGGATGACTGGATGCTCAATGGCAATCGGCGCGTTGTACATGGACGCTCAGGTCAACTGCTTGAGCTTGGCGGCAATGGCCAGGTCGCCCTTGACCTTGACCTTGACCTTGACCTTGCCCGATGCGACCGCCATGAACGGCTTGATCTCCTTGCGCTGCAGCTTGCCGTAGGTGTCGAGCGACATGCGCACGGTACATTCGGCCTCGACGTCCTTGCCGGTCTCGATGGAAACGACATTGGTTGCACCGCAACCGTCGATCAGCAGGCGCTCGTCATCCGGATGAAACACCAGTGTCTTGCCGAGCGGGTCGATGGCGCCGGCCTTTTCCGCCATGTCGGCGCGTGTTTAATCAATATTCATGTCTTGCACCTCCCGGGTTGCAGGTTCTGATGGTGGATTGGGGTTATTGGTCAGGCGGTGTCGAGGTGGGCGCGAATCTGCGCCGCGTGGTCGGCCAGCGACCTGGCATCGGCCACGCTCTTGCCGTGCAGCTTCAGCCCGTCGCCAGGGTAGCGCGGCACGACGTGAAAGTGGATGTGAAACACCGTCTGGCCGGCATCGGCGCCGTTCAGTTGCATGACCATGACCCCGGTGCAGCC
Source organism: uncultured Pseudomonadales bacterium (assembly GCA_964572185.1). GTDB lineage: Bacteria > Pseudomonadota > Gammaproteobacteria > Pseudomonadales > Azotimanducaceae > Azophilus. Next base: position 2,774 of record CAZNFI010000115.1, read on the forward strand.
GAACGCCGCCCGCACCGCCCTGGCCACCCGCCGGGTGGCGCTGATCAGCTCTTTCAGGGCTGTCTCGCTCAGGTCGAAGATGTTCTCCGCCGGCTCCCTCGGGACGATGAGGGTATGCCCGATGCTCTGCGGCATCAGGTCCATGAAGGCGAAGCAGTGCTCTTCGTCGAGTACCACATGGGCGTTCGCCTCGCCGCGCAGCACCTTGGCGAAGATGTTGTCGTTGTCATACGCCATTGGCGATATCCTAACAGTCAGAAAGGCGTGATTTCACTGCCGGTCGCGATCGTAGTGTTGGCCGAGTCGGTCGGAATCCTGTAAAACCTCACGAACGCGGCCGGATGACCGGCAGAATCGATCAAGGGCCAGGCGCCTCGCCCGGCGGCGAGGCGATTGGTGAGTAAGGTGCTCCGCACCTTGTCCAGGTTGCCAGACGGCAACTCAACTGTACGCACCAAGGCCGCTCAAGGATTCTAATGCGTTCGTACGGACGGGAGAACCACAATGGAAATCGTAAACGAAGTATTGGGAACGGCAGACCGGTTCGGGGCGCTTCTGGACCTCGACATCGCGGGTCCGGTCTCGATGCTGCACCTGCTCAAGTTCCGCGAACGCGCCTCTTACGAGGACGGTCGCGCAACCGACCTGACCGGTGCGGACGCCTATCAGCTCTATCTCGGCGACCTGGTCGATCGGGTGCAATCGGTTGGCGGGCAACTCGTCCTTTCGAAAACGGCCCAATACCTGGTGCTCGGACAGGCTGAAGACCTTTGGGATACTGTTCTGGTCATCGACTATCCGTCCAAGGAGGCGTTCGTCGAGGTGGTGACTTCGCCGGAAATGCTCGAGTCGGGCGTTCATCGCAGGGCCGGGCTCGAGGGCCAGTTGCTGATCGCGTTGGGCGGCTGACCAGACGCCTGACCGACCCGTTCACAAGCGGCCGCGATCGGCAGCGCAGGTGCAAGCGCCGCATGACGGTGTTGCGGAGATCAAGACGTACAGGCAGGTGACATGCAGGAATTGATCAGGGACATGGCGGCCGCCATCCGCGATGGCGGCAGGCTCCCGAAAATGCCCGCCGACCTTGGCTTGGACGAGGCTTACAAGGTGCAGCAGGCTGTGGTTGCGGCCGTGTGCGGCGATGACATCGCCGGGCGCAAGGCGGGCATGACCTCCGCGGCGATGCGGCACCAATTCGGCATCGACCGCCCATTGCTCGCCACGCTGTACAAAGCCGGGCGCCTGGCGCCCGGGGGCGTTATTGCGGGCAGCGCCGGGGTCATGCTCGAGTGCGAGATCGGCCTGGTGGTCGCTGCCGATGGTACGCCCAGGTCGGCGGGGCCGGTGATCGAGGTGCCGCGCATGGCGTTTGCGGACGACGACGACCTCACCGCTCCCAACATGGTGGCCTGCAGTATTGCCGCAGACCGTTTCATAGCCGGCCGGCAGTTGCCACTGCTCGATTCCTTCGACGAGGTCGAAGTGGTGTTCAGCAGAAACGGCGAGACGTTGAGTTCCGCGCCCGCCACCGAGGCTCTCGACGGCCCGCTCGCGGCACTCGAGTGGATGCTTGAAGAGTCACGCCTGCGCGGCTACCCGGTAGCCGACGGCATGCTGTTCATCACCGGTGCCTGCGGCGGGCTGCACCCGGCCAGACCCGGCCGTTACGTCGCCGACTACGGCCCCCTGGGCAGCATCGAGTTTACCGTGACCTGACCACCCGCCCGCCGCACGGTGGTCATGCCGCCACGAGGTGGCCGCGCCCCCGACAGGCGACCGAACTCCGGTTCCCGGCGACGGATCAGGCAGTCAGGGCGGCCACGGCACGCCGGGTCATCACCTTCACCAGATGCGCCCGATACTCCGCCGAGGCGTGCAGGTCGTTGTTGAATCCCGCATCCGGCACTGCGACGCTGTCGAGTGCGGCCGGGCTCAGGTCCGCGTTCAACGCCTCCTCGAGGGTGCGCGCCCGAAACGCGCAGGGACCCGCACCGGTGACGCCCACGCGCACACCGGCGTCGAACTGCGCAACCATCACGCCTACCACGGCATAGCGGGACGCCGGGTTCGGGAACTTCTGATAAGCAGCCCGCAGCGGCACCGGAAACTCGATCGCGGTGATGATCTCCCCGGGTTCCAGGGCGGTTTCGAACAGATCCTGAAAGTAGTCGTCGCCGGCAATCCCGCGCTTGTCGGTGTGCACGGTCGCACCCAAGGCAACCACCGCGGCCGGATAATCCGCGGCCGGGTCGCTGTTGGCCACCGAACCGCCGATGGTGCCGCAGTTGCGCACCTGGGCATCGCCGATGCGCCCGGCCAAATCGGCCAGTGCCGGGATGGCCGCACGCACCGCATCGGAGCCGGCCACATCCGCATGGCGGGTGAAGGCGCCGATACTGACGGTGCCCCCATCCACCGCAATGCCGCTCAGCCCGGTCACACCCGACAGGTCGATCACATCGGTCGGTGCCGCCAGCCGCTGGCGCATGGCAGGAATCAGGGTCTGGCCACCCGACAGGTAGACCGGGTCTTCCGCGGCCGCATAAAAGGCCGCCGCTTCCGCCACGGAGGCAGGCTTTCTGTAGTCGAACTGGTACATCTATTCCGCCCCTCTCAACGCGCGCCAGACCTGTTCCGAGGTGGCTGGCATGGCAATGTTATGGCCGTCCAGGGCATCGCTCACGGCATTGATGATCGCCGCTGGCGAGCCGATGGCGCCGGCCTCCCCGCAACCCTTCACCCCCAGCGGATTGTGGGTACACGGAGTCACCGTGGTGTCGACCACGAAATCGGGCAGATCGTCGGCGCGGGGCATGCAGTAATCCATGTAGGAACCAGTCTGCAACTGCCCGTTCTCGTCGTAGATGCCGTGCTCCATCAGCGCCTGACCGGCACCCTGGGCGAGCCCGCCGTGCACCTGGCCATCGACGCTGACCAGGTCCACCACCCCGGTCTCTTCATCGACCTCCACCTCGGCGATGTGCGCACCGGCCGGGTAGGTGAAATTCTTCGGGTCGTAGAACGCCTTTTCGGACAGCCCGGGCTCAAGGTCCTCCGGGTAGTCGGCCGGCACATAGGAGGCGAAGGCCACTTCCTGGATGGTGGTCTGGTGGTTGCCGCTGGAGAAGGTGCCGCCTTCGAAGTCGACGTTGTCGTCGGTGGTCTCCATCATGTGCGCGGCGATCTTCTTGCCCTTGGCGATGATCTTGTCCGCAGCGACGATCAGAGCCGATCCGCCCACCGCCAGCGATCGGGAACCATAGGTACCGAGACCGAAATCCATGCGGCCGGTGTCCCCATGCACGATCTCCACATCCTCGAAGGGCACGCCGAGTTTCTCGGAAACCACTTGTGCGAATGTGGTCTCATGGCCCTGGCCATGACTGTGCGCACCGGTGAATACCGTTACCGAGCCGGTCGGATTGACGCGTACTTCGCCACTCTCGTACAGGCCCACACCGGCGCCCAGCGATATGGCGAGCTGCGACGGGGCGATACCGCAGGCCTCGATATAACAGCCGAACCCGATACCGCGGCGCTTTCCGGCCGCCTCCGACTGGCGCTTGCGCGCCTCGAAACCCCCGTAGTCGGCCAGTTCCAGCGCACGGTCGAGGCTCGCCTCGTAGTCCCCGGTGTCGTACACCAGCGCTACCGGCGTCTCGTAGGGAAAGTCTTCAGGCTGGATCATGTTGAGGCGCCGCAGCTCGGCGGGGTCGCGGCCGAGCTCCCGGGCCGCGGTTTCCACGATTCGCTCGACCACGAAGGTCGCCTCGGGCCGGCCGGCGCCCCGGTAAGCGTCCACCGGGCAGGTATTGGTGTAGACCCCCAGAGTTTCGACATGGATATTCGGAGTCTTGTACTGGCCCGCCAGCAGCGTGCCGTACAGGAAGGTCGGTACCGACGAACCGAATGTCGAAAGATAGGCGCCCAGGTTTGCGGTGGTTTGCACCTTGAGTGCGACAAAGCGCCCATCCCGGTCGATGCCGAGTTGCGCCTGGGTGATGTGGTCGCGGCCATGGCAGTCGGCCAGAAAGGACTCATAGCGGTGCGCCGTCCACTTGACCGGGCGCCCGACCTTGGCCGCCGCCCACAGCACCACGGTTTCCTCTGCGTAAATGAATATCTTGGAACCGAACCCGCCCCCGACATCCGGCGCCACCACGCGCAGCTTGTGTTCCGGCGCGACCTGCACGAAGGCCGACAGCACCAGCCGCTCGAGGTGTGGGTTCTGGGTGGTGGTATACAGCGTGTAATCGCCGCTCGCCGCATCGAACACGCCAATGGCCGCCCTGGGTTCCATGGCGTTGGGAATCAGCCGGTTGTTGGTGAGGTCGAGGTGCGTCACATGCGCTGCGCTCTCAAGGGCGGCATCGGTGGCCTCCTGGTCGCCGAGCCCCCAGTCGTAGACGACGTTGTCGTCGAGACCCTCGTGAATGGCCTCCGATGACGCCGCCATTGCCGGGTCCACCACCGGTTCCAGTTCCGTGAAATCGGTCACCACCAGTTCGGCGCCCTGTTGCGCGGCGGCCGCGGTCTCGGCCACTACCAGCCCGTAGGGCTCGCCCACATAGTTTGCCTGGGTGACGGCCAGCGGTGGGTGCGGCGCCGATACCATGTCCGACCCATCCTTGGATTTGACCAGCCAGCCGCAGGGCAGATCGCCAAGCCCGTCGGCGGCGGTGTCCTGCCCGGTATAGACGGCCAGCACGCCGTCGAGCGCCAGGGCTTCGGAGGCGTCGATGGCGCCGATGCGAGCGCGGGGATGGGGCGACCGCAGGAAGGCGGCAAAAGCCTGCCCCGGTTGATTCAGGTCGTCGGTATAGGTGCCGGACCCGGTAAGAAAGCGAACGTCTTCCCGGCGCTTGACCGATGCGCCGATGCCGGTGCCCTCACTCATGGTTGCCTCCCATCGACTCCTGGCCCTGCAGCACCGCCCTGACGATGTTGTGATAGCCGGTACAGCGGCACAGGTTGCCCTCAAGCCCCTCACGCACGGTCTTGCCGTCGAGTTGCCCCGAATGCTCCACCAGGTCAATGGCGCGCATGATCATGCCCGGGGTGCAGAATCCGCATTGCAGGCCATGGCAGTCCCGGAACGCCTCCTGCATGGGATGCAGGTCGCCGGGTGAGCCAACTCCTTCGATTGTGGTCACCGAACAGCCGTGGGCCTGGGCTGCAAACAAGCCGCAGGCCTTAACCGCCCGGCCGTCGAGATGTACGGTGCAGGCGCCACACTGGCTGGTATCGCAGCCGACATGGGTGCCGGTCAGGCGCAGGCGCTCGCGCAGCAGGTCCACCAGCAGCGTGTTAGCCGGCACGTCCAGCGCATGGGAGGCGCCATTCACGGTTATGGTCATGTTCATCGTTTACTGTCCTTCCCTGTTTGTTCTGGTCCTGCGTTCTTGCTGACTGTCGTGGTTGCCATTCGCCCGACCACATGCCCGCGCAGGCGCGGATAGTGTCCTGTCCCGCAAATAAATGTGATTATTCGTGGCCATTTTGGCCCCCGGCCGCGTTGCTCCTCCTTGTGTGGGGCCTGCCACACGGCGTCGTCGCGCCTTGCCGGGAGCCAAAATGGCCTAGCGACTAAAACCCACTTATTTGCGGGACAGCACACTAGCGGGGGGCGGCAACACGCTCGACGGGGCCGGCGCCATCGCCTTCCGGCGCCTGAGGGTCAGCGTCTCTGGCGCCCATTTCCGAGTGGAAAGCCTTGAAGAAATCGTTCGCCATCTTGCGCGCCGCCGCATCGATCAGGCGGGAGCCGATCTGCGCCAGCTTGCCGCCGATGCTGCCGGAGGCGGTATAGCGCAGCAGCGTTTCGTGCTCGCGCCGGGCGAGCAGCACCGATGCGGAACCCCGCGCGAACCCGGCCGCACCGCCCTTGACCGCGATATTGATGGTATAGCCCTCGGGAGGCCTGATGTCGGTGAGTTGCAGAACAGCCTGGAAACTGGCGCGCACCGGCCCCACCCTGGCCCTGACCAGCGCCCGGTACTCGTCATCGGCGAGTTTTTCCATGATCTGGCAACCATCGATGCAGCGCCTCAGTGTCTCCGGGTCGTTCAGTGCCCGCCACACCGCCTCGCGTTCGGCTGGAATGGAATACTCGCCGGATTGGTCCACACCGTTCCCCTCTCGGTCCCCGGGTCAAGTTACAACTCGGGGGATGAGGTTTCAACCAGATCTCCCCCAGGGTCGGGCTTATCCTTCGAGCGGCGGGCCGCCCCATCGTTCCAGGAAGGCGAAATCCTCCACCGGGTTGCGCTTCAGACGGGTGAGCTGCCGCACCGGGCGGCCCATCGGAAGCATGGCCGCGAATGCCATGTGTTCGGGAACGCCGAGGTGTGCCTGCAGGTCTTTTTCCCGGGCCCCGGCAAAGGTGGTGAGCGTACCGCCGTAACCCTCGTTGCGGGCAGCGAGCAGGATGTTCCACACCAGCGGGTAGATCGAGGCGCCGGATATGACGCCGACCCGGTCGAGTTCGCTGTCGAACGAAGCCACCACGCCCAGATCGACAAATACCAGCAGCACCACCGGAGCATCGACCACGTTGTCGATGTAATGCTGCGGCGGCTCTGTCGCCGCCACCTGCTGCTCGGTGATCCGCGAGGGATTGATGGTGTTCCAGGGCGCCTCGCCCGCCATCATCTGCGCGAAATAGCGCTTGAAGGTCGGCTTGATGGCATCGGCCAGCAACGCGCGGGTGGCCGCATCACGCACCACGATCACGCGCCAGCCCTGCCGGTTGCCGCCGCTTGCGGCGAACCGGGCGTTCTCGAGAATTCTGTGCAGCACCGCGTCGGGTACCGGCTCGTCGGTAAAGTCGCGCGCCGCGAACGTGGTGCGCATGACGTCATAGAGTTCCATTTCTGTCTCGCCTCGGTCTCGCCGAATGGGTCTCCTCGGGCTACTCGAGCAGGATGCCTCGCACGCGGGTCAGTTCCCGCTCTCCTATCTCCAGCACGGTGCGCACATAGTCGATAACACTGCCGTAGGTTTCGTC
>CAZNFI010000116.1:0-9770 GCA_964572185.1 uncultured Pseudomonadales bacterium
ATCAACCGTACTTCGCAACCATCCGGTTTCTAGCGGTTATTCGTCCTATCCGCGGCTGCTAACCGATCTTGCGGGTTCGGTCCAGGGTGCGCCAATCGGGGTCCGGCGAATGGCAATCGGCCGATGCATAGTGGCTGGACAATGCCCGGCGCGGCGCATTGCTGGCATTGTGGCCGGAGCCGTGTATCAGCAGCGGGTGAAACAGCAGCGTATCGCCCCGTTCCATTTCCAGGTGCAGGCGTTGCCGCAGCCGTGCCTGCAGGTTGTCCTCACCGGCTATGCGGAAGAAGCCAAAATTGACGTATTCCCAGTCCGGGTCCTCGTGTGCCATCAGGCCGCCCCGGTGACTCTCCGGAACCACCGCCAGGCAGCCGTTTTTGCGCGTGGTACGGGTCAGCGCCGTCCAGCTTCCGACAATCGCGTCGGCGGGACGAATGCGGAAGTAGAGCAGGTCCTGATGCAGCGGGTGACGTCCGTCCACACCCGGTGGCTTGTTGAAGAAGTTGGTGGTGATGGTGTAGAGGTCCTTGCCGATCAGGCAGCGCACTGCCGCCAGCAGGTCCGGTTCCAGGGAGTAAGCGTAAAGCCCCGGTTCATCCTCGAAACTCAACGCCTTGTTGACCGCATCCTCGGGCGCCGCCGCCTGCACGGCGCCGCGCACCACCATCACATCGCGCATGATCTTCATGCCCGGCGCGAGCCGGCGCGTTCCGCGGACAAATTCCAGGAAGCGTTCCTCGTAGGCGCCGAGACGGTCGTGCGGAACCAAGCCCGGAACGACCAGGTAGCCCTGGTGCCAGTAAAGCTCCACCTGTTCCCGAGTCAACGTCATGGGCAGCCGGCCCGCCATCCGACCGGGATGGCCTGCAAACGAATCGGGTTGCAGCCCGAAAGCCTCATCGGGCACAGCAACGGCGATTGCCTACCCCATTACAAAAAAACACAGCTTGTTGCCGTCGAGATCGCGCACATAGGCGCCGTAGAAACCCGGCCCCCGTTCTCCGGGCGCACCTTCATCGGAGGCGCCGAGGCCCAGCGCCTTGGCATAGGCGCTTTGCACGATTTCCCGGGAACCGGCCTGCAGCGCGGCCATGTTGCCGTTGCCGGGGTCGTGTGGCTGTTCGTTGTACGGAATGCAGATGGCCAGCATGGCGCTGCCGGGGTCTGTTCCGTAGAGCTTGATGCGGTCCATGCCCATGAGCTGTTGCGCGCCGAGTTCGCCGAGCAGCGCGTCGTAGAAAGCCACCGCACGGTCCATGTCGCTCACTCCGATGGTGCAGTATCCAAGCATGCTTCAACCTCCTGATTCTGGACAAATTGGGTATGCGCGGCATTCAACGTGGTTTGACCCGGTAAATCAATGTCACACTCGCTGGATTGGCACAAAATGTTCGTTGATTTGGTTCTAACGAACACCGAGCGGGCTTGCCGGGCGGCTACCAGTTTGGCTCTTCGACGGCATTGGTTGCACCACACACCGGCCCCACAACCCGTTGCGGGGCGTCGCCGTCCCATGAACGGGGAACTTTCGGCCCCATGTGTTGACCAAGGTAGACCAGGGATTGAACGTTCACCCTGGGGCCGATTTCCGCCTCATTACCGACGCGGCAGGCGGTCCGGTTGTACGTCATCTCGTCGGTCGTCCCTGCATCGGCAGGAGTGATTCCGACCGTTCGGTTTGGTACTCGAAACAGAGGGAAGCCGCGTTTTGGACAGATTGAGTCTTCCGCCAGAACGGCTAGCGGAGGCGGCTTCCGGCAGCCCGACGCAAACCGCTCCCGATCGGCAGGGACGTTCAAGGCGTTTTTCGGAGTCCCTCCAGGTCGTGCACCGGGCCGCGCAACTGAGCCTGGAAAGCCGCCAATCGGTCGTTCTTTCCGAACACAGCGTTCCGTCCGTTCCGCTTGCCTCCCGTCATGCGCTGATTGTGCCTTCCATGGGTGGCGGGATGCCGGTCGCAAGCCCGTTGCGCTTCGCCCGTGAACACGCGCCCCCTCCCCTCATTGCGGTGCCCGGCCTGAAACCTGGGCGATTCAGGCCCCCGTCCCCGCGCATCCTCCCCGCACAGCCGCCGCCACCACTGGACCATCACCCGGCATCGAGGGTCTTGTACCGGCCCGACTGGGTGCGTCGCGTGGAGGCGAGTCCGCCGACCCGTCCGGGTGTCACCACCGTGCTGGACAGCGGCGTTTGCCCGGGCTCGGTGGTGGGGTCGCGGTTTGCCTGCGGCTACCGCAACGAACCGAGCGCCGGGTGTTACGAAAAAGCCCTGTCGAGACATGTCCCGGACCTGGCCTTCTCAACACTGGCGAATGCATCGGGCGAACGGCTGTACTCCGGGCTGCAGCACGGATTCGTGGGTCTTGCCGAGTTGACTGGCCCCTGGTTGCGGCAGCTTGACGACGAAAGCCTGCTCGACATCCTCCTTGAGTTCGTGGTCCATCCGGAAGAAAAGGAATCGGAGAAATCGATTGAAGAACGCCGCTGGCAAGCGGCGACGGCTGTTCGAAAGAACGAGAGAGTTGCGTGGGCGTGCGCAAACGCGATTCGCCATCAGGTCTCCAATTGCATGACCAATGAGTTGGCCGCAGCGGCGATAGTTACCGACCCTGTGAAATCCCGGTGTGCGGCTACAGGCGACGGTCGGGTCGACGTGCCGCTGTTGGTCATTGCGCTTACCGGGCCCGGAGACGCCAAACCATGGGCGACCCAGTATGTCCACTTCGCCACGGTCGGCGACGGTGCGGCAATCTGCACCTGGGTGCACGGGCCGGATGGAAACGCGCAGCCTGTCCGGGTCAACCTGCGGATTCGTCCAATCACGCTATCAACCGACCCGGGCCACGACCCATCTTGCGCGGAACTGTTTTTGAACAATCGGCAACGAGGGAACGGTATGGATACCCGGCATTTCTGTGAACGATTGCTGGGTTCACCACATTCATCACAGCCGGCGGGCGTGGTCGGAGAGCATCTGCAACGTTTGCAAGGCGAGGTGAAAACGACCAGACACTTGCGCGCCGCACAAGTGGAAAGGTGGCGGGGAACGGTCGAGTGGGCTGGTCCGCACGTTCTGCGTGAGCCGAACCCCTTGTTGGTGATTGAGAGAATAGAGCGCGCGCAGCAGGGTTTGCAGAAAAAAGTGCGCGCACTGAGAGAAACCTGGGAACAGCTTCAGCAACTGCGGGCAGGCGGTACAGGCTGGGCCGCCGGCCCGGACATCACCCGGAAAGTCGCTGCACGCCTGGCATTGATCGGGCACTTGATCGGCGAGATGCCGGTGCTCAGTTGCCGGGCAGGCGACAGCGGCCTGGTGCGGCAACTCGATGCAGAGGTGAAGTATCTCGCCGCCGCTGCCGACAGCAACGACGGGGCCGTACCGCCGATCGATGCCGATCTGGGGGAGTGGAAGCAGTACCGAAGCGCATTCGCGGAACCCTGACCGCACCTGTTCGAGATTGGTCGCGGCCCATCAGCGCCCCAACGTGCCCGTGATCCCCTCCCCCCCATGGAACCCGTTCTCTGGCGATGTGCTTGCTCCAGGCGCCGAGTGGGCCTGCCGCCGTAGGTGACCGGCCGCCCGCCGTGTTACATTTCTTGGCTTACATGGGCTTCGAGGAGTCAATCGCAGTGGCGGGAGCGTTGGACGATGTCACCGTAATCGAGGTCGACAGCTTCATGGCCGCGCCGAGCGGTGCGGCTATCCTTGCGGACATGGGCGCCAGGGTCGTGAAAGTGGAACCGGTCAGCGGCGACCCCATGCGCGGTCTCAGCCGGCCGCTGAAGGTGGAGTCGGCGTTTCAGGGCTATGACTTTCAGTACGACGTGGACAACCGCGGCAAGCTGTCAATCGCCGTGGACCTGACCCAGGCGGAAGGCGTCACGGTTGTCCAGAAACTGGTCGAGGGCGCCGGTGTCTTTCTTTGCAATCTGCTCCCGGAACGCCAGCAGCGGTTCGGCCTGGACCCGGCGACGTTACTTGAACTGCGCCCGGGGCTGGTGCATGCAACCCTCACCGGCTATGGCACCACCGGGCCCGATGCCTGGCGTCCCGGTTACGACGTAACCGCCTTCTTCGGCCGCTCCGGGCTCTACGATGCCACCCGTGAAGGCGAAGACGGCGTGGTGCCCATGGCCCGGCCTGCCCAGGGTGACCACACCACTGGCCTGGCCCTCACTACCGCGATCCTCGGCGCCCTGCGCCTGGCCGAGCGCACCGGCGACGGGCAGGTTGTGGAAACCTCGCTTTATGAAACCGCCGTGTGGACGCAGGCCTCCGACTTCTGCGTCACGGCGGTGGACAAGGCTCCGGTGCGCCGCCGCGCCCGCAAGCAGCAACTCACGCCCATGACCAACCGCTATCCCTGCAAGGACGGCCAGTGGATTGTTTTGAACATGCTCGATGCGGGCGCCTGGCCGCGCCTGTGCCGCGCGCTGGGCCGCCAGGAATGGCTGCAGGACGAGCGCTACAGCACGCCCAAGCGCCGCTACAACCGCATGCCTGAACTGGTCGAGGCAATCGACCGGCTGCTTGCCACCCGCACCCGGGATGAGTGGGGTCGGACATTCGATGAACACCGGGTGATCTGGGGCCCGGTGCTGGGCCTGCACGAAGTGCCGGACGACCCCCATGCCCGCGCCATCGGGCTGTTCCCGATCATGGAGCATCCGGAGTTCGGCCCGTACGCCACGGTGCGCGCCCCCATACGATCGCCAACCTCGGAAATACGGCCCAGGGGGCCGTCGCCGGACCCGGGGCAGCACACCCGGGAACTGCTCGTCGAACTGGGGTATCCGCAACAGGAAATTTCGCGCCTGCTAGACGCAAACATCGTGGCCTGAGCGCAACGCCCATGCGGCCGCATACGCGACCGAGCGCTCAGGATCCAGGCAGACGATGCACGCGAACCGGAAGTTCCGTATAGCCCTTGACGAATGCGGACATGGTTCGTACCGGCTCGCCAACGACTTCGATGCGCTGGAAGCGGTTCATGATCTCTTCCCAGAGCACGCGCAACTGCATCTCCGCCAGCCGGTTGCCCATGCAGCGGTGAATGCCGAAGCCAAATGACAGGTGACGACGCGCATTCTTGCGGTCAATGAGAAACGCGTCGGGGTTTTCGATCACCTCGCCGTCCCGATTGCCGGAAACGTACCACATCAGCACGGCATCGCCCGCCTCGATTCGTTTGCCGGCCAAAACGGTGTCCCGCACCGCGGTGCGCCGCATGTAGGTCAGTGGCGTCTGCCAGCGGATGATCTCCGAGACCATGTTCGGGATCAGGCCGTGGTCTGCGCGCAGCTTGTCGTACTGCTCCGGAAACAGGTTCAGGGCGTACACCCCGCCGGAGATGGAATTGCGTGTCGTATCGTTGCCGCCGACGATCAGCAGCATGAGGTTGCCGAGGTATTCCATCGGGTCCATGTTCTGAGTGTTCTCGCCATGGGCGAGCATGGAAATGAGGTCGGGGGCCGGCGGTTGGTTGACGCGCTCGTTCCACAGACGGGTGAAATACGCCAGGCATTCGTGCAGTTCCGCCCTTCGCTGATCGTAAGACTCGACGATGCCGGTTTCCGGGCCCGCCGTGGCGACATCCGACCATCGGGTGAGCTTGCGGCGTTCTTCGAACGGGAAGTCGAACAGCGTCGCCAGCATCTGCGTGGTGAGTTCGATGGACACCCGTTCGACCCAGTTGAAAGTCTCGTTATCCGGTAGAGAATCGAGAATTCGGCCAGCGCGTTCGCGGATTGTGCCCTCCATGGCCTTGAGGTTGCGCGGCTCCACCACGGGCTGCACGGTGGCGCGCTGCACGTCATGCTTGGGTGGATCCATGGCGATGAACATCGGCGTATTCAGGACATTCTCTTCGGGCACCGTGATCGGCGCGCCCAGCGTTATGCCGCCTTCCGACGAGAAGACTTCATGGTTGCGGTCGACCTGCAGGATGTCGTTGTAGCGGGTGACCGACCAGAAAGGCCCGAAGCGGCTTTCCCGGCAGTAGTGCACCGGGTCCTCGCGTCGCAGGCGCTCGAAATAGCCCCAGTGAGCGTCCTGCTGAAAGATATTGGGGTCCGACAGATCGATGTCTTCGAGCGGCACCGAGTACGGGTCTGGAACGAATTGGCGGTCTGCAACATTCATGGCACGGAGAATAAGTCAATTCAGCCGGTGAAGGAACACGGGGAAACGCCCCGACTTCAACGACGGATTGCACCGCCTGGCCATGTCGCCACAGGCACCGAACGGCGCGGGCCGGTCCAGCGGTGCTGAGCAGAATCGCCTCTGACACCGCATTTGTAGCACAATCCGCCTTCTTTACGACCCCAGGGCACCGCCGAACGCCACATGAAAAAGTTGCTAATCGCCAACCGCGGAGAAATCGCCATCCGCATCGCACGCTCCGCCGCCGACCTGGGATTGACGGCGGTCGCCATCCACTCCGAGGACGATGCCGGGGCACTGCATGCCGTGCGCGCCGACGAGGCTCTGCAACTCTCCGGCAGGGGGCCGAGCGCCTACCTGGACACCGGGCAGATCGTCGCTGCCGCCGTTGAACGGGCCTGCGACGCGGTGCACCCGGGTTACGGATTCCTGAGCGAGAACCCCGCTTTCGCCGCGGCGGTCGAGGCGGCCGGGCTGACGTTCATCGGCCCGACGCCGGACACCCTGGCCCTGCTCGGCGACAAAGCCAGGGCTCGAGCACTGGCTTTTGACTGCGGCATCCCGTTGCTGGCTGGCAGCGAACATGCGGCTTCGCTCGAGGACGCCAGGGCTTTTCTGGCAGGGCTGGGAAACGGCGCCGCGGTCGTGATCAAGGCCATTTCCGGAGGCGGCGGGCGCGGCATGCGCGTCGTCACCGATGCGGCGGACATCGAGTCCGCCTACCGGCGCTGCCGCTCGGAAGCAAAGCTGGCGTTCGGCAACGCCGAGGTCTACATGGAAGAGTTCCTGCCCGATGCCCGGCACGTCGAGGTGCAGATCATCGGCGACGGTACCGGAGCGGTGAGCCACGTCTGGGAGCGCGAATGCACCATTCAGCGCCGTCACCAGAAGCTTGTGGAAGTCGCGCCCAGCCCAAGCCTCAGCGCACCCATGCGTGAGGCGCTGACCTCGGCGGCGGTACGAATCGCCGAAGCGGCCGCATACCGCGGCGCGGGGACCGTCGAATTCCTGGTGGCCGGAGACCGCTACGCGTTCATCGAGGCCAATGCGCGCCTGCAGGTGGAACATACGGTCACCGAGGAAGTCAGTGGCGTCGACCTGGTGCGCGCCCAGTTGGAACTGGCTCGCGGCAGCACCCTGGAGGCGTTGCGCCTGCGGCAGGACGACCTGCCCCCACCCACCGGCTTTGCGGTACAGGCGCGCATCAACATGGAGACCATGCAGCGCGACGGCAGTGCCAGGCCGGGGGGCGGCACGCTGCGGGTATTCGAGGTGCCCAGCGGGCCGGGTGTGCGCACGGATGCCTACGGCTATGCCGGCTACACGACAAATCCGTCCTTCGATTCGCCGCTGGCGAAGCTCATCGTGCACGTCCCTCGCGGAGGCTACGGCGACGCCCTGCAGAAGGCGCGGCGGGCCCTGGACGAGACCCGCATCGAGGGGGTGCCCACCAACGTCGATTTCCTGGACCGCCTGCTTGCCCATCCGCGAGTCGTGGCCAATGACATACACACCGCCTTCATCGACGAGGAAATTGAAAGCCTGGTTCCGGAACTTGCGGCAGACGCCGCGACGGATGGCCGGGGCGCATCCACGACCGGCCGGACACTGGCGGGAGCCCGTGTAGACGATGTCGACCCGCTGGCCGTCCTGGACCACGGCAAGTCCGGTAAGGCAAGCGGCATCGCCACGCCCGAGGCCCTGGCATTGGTAGAGGAACAACTGCCCGACGGCACCGTCGCCATCAAGGCGCCGATGCAGGGCACCGTCATCGCTTTCGAGGTGGCGCCGGGAGATGCCGTTTACCTCGGCCGCCAGGTACTGATCATGGAAGCCATGAAGATGGAACACGTGGTCGCGGCCGGCGTCAGCGGCATCGTGCAACGGCTCGGCGTCGCGCCGGGCGATACGGTCTTCGAGGGCCACCCGCTGATTTACCTGGAGGAGCGGGAGGTGGCGCCCCCGGAGCGCGACAGCGAGCGGTCCCGCGACCTCGACCGCATCCGGGGAGACCTGGCGGAGGTGCACGAGCGCAAGGCAGCCGGCCTGGACGAGAACCGGCCGCAGGCCGTGGCCAAGCGGCGCCGCACCAGGCACCGTACAGCGCGCGAGAACATCGCCGACCTGTGCGACGAGGGCAGCTTCGTCGAGTACGGATCGGTCGTGGTTGCCGCGCAGCGCCGGCGACGTTCCATGGAAGACCTGATCAGGAACACGCCGGGCGATGGCATGGTCTGCGGGCTGGGCCGGATCAACGGCGACCTGTTCGATGCCGAGCGGGCGCGCGCCATGATCATGTCATACGACTACATGGTGCTGGCCGGCACCCAGGGCGCGAAGACCCACGCCAAGAAAGACCGCATGTTCGAGATTGCCGAGCAGCAGCGGCTGCCCACGGTACTGTTCGCCGAGGGTGGCGGCGGGCGCCCGGGCGACACCGATGCGATCGGCGGCGCCGGGCTGGACTGCTGGGCCTTCACCTACTTCGCGCGGCTGTCCGGCCTGGTGCCGATGATCGGCATCACCACCGGCCGCTGTTTTGCCGGCAACGCGGTGCTGCTCGCCTGCTGCGACGTGATCATCGCCACCGAGGGCTCCAACATCGGCATTGGCGGTCCGGCCATGATCGAGGGCGGCGGCCTGGGCGTGTTCAAGCCCGAGGAAGTGGGCCCCATGGACGTGCAGGTGCCGAACGGGGTGGTGGATATCGCCGTGCGCGACGAGGCTGAAGCGGTGGCGGTCGCGAAACAGTATCTGGCCTATTTCCAGGGTCCGGTCGGTGCCTGGGAAGCTCCCGACCAGCGCGAACTGCGTTTTGTGGTACCCGAAAACCGGCTGCGCTACTACAACATGCGCGATGTCATCCGCGGCATCGCCGATGTCGGGTCGGTACTGGAACTGCGCAGAGACTGGGGCCGCGGCATCTACACCGCACTGATCCGTATCGAAGGCATGCCCATGGGCCTGATCGCCAACAATCCGGGCCACCTGTCGGGCGCCATCGATGCCGAGGGCGCCGACAAGGGCGCCCGGTTCATGCAGTTGTGCGATGCCTTCGATCTGCCGATCGTCAGCCTGTGCGACTGCCCCGGCATCATGGTGGGTCCGGAAATCGAGAAGACCGCACTGGTGCGCCACGCCGGGCGCATGTTCGTGGTGGGCGCCAACATCGATGTGCCGCTGGTGACCATCATCATCCGCAAGGCCTTTGGGCTGGGCGCCCAGGCCATGGCCGGCGGCAGCTTCAAGGCGCCGCTGTTCACGGTATCGTGGCCTACCGGGGAGTTCGGCGGCATGGGACTGGAAGGGGCCGCCAAGCTCGGCTTTCGCAGGGAACTGCAGGCCATCGAAGACCCCGGCGAACGCAAGGCCGAATACGAACGGATCGTTGCCGGCCTGTACGAGCATGGCAAGGCGCTCAATTCCGCCTCGCTGTTTGAAATCGACGAGGTCATCGATCCGGCGGACACGCGCAAGTGGATTGCCGCGGCATTGCGCTCGGCCGCGCCGCCCAAGCCGCGCGCACACAAGAAACGGCCGAACATCGATACCTGGTAAGCACGGCGCAGATAGCCGAGCCGGTCCGGTGCTCCCGGCGCCGGGCGGC
>CAZNFI010000117.1:0-9651 GCA_964572185.1 uncultured Pseudomonadales bacterium
ACAAATACGCTACCAGGTCGCCGCGTCGGCCTTGTCGAGGTCGAGCCGTTGCGCCGCGGCGAACTTCAGTGCCGCATCGCGCGGCGCCGAGTTGTTGCGCGCGAGGCTCGACAGGGCCGCGAAGGCGATCCATTCGCCGGACACCTCGAAGTGGTCGCGCAGACGTTCCCGGGATTCGGAGAGGCCGAATCCGTCGGTACCGAGTACCGTGTAGGGTCCGGGTATCCAGGGCGCGATGGTGCCGGGCAGGGCCTTCATGTAGTCCGACGCGGCAACGAACACGCCGCTTTCTTCCGCTAGCACCGTCTGCACGTAGGGGCGCGCGTCCACATCGCCGACCGAGAGCAGTTCCTCGCGTTCGACAGCCTGTGCCTCCCGCGCCAGTTCGTTGTAGCTGGTGACGCTCCACACATTGCAGGGCATGTCCATGCCCGCCAGCATGTCGCGGGCGCGCAGCACCTCGGTCATCACGGCGCCGCTGCCGAACAGGTTGATCTGCGCCCTGGGCGACCGCTCGAAACAGTAGATGCCGCGCAACACGCCCTCGCGCACGCCGTCCGGCATGGGCGGCATCGGGTAGGCCTGGTTGGTGAGCGTCAGGTAGTAGAAGACGTCTTCGCCGTCCCTGTACATGGCGCGAATGCCGTCCTGCACGATCAGTGCGACCTCGAACGCGAACGCCGGATCGTAACTGACGAGATTGGGGACGGTGGCGGCGATCAGGTGCGAGTGGCCGTCCTGGTGCTGGACACCTTCGCCGTTCAGGGTGGTGCGGCCGGAGGTGCCGCCGAGCAGGAAGCCCTTGCACATCATGTCGCCGCAGGACCAGATCATGTCTCCGACCCGCTGAAAACCGAACATGGAGTAGAAGATATAGAAGGGGATCATGGGCAGGCCGTAGTTGGCATAGGCCGTGCCCGCCGCCATGAACGATGCCATGGCGCCGGTTTCGCAGATGCCTTCCTGGAGGATCTGGCCGTCTTCGGATTCCCGGTAGGGCGCTATGGTGCCCGCGTCCACCGGCCGGTAGCGCTGCCCGGCCGGCGAGTAGATGCCCGCCTGGGGGAACAGCCCGTCCATGCCGAAGGTGCGCGCCTCGTCCGGCACGATGGGTACCACGTAGCGGCCGAGCCGCTCATGACGCAACAGCCGCGACAGCATGCGCACCACCACCATGGTCGTGGAGACATTGCGGGTGGTGCCCTTCAGCATGGCCTCGAAGAACTCGATCCTCGGCGGCTCCAGGCGCTGGCAGTGCACCGCGCGCGCCGGCACCGGGCCGCCGAGCGATTCCCGGCGCGCCTTCATGTAGGCGATCTCTTGGGAGCCTTCGGCGGGCCTGTAGAACCGCGCGGCGACCACTTCCTCGTCTGACAGCGGAATGTTGAAACGTTTCGCCAGCTCGCGCCGCTCGTCCGGGCTCAGGTACTTCTTCTGGTGCACGGTGTTGCGGCCCTCGACGCCCCGCCCGAGCCCATCGCCCTTCACCGTCTTCAGCAGGATCACGCAGGGTTTGCCGGTGACTTCCGCGGCGTGATGGAAAGCCGCGAAGATCTTGGCGTGATCGTGGCCGCCGCGCTTGATGGAGCGCACCTCCTCGTCGGTGAGGGTCTTCATCAGTTCGCGCAGTTCCGGGGTGTGTTCCACCCAGTGTTCGCGCACCGCATCGCCCGGAGATACGGTATACATCTGGTAGTCGCCGTCCACCGCCTGTTCCATGCGCGCCTGCAGCACGCCATGGGTGTCCCGGGCCAGAATCGGATCCCAGCCACCGCCCCAGATCACCTTGATGACGTGCCAGTCGGCGCCGCGGAATGAGCGCTCCAGCTCCTGGATGATCTTGCCGTTGCCGCGCACCGGGCCGTCGAGCCGCTGCAGGTTGCAGTTCACCACCAGCACCAGGTTGTCGAGTTCTTCGCGGCTGGCGATATTGATGGTGCCGAGCACCTCCGGTTCGTCCGACTCGCCATCGCCGATGAAAGCCCAGATCTTGCCGCCGGTGCGTTTCTTCAGGCCGCGGCTCTCAAGGTACTTGGCGAAGCGCGCCTGGTAGATGGCGCTGGGGGTCGACAGCCCCATGCTGGCGGTCGGCATCTGCCAGAAGTCGGGCAGGCGCCGTGGGTGCGGGTAGGACGGCAGGCCGCCGCCCGCGCCGAGTTCTCTGCGGAAGTTCCTGAGTTGCTCTTCGCTCAGCCGGCCCTCCAGAAAGGCGCGCGCGTAGACGCCGGGTGAGGTATGCGCCTGGAAGTGCACCTGGTCTTCGCCGGCGCTGCCGGTGCGGAACACGTGATTGAAGCCCACCTCCATCATAGTGGCGGCAGAGAGGTAAGTGGCGATATGGCCGCCGACGCCGGAGCCACTGTCGAAAGCCTGCAACACCATGGCGACCGCGTTCCAGCGGATGATGTTGCCGATGCGCGTCTCCAGTTCGACATCGCCCGGGTACTGGGGCTGGTCCTTTACATCGATGGTGTTCTTGTAGGGGGTGTTCAGCGCCGCCTCGGTGAGCACCACGCCCTTGCGGCTCAGGTGCTGCTGCAGCTTGACCAGCAGCGACTTGGTGTCTTCCTCGCCGCGGTTGGCGAGCACATCATCAAGCGCCTCGACCCACTCTTCCTGCTCGAGACCCCAGTCGTCTTCCAGGCGCGCCGCCGGCGCGGCACGATCAAGTTGCTTTGCAACTTGGAGAGGTTGTTCGATAACGCGACTCATCTGTCCATGCGCAAGCTGCCCAACGCCCAGGTAGACCGCCTGCCGGTTGCATGATCGCCAAACTACTCACTTTGATCGCGCGGGTCCAGGCATTGCCGCCAGGCGGTCCTGGCGCAGCCGGGCACGGAAACGGTCTGGTGTGGCTGGCGGCCTGACACGCCAGGCGAACGGAATCGTTTCGCCGGCGTGGTCTTACTCCGATGCGTTGAGTCGGGCCCGTTCCTCGGCGATCAGGAATTCGGCGATACGCAGCATTCCGGAGAAGCCGCCGGCATCGCCGATATCGATACGATACCTGCCGTTGACCACCAGCGTGGGCACGCCCGTAACCCGGTAGGCACGGCCGAGGGCATCGGCCTGGCGCAGGCGTGTGTCGACGCTGAACGAACTCATCGCGCCACGGAAATCCTCCGGTTGCACCTTGCCCTCGAGCTGGAAGAGGCGCTCTGCCGTTTCCGGCCGGCGCAGGTCGAGGCCGCGCTCGTGAATGGCCTGGAACAGCGGCATGTGGACGTCTTCGCTGACACCGAGCAATTGCGCCGCATAGAACATGCGCCCGAGCAGCTTCCAGGTGTCATTGAATACCGCCGGCGTGCGGCGAAACGCGACGTCATCAGGAAGCCGGGCCTGCCACTCGTCGATAATCGGGTCGAACCGGTAGCAATGGATGCAGGCGTAGCCGAATACCTCGGTAACCTCGATGCGGTCCGGGTCTTCCACTTCGACGTCGACCGGCAGGCGGTGGTAGTGCCAGCCTTCCTGGAATGCGGGCTCGGACTGCGCCTGCTGTCCCTCCTGATCGGATTCCTCCGCTGCCGCGAGCATTCCGGAACCGAACAGCCCGACAACGAGCAGTGCGGCGAGTGTTTTGCGAATAGGCATTGATCGGGCTCTCCTCTAAACCTCTTGTTCGCGGTTCACGTTGTCGAACCGGTCAAGTTTACAGGCGTTTACTGCCGTCTCCTCGGTCTGGGCACCGCCTGGTCAGATGCTCAATGGTGACGCGGGCGACTGGTCGGTTGCAACCTGCAAAGCGGCCCGGGGCCAAAAGGGCCACGAATGATCACACTCGTTTGCGGGACAACAAACCAGGCCGACCTGTTCATGAATGAACGTGGCGAGGTTGGCAGGAGTAGCGAATGCACCGGGTGCGCGGCGGGCGCACGTCCAGTGATGTCGCTGCAATTGACGGCCGCAGAAGTTCAGCCACGAACCGGTCGGGTCAATGCAACCCCTGAATGTAATCCGCCAGCAGGGCTATTTCGCCGTCGGTCAGGGCGCCGGCCACGTCGCGCATCATGCCGCCGAACACTTCGTCGCTGTTGCGTTGGCCTTCCCGGTAGGCGGTGAGCTGGTCGATGAGGTATTGCGCCGGCTGGCCGCTGAGAGCGGGGAACCCGGCGAGCGCATTGCCGTTGCCCGTGGGAGAGTGGCAGGCGGTACAGGCGGCAACGCTCTTGGCCATGATGCCGCCGCGATAGATCGCCTCGGCCCTGGCAATGGACTCATCGTCGCCGGTCGCCCGCGCCACCTTGCCCGGCAACGAGGCGTAGTAGGCGGCCATGTCCCAAAGGTCCTGGTCGGTCTTGCCAATGAGCTGGCCCGTCATCAGCAGTATCACCCGTTCGTTGGACTGGATGAGCTTGAGCTGCCGGTACAGGTATTTCTCGTTCTGGCCGGCGAGATTCGGGTAAGTGGGATCGAGGCCGGTGGCGCCATCCATGCCGTGACAGGCGGAACAGGCCAGCGACTGCGCCTGGCCGGCGACCGGATCACCGGCGCCCATCGCCCCCACAGAGAGCATGAGGCAACAGATACCCACCCAAAACCGAAACTGCATATCCTGTCGTACTCCAAAGACACTGGGCCGCGCCCGGCGCTACCGGGCGCTCGCTGTCCGGTGGACATTCCGCGCCTCGAGCATCCGCCCGGCAAGCGAGGTGCGGTGCCCGTGCGCCCAGCCCTGATAAACTGGTGTGAGGCGCCCGCCTGCAATGTCCTGTACCGGCGGCGCGCCCCGACCGGCCGCGGATTATACCCAAAAGAGGCGAAATTACGTGAGCGAAGCACCACGCCTGCCTTCCGAGTTCATCGCCAGCGCGCCGGACCTGGCCGGCTGCCCGTCCGGCGATGAGCCCGAAGTTGCCCTGGCCGGCCGCTCCAACGCCGGCAAGTCCAGCGTATTGAACCGCCTGACCGGCAATCGCCGCACCGCCAAGGTGAGCAAGACACCGGGGCGCACGCGCCTGATCAACTTCTTTCAGGTGGCGGGCGGCGGGCGGCTGGTGGACCTGCCGGGTTACGGCTATGCCAGCGCCGGCCGCCAGGAACAGCAGCGCTGGCAGCGCTCGGTCAACGAATTCCTGTCGTTCCGCGAGCAACTCGCCGGGGTCGTGCTGGTCGCCGACATCCGTCACCCGGGCTCGACCTTCGACGAACAGTTGATCGACTGGGCGGCCGCCTCGGAGATGCCGCTGCACGTTTTGCTGAACAAGGCCGACAAGCTCAAGTCCGGCGCCCGCCGTCAGGCGCTCAGCCGTTTTCAGCGAAGCCACACCGACCACCTGTCGGTGCAATTGTTCTCGGCGGCGAAGGGTCTCGGTATACAGCAGTTGCTGGAGGTGCTGAACGGTTGGCTTGAGGCCTGATTCGCTTGCTGGTCAATGGTCGGGTTCCGGTTTGAGACCTTGCGCCGAATCAAACGATCGGTTCGTCAGGGCTGCACCCTGCGTACTGCGTGACGGCCCACCCGGCGGGCAGCGCAGGGCCGGTCGACTCATACCTCGGCGATGAGTTCCCGGCCCTGATTGCGCACGTTGCCGACGGCTGCGCCGACCTTCCAGGCTTCCATGGCATTGGCCGGATAGGGGTCGAAAAGGTCGGTGACCGCATCGCTGTCGTCGTTGAACCATCGATCATAGTCCGCGGGGTCGATGATGACCGGCATGCGGTTGTGAATTTCCGCCATGCGTTCGTTCGGCGACGTGGTGAGAATGGTGAAACTGTCGAAGCTGTCGCCGTCGATGGTCGAGCGCTCCCACAGGCCGCCGAGACAGAACAGGCGCCGGTTGCGACAGCCGATGGCATAGGGGGTCTTGCGTCCCTTGGGGCCGGACCACTCGTAGTAGCCGCTTACCGGAACCAGGCAGCGCCTGTGCTTGAAGGCGTTGCGAAACACGCGAGAGGTGGCGGCCGTTTCACTGCGGGCGTTGAAGGTGGAGAACTTCATCTCCTTCAGGGGTTTGTTCCACCAGAACGGCACCAGGCCCCAGCGCGCGAGCGCCAGTTCCGCCCGGTTGTCGTCGCGTCGCTGTCTGACCACCGGCGCGGTCTGGGTAGGCGCTACGTTGTAGGCGGCCTCGGTCCCGGGAAAGTCCTCGGCCTGGTACAGGTCGAACTGGGCGAGGTACTCCTCGTAACTCACCTCGGTTCTGAAAAATCGTCCGCACATGCCCTGTCAATCCGTATTCGCGGGTCAAGGCTACCACGATCACCCCGGCGGTGAGGCCGGGGATGTCGTCGCCCACGCCAGGAGGGAAGCGACTGCCTCAGAAAGGATTCTCAGCCGCCAGGCCCAGCAGGTGGCGGCCGATCTGTTCGGTTACACGGTCGCGGTGGGCGTTGATGTGCAGGGGCATGGCCTGGAAGTCGCGGTAGCGGCGTTCGAAGGTGCCGCCCTCGCGCAGGCCATTGCCGCCGAGCACGCGCAGGATCAGGCGCATGGCGTCGTCGCAGCAGGTGAGCGCCTGCATGGCCGCGCCGGTCTGGCGCAGGTAATCCGTTTCCGTCGGAGTAACGCCCGCGTCAATGCGCGCATCGGTCTCCGCGCAGGCCATCAGCACCGAGTCGCCGGCGATCTTGATCAGGGCGCCGGCCTGCCCGAGGTTCACATGGATGGTGGGGCGCTCGATCATTTTCACGCCGGCGATGGCGACCCGCTCGCGGATCCCCGCCGCCGTGTCGGCCAGCGCCGCGGCACTCAACCCTGCCGCCATGGCGCCCAGCCACAGGTCTGACAGCGCCACCCAGTCCTCCCGGTAGCGGTGGTCGATGACGGCGTAATCGGGTTCGCGAAAGACCTCCCGGAAGCGGTTCGGAAAGGGCACGTTGCGCGCTGCCGGAACGCTTGCGCCCCGGTAATTGACGTGGTCCGTGGCCGAGGCGCGCAGGCTCATGGCTTTCCAGGTGGGGTCGACCTCGACACCCGGCTGGCGCAGGTCGACGAGAGTGAAGCGCCGCGCCCTGAAGTCGTCATCCATGACGAAACTGACTCCCGCATGCTCGCCATAGCGGGCGCCCGAGCCGAACGCCGCGGTTCCCTCGAGCACGATCCGGTCCCCCTTGCGCACACCCTTGACGCCGGTGCCCGCGCCCGCCGGAAAGGACACCCACTCCGCTTTCGCCGCGATGCTTCCCAGCAGTTCCGCGTGTTCGGGTCCCAGCAACGCGCAGAAGAAGTGGAAGGTACACAGATGATTCCACAGGCACCAGGCCGTGGAGGTGCAGGCCTGGGCAACCGCTGCCAGTTCATGGGCAACAGCGGTTACCGGACTGCCGAGCCCGCCGATGTTGCCGCTCGCCGTCATGCCCATCACCGGGTTCGCCTTGATGAGCGCGATTACCTCGGCGCTCACGCTGCGGCTCGCATCCGCCGTCGCGGCCTGGGCCGCAATGGCATCGAGCAGCGGTTCCGTCAGCAGGCCGGCGCGTGGCCAATCAATATATCTGAGTGTTTCGTCCACTGGTTTCCCAATCCTGTCAATGGATGCGTCGACGCCCGCACGGGCTCGCATTGAACAAAGGTCTTGCGGTGTGGTGCTTGCGAGCACCGAGCGGGCATGAGGTGCGGGTATGCGGCACGCCAAGCGGGCTTTGTCTTGCAAGAATTCGGCGCCCGGTCACCCAATCATCCGCGGCTTGCCGCTTCCAGCTGCAGCGTGCGGATGTCGTTCAGCAGCGTATCCGCATGCAGGAAGGACACGCTGTAGATGTTGCGGATCTGCCTGGCCCGGTCGATCAGGTAGACGCGCAGCACATGCGACATGGTGCCCAGGTAGTTGCCCGCCTCGTCGTAGTCCTTGATGACCCATTGGCCATAGCCGTCGAGAACCGGCGCAAGCTGCTCGTCGGAGCGGCAGGTGATGAAGCGCCAGTCGAAATCCGGCTTCCTGAAGAAGCCGCTGTAGTCGGTCAGCACTTCCGGCGTATCGTGGCGTGGGTCGAAGCTGAAACTGACCAGCCGCACCCCGTCAATCAGCTCCGGCGTTTCCAGCAGCCTGTTCTGCACACCGCGCAGCACATGACTGGCCAGCGGGCAGCCGTTGACGTCGTTGCAGGTGGTGTAGATGAAGCTCAGCACCACGATCTTGTCGCCCAGCAGGTCGTAAACGCGCGCCGGCGTGCCGGTGCTGTCAAGTACTTCGCCATCGGCAGCGAGCCCGAGTGGCGGCAGCGCGTAGCTGCCCGCTGGCGGCGGCACGAACTCGAGATCGGCGTAACCCGGCGCCAGCACGGTGGGTTTCAAGTGTTCGTGGGAACCGTCATTCGATTGCGCCGCACCGCAGCCGGCGGCGAGCAGCAGGCAGGCGGCCCCGAGTACCGCAACGCACCTCGGCCCGATCCGCCCGGACTCCCGATGACGCGCCTGGAGCGTCACCCTGCACTCCGATGCACTGCAATCCTACCTCGCGGCAACCTTGGCCGGTCGCTTCAGGCCGTACAGCGCGTAGGCACCGAACCGCATCTGGTGCGGCGCGCCGAGCCCGGCCGCCAGAAAGTCGATATTGAAACGTTCCTCGAGCTGTTCGCCGTCCCAACCGTACAGCTTGAAGTACTGCAGGTCTTTCTCGCCTTCCGTCTTGTCCCAGTTGGCCAAGAGCGAGGAGGTGAAGTACAGGCGTTCGCCGTCCCAGCTCTGCGACACCATGTTCACCTGCTCGCCGATCTGCTGTTCGAGAACCTGTTTCGGCGCATGCGGGTCGGACACGTCGTACAGGCGCACGTTGCCGTCGTTCCAGGTGTTTACCCACAGCAGCGAATCGTCCGCGGCGATGGAGATGTCGACCGGCAGCGGAATCTTCGAGGCATCGCCGATGTCGGCGACCTCGCTGGCGTGCCACTCGCCAGCGTCGTCTTCGTAGATCAGCCAGATCTTGGAGGTCAGCGCCGTCGAGGTGAAGCAGTAGTTGTTGCGCGACCCCCAGGCGCAGCGGATTTCCAGCGGCGCACCGGGCACGTCGAGGATCTTTTTCGGCTTGCGCGCATGCAGGTCCCACACAATCACGGTGTTGCCGAAGCGTTTCATGGCTTCCGCATCGCCCATCAGCTGCCCCAGGTTCATCATGTAGTTGTTCCAGCCGGTGAACGAGGAGGTGATCATCAGGTTGCGGCGCGGCAGCACGCGCACATCGTAGCCATAGCCGTCGGCAAAGTTGCCCGACTTGACCGCATCGTCGAGGTTGTCGTCGGTGGGCATCCAGTGGGTGGTGATGTAATCGCCGTTGTTGGTGTATTCGACGATGCCGGTGCGGCCGCCGTGGTCGCGGTTGTTGGAAAGGCCGGTGATCATCATGCGGCCGGGCAGTGCGTAGCTGGTGTGCGGGCCCACCACGCCGCCGCTCTTCGCCACGAAGTCATCGATGGTTTTCACCAGCCGCGGCGCCCCGGGGTCGGTATGCACATCGAAGATGAAGATCCTGCTGGTATCCAGCCCGCTCGCCCACAGGAAGCGGCGGTCGTCGGTGAAGCCGGAGTGGTGCGCCTCGTTGCGCCCCCCCACCGAGATGCTGTCGACCACCTGGCCGTATTTCGGCGATGCCGGGTTCACGTCGACGGTGACCAACTTGTCCTGCTCATCACCGACCCCCGCCATGCCCAGCGTCCAGACGTAGACGAAATCCTCCTGGCCGACGATTTTCGTCTACGTCTGGACGCTGGGCA
>CAZNFI010000118.1:0-9560 GCA_964572185.1 uncultured Pseudomonadales bacterium
GGCGATCACGCGGGCGGCTTCACGCAGGTCTTCCAGGCGGGAATTGGTGCAGGAGCCGATGAACACGCGGTCGAGGGCGATGTCCCCGATACCCTGGTCGGCGGCAAGGCCCATGTAGTTCAGGGCACGCCGGATACTGTCAGCCGCCTGCGGGCTCGCGGCGCTCGCCGGGTCGGGCGTGCTGCCATGCACCGGCACGACCATTTCCGGCGAGGTGCCCCAGGTGACCTGGGGGGCCAACTCAGCCGCGTCGACCAGCACCTTTGCATCCCACTGTGCGTCCGCATCGCTGCAGAGCGTGCGCCAATACGCTTCCGCCGCATCCCATTGCGTACCGGTGGGCGCCAGCGGCCGGCCGTGCACGTACTCAAGCGTCCTGTCATCCACAGCCACCATTCCGGCGCGGGCGCCTGCCTCGATGGCCATATTGCACAGCGTCATGCGCGCGTCCATGGACAGGGCCTCGATGGCGGTGCCCATGAACTCCAGCGTGTGGCCGGTGCCGCCGGCGGTGCCGATGCGGCCGATCAGGGCCAGGGCAAGGTCCTTGCTGTAGACACCTTCCGGCAATCGACCCGCCACGCGCACCGCCATGTTCTTTGCCTTGCGCTGGGCAAGGCACTGGGTCGCCATGACGTGCTCGACTTCGGACGTACCGATGCCCTGGGCGAGGGCTGCCAAAGCGCCATGCGTGGAGGTATGTGAGTCGCCGCAGACGATGGTCATGCCCGGCAGTGTCGCCCCCTGTTCGGGCCCGATGACGTGCACGATGCCCTGCCGGATGTCGTGGATGTCGTATTGAACAACACCATGGCGGGTGCAGTTCTCATCCAGAGTAATCACCTGTTCCCGGGCCACGGGGTCGGATATGCCGTCGATGCCCTCGGCACGGCGGTCGGTCGGTACGTTGTGATCCGGTGTCGCGAGGTTGGAAGCGATCCGCCACAGGTCTCGCCCGGCCAGGCGCAGCCCCTCGAACGCCTGGGGCGAGGTCACCTCGTGCAGCAGGTGGCGGTCGATGTAGAGCAGCCCCTCTCCATCGGAGCGGGTTCCCGCGTAGTGATCGGCCCAGATCTTGTCGTAGAGGGTCGGCACGGCCTGCCTCCATCGGGCGCCATGAAATCAGGGTGCGCAGTGTAGGGCCGCCGTTCCGAGAAAAAAACCCGGCTTTGGGTATCAGGGTGGAGAAACCTGCCGAATGCAGGGGTTCGGCCCCGCGGAAGGTACGGCACAGGCCGCATTTGACCGGCTACACCGGGTGGGGTGTGCGCATTTACCGCTCTCCGGAGAGCACCTTCAGGCCGGGACGCCGTTCGACCAGAGCCCCGACAGCCCCGGATTTGCTGTCGATCGTGAGATCCAACGAGCGCGCCGCAACGCCGGTCGGGGCCGGGCAGGTGCCGTCGGCCCGGTAGCGCAATGCCGCCTGCAGACGACCTTCGTCAGGGTCCGCGAAATCATGCTCGAAGTCATCGGCCACCGAGCAGCCCGGAATCTCCGTTCCCTCGATGCCAACCACATTGGCCGGCGAGAAGCCGTCGGCAAAGTCGCCGAAGCCCTTGGCATTGACGCCCTGGAACTGGACGGAAAAGTAGGTCGTCCCGCAATTGTCGGTCGGATAGAAACCGTACGGCTTGCCACAGGTGGTGGAGCCGACCTGGATGACCTCGATGTCGATGCCGCGCAGGCTGTTCATGACCGACTCGCTGGCCGAACAGGTATTGGGGCCGGTGAGCACGAAAACCCTGGGCAGGTTCACGCTGGGCAACGGTTGGCCGTCGGGTACGCTGAACCCTACCGAGGTGGTGTGGAAGCGCAGCGGGCGCAATCGACGGCCGGTCACCGGGTTGAACTCCTGGTGTTTGTCGTTGAACCGCAATTCCTCAAAGATGCGTCCCTGGGCGGCAGACGGCCCGGCGATCATGAACCCGACCTGGCTGGCGATATCCAGGTAGCCTCCCGTGTTGTAGCGCAGGTCGAGCACCAGATCGGCGATGCCCTGACCGGAGAGGTGTTCGAACGCATCGATCAGTTCCCGTTCGGCCGGGCCGATGAAATCGTTGAACAGCAAATAGCCCACCGGCCCGCTGTCGGTGTCGAGCACGCTGACATGCTGAACCGGGTCCGATTCGAACACCGAAGCCGTCATTGTCACCGTGCGCGGTTGGCCGGCGCCGAGATCCAGTACTTCGAATTCGTGCATCTCGCCCTCCTCCAGGGGGAACAGGCCGGCATTCAGGGTATCGACATCCGACCCGTTCACCAGGTCGACGCCATCGACCTTGAGGATGCGGGCTCCCCTGGCCAGTTTGGCCGTTTCCGCGGACGACCCCGGCTCGGTGTAGGCCACCACCGCTTCCCGCGGCGGCCTGCGGCTGATCAGCGTGATATAGGCGCCGTAGCCCACCGCGGCGCCGGATTCGACCAGAGCCCGCCATTCTTCGGTGGCGTAGGTGAAGTGAAACTGGTCCTTGGGGTTGCCCGATGGCGTTCTTTCCGTGGTGCGCAGCAGCGCGAAGTAGTCCGGAGTTTCGAAGAGTGCCGGGTCGCGGTCGACGATTTCGTCGTACCACAGGTAAGTGTCGTTGCTCCAGGAGCGCAACCAGTTGTTCTCGTCAAGGGTCTCACCCGGCATGTCCGGATAAGACTCACCGGTCACCGGATTTCGCTGCCGGGGAATGGCACAGAAGTCCTTGAACAGGTGAGCGGGCTCGAATACGCCTTCGACCCAGTCGCTGTCAACCGTTACCGCAAAGGACACGGGCTGCGACTCGGCGTTGTCGGCGCCGCTGTCGTCGCGGGCCGTCACCGTCACGGTGGTTTCGCCGGATGTGCGCGCATCGATCCTTAGCGACAGGTCATTGACCGTTACCGTCGCCACGTTCTCATTAGCGGAACTCGCGATCAGGGTGTGCCGGTCTTCGGCATCGGCATCGCTCAACGACACCGCAATGTCCACCGACTCCCCGGCGTCAAGCACCTGGTCTGCAATCGCTTCGATAGAGGGGCTGGCGTTCGGCTCCGTGACCGAAACGCTGAACGTGCGCGCCGGCGATTCGGCATTGGCGGCACCACTGCTGTCGCGCACGGTCACCGTGACCATTGCGCTGCCGGCCGCCACAGCGGTCACGGTCAGTGTGGTACCGCTGACCGATACCGTCACCACGTTTGAGTTGCTGGAGCTCGCCGATAGCGTATGCGTATCGGAGGTATCGGCATCGCTGACCGATACCGGTATGTCCACCTGGTCGCCCACCGCAAGCGACTGATCGCCGATGACGCCAACCGACGGGCTTGAATTGCCCGGGCGTTCGCTGCCGCCGCCCCCGCCACAGGCGCTGAACAGGGCCATCAGCAAGACCAGGGGCACCAACCGGTGTATCGGAAACACAGGATTGTGCAAAGTCGACCCTTGAACCATCAGGCGAACTCCATTCTATCGCGCAAGAACAGTGCGAGGCGCGTCGACGGTCGGCGGCCTGATCGAGCAGAATTCTGGCGGCTCCCATTGCAAGTGCGACTCATCCGTTTGAATAGTTTCTGACTGCAGGCAACTCAGGGATTCGAGCAGGTTCTCATTCTCGAAGTTGATGACCGGTTGTCGCGGCAATGGTTCCGCAGTTCGTCACAGCGTCGCGACCGATGTAAAAGCTGTTCATCGGCCGTTAAGCCAATATTCAGCTTGCGCCGCCTAAGCTTGGCTGTACAGGTTCGCGGCCGACGGAGGTTTTGCGACAATGAATGTCCCCAGTAACCGCTCCGGGAGTGAAATGATGGCGCCGTTGCGTTCCGAACTGTGTTTGCCACGGGCTGCTGGGC
Organism: uncultured Pseudomonadales bacterium; assembly: GCA_964572185.1. GTDB lineage: Bacteria > Pseudomonadota > Gammaproteobacteria > Pseudomonadales > Azotimanducaceae > Azophilus. The sequence continues at coordinate 3,820 of CAZNFI010000118.1, forward strand.
GCGTTTCGGCAGACAGGCTGATCAGGCGGCACCTGGTTTTGGGTCGCACCCACTGGTCTCACCTCCCGCCGACCAGCGGCTCCAACGCGCACAGGCTTCGAGCCGTCATCCTGGCCGTAGTGTTTTCCCTCATATGCCTTGCCGGAGCGCTTGCGGCTCGGGCGGACGCGGGCGCAACCACCGCAGCGGCAGCGGTGCAACCCGTTGAATTGCTGACCGCTGCAGAACTGGCGGAGCTGGTGGCTCCAGTGGCGCTCTATCCGGACGACCTGCTGGCCATCGTGCTGCCGGCATCGACCTTTCCGCTGCAGGTCGTGCTGGCGGCCCGATTTCTCGAGGCCCGGGAAAACGAACCCGACCTGAAGCCTGACGAAGAGTGGGACGCTTCAATCGTTGCTCTATTGAACTATCCGGAAGTGGTCACGCTTTTGGACTATGACCTGAAATGGACCTGGCAACTCGGCGAAGCAGTGCTCGTTCAACAACAGGACGTCATCGCCGCGGTCGCCGATTTCCGCCAGCAGGCCGCCACCGTGGGCAATCTCAAGAGCGACGACAAGCAAACGGTTGCCGTCAATGACAGCGGGACCATCGAGATCACGCCGGCGGTTCGGGAAATCATCCATGTGCCCTACTACGATCCCCAGCAAGTCACGGTGTACCAGCCAAGGCGCGTATACCATTACTATCCGCGCACCTATCCCGTCTACTACTACCCGTATCCTAGCGGCCACTATTTCTCCAGCGGCGCATTCTGGGGCGTGACGTCCGCGTTCAGTATCGGCTGGCGCACCGGCAGCCTGCACTGGCACCATCACGGCTTCCACGACCACCCCTATTTCGGTTTTTCCTACTACGACCCCTTCTATTACCGCCGCCCGCATGTCTGGTTGAGCTACACCCACCGGGACCGGCTGCGCCGGCACGACCGGCGCCACCACAGCGACAACCGCTGGCGCAACGACGACCGGCGCGGCGGCTACCGGCCACACCGTCCGCGCGGCAATGCGGGAAGCGACTGGCCGGCGGGCGGCGCTGCACCGGGAGGCGGCCACAGCACGCCGCCAACCGCACCGACGGCGCGGGGCATCGAGCGGGCTCTGGTCGCACTGCCAAAAAAGCGGTCGGGGCACCTACCCGTGAGTACGGGATCAGGCGAACCGGCGGCAGGAGCCGTCCCAGCTGCCGGCAAAGGGGCGGGCAAGGCCGCGGGAAACCCCGGCCGCGCCGGCCGCACAACGGGCAGGGCGCTGCCTTCCAGTCAGAGACACGCCTACGGGCGGGGTGGCGAAGGCTTGCCCGCCAATCGGCGAGCTTCCCCTGGCGTACTGGCGAGGCCGGCGACGGAACTCAACCGGGTGCGCAGCCGGACACCACAAACGCCGGGCTCGGCAACATCGATTGTCACCAGGCCGTCACCGCCAACGTCGTCGCAAATGCCCACGCTTCCTGTACGACCGGTGCACAAGCGGCCACGCTCGCTCGGCCAGCAACCGGCAAAGCCGGCCACGGCGGTCCGGGCACCGCGCGTTGCCGCACCGATTCGAAAGCCCGCCGGCGTACAGCGGGCGGTGCCGGCGCGCGATGCAAAGCCGGTGCAGAAGACCAATCCGCGACTGCAGCAGCGTCAGAAGCGCCCCTCCCTGTCCTCGCAGTCGCCCTATTCCACTGCTCCCGTGGCTCGCCGCCCGGCGCGCGTCAGCCAACCCGGAATGCTGCCATCGTCTGCGTCCGCCCAGGTGCGCAGGCCCGCGCCGCGACCGGGTCAGTCGACCGTACCCGGCCGTTACGCGCTGGCGGCACCCTCACAGCCGGCGCGAATGCGATCTGTCAATCGCCCGGCAGCATCCCCCGCGCCGCGCAACAGCAATTCAGGCAGCGCCGAAGTTCGCGGCGCGTCTGTCAAACCGGCGTCGGCTATGGTCAGGCCTGGGCGCTCGGGCGCGCTGAAACCTGCGCGTGCCAGCGCTTCACGTTCTCGCAGTCGTCCGGAATAGGCAGCCGCGCCGCGCCGGCCGCAAAGTCCACCGTACACAGCGCTGTGATGTCGGCGATCGAGAAGCGGTCACCGGCAATGAAATCCGAGGCGTTGAGGTGTTCGTCGAGCCGTCGATAGAAACGTTCCACTGTCGCCTTGCCACGGGCGGCCAGTTCCGGAATGGCATCGACGGCCCCTGCGCTGCCCGGCAGCCCGCGGGAAGAAAAGAGTGGAAAGGAGTTGCGGAAGGCCTCCGCAGCACCCATCAATCCGTCGAACTCCATGTGTCTTTGCCTGGCCTCCACGCGCGCCCGGTCCACGGCGCCCGTTCCCATGAGCGGCGGCTCCGGTTGTGTTTCCTCCAGATAACGGCAAATGGCAACGCTCTCATCGAGCACCGTGCCGTCGTCGAGAACCAGGGTGGGCACCAGCCCCCGGGGATTGATTGCCAGGTAGTCGTCGCTCAGGTTTTCTCCCTTGATGATGTCCACCTGCTCGGTGTCGCAGGACATGCCTTTTTCGGCCATGAACATACGCACCCGTCTCGGGTTCGGTGCGAGCTTGCTGTCGTAGAGTTTCATCGATATCTCCTGTTGGCATTGATCCTTGATCGACCCGCTCGCAATCGCGGCCGGCCCCAGGCCCGCCGCTTCCTTTCCGTGGCCTGGGTAACGGGTGCTCGTGTAAAACTCCGAATCTCATGAGATTCCTGCGGCTTGCATCGGTGAGCACGTCCATCCAGGCGCCACACCTTAACGCGCCGCTTCGGGCTTCCACTGGTACTGCACGCGCAGCGCATAGTGTCGAGGCAGTTCGGGAAGCACCACGACCCCGCCGAACAGGTTGGGAAAGTTGGCCCGGAAGTATCGTTCATCGGTCAGGTTCTTGGCCGCGGCGCTGATTGTCCAGTTGCCCCGCTCATAGACCACGCCGGCATTGACCAGGGTGTAGGCCGGCAACCGCACCCGCCTCGAAAAGCCCGAGTGCGTGGAGTCCACATCCACCACGCTGACGTTGGCAGCCAGCCCACGCCCGAAGTCGTAGGTTCCGGTGACCGACCAGATGTGCTCCGGCATGCCGGCGCGGCGAGCGGTCAGCGTCTCGGGTATGAGCACCCCGGCCATGGCGCCGCCGTAAATGGCTCCCAAGGGGATGCCGGGAACGTCGCCGGCGCCGATGAAACTGAAACGCCCCCCCTGATCCAGCGTATTGAGGTTGACCACCTCGATATCCGAAAAGCCGAAGCTCACCAGCAACCGGTCGTTGACCAGCCAGCGCATTTCGAATTCCAGGCCCTTGGTGCGAGTGGCCTGGTTGGTGACGATCTGCTGGGCGGAAAAGTCCACGCGTTCCTGCTCGTAGACCGCCAGGGCAAAATAGAACAGATCATCGAACAGGCTGCCCTTGAGGCCGAATTCCAGCAACTTCGATTCATCGAAGGCCCGCCCCGCGGCAACATTGAAGGTGGAAAGATCGGCGCCCTGACCGGCAATCACCGTGGACTGCCTGGAGGCGGTGATATAGGGACGCAACCCGAAATCTGTCTGATAACTCAGACTCAACGTCCAGGAAACGCCCTCCACCTCGTCCTTCGCATCCAGCACCGTACAGGATGCGTCCGGGCAGAAATTTCTGGAACTGGGCAGCAGCAGTTTCTTCGGCGGTTGCCGGCTCTTCATGTCGACCACGTCGTAACGCGCACCGGCAACGACGTTGACTCCGTGCCAGTCGAGATCCGCCATCACGGCAAAGCCCAGGTCGAGATAGTCGCCGATGAAATAGTCCGTGAAATCCGCATCGATCTGCGTCGACAGCAGCCGCCTGTCGAGCGCGCTCGCCGCCCGGGTGATGTCGCGGCGGTCGAAGTACTCGTTGGTGTAGTCGTCGCCATGCTCGAAGTCGGTGTAGCGGATCGAGGGTGAGACCTGCAGGGCCAGGCCGCCCTGGTCCCACTCGAAACGGTTCGCCAACACCAGCTTGTCTTCGAACACCCAGGAGTCGTGGAACTGCGAGAAACCGTAGGCCACCTCGGTGACCACCTCGTAGGCCTCGAAGAACATCTGGTTGCGCCATTCCCATCCGCCGCCGTGTTCGGAAACAATGTCGAAGTAGAGCGTTACCACCTCCGCGACCTGAAAGTCGTCGGGACTGATCATGACCTGGCTGCCGTCGATGGTGGTCATGCCCGGATGCACCAGCGCCATCAGTTCGGGCCTGCAGCCGAACACCAGCGTGTCGCCTATGCGACAGGAACCGGGAAACGGCCCGACCGGGTCGAGCGGGGCATCGGTGCCCGGTGTCAGGCCCGCGGCAAACGGACTCAGGTCGGTGAAGCCGTCGCCGTCGACATCGAACTCCTGGTGGGAGATGTATCCGTCGCCGTCGACATCGAGCGGCAGCGGCGACCCGGTGGTGTAAGTGCCGTTATCGATCAGTTCCTGGGTGATGCGGTTCCAGCCGGGGTTTTCGGCGCCGTCGTAGTCGTGATACATGCCTCCGAACTGCAGTTCGACTTCGCCCACATGCATGTCGAAGGAGGCCTGCAGGATGGTCTGCTCGGTAGTCAGCGCCCGGTAATAACTGTCGGAGTCCTCTACCTCGGCATACAGGTTGTAGCCGAAATCGCGCCGTCCCAGGCGACCCGCCCCGTTCACCTGGGCGGTTGCGACGCGTCTTTGCCAGGAACCCAATTCGATTCCGGCCGAGCCGGAAGCGGCACGGTCGTCGGCATCGATGTGTACGGATTTGGGGTCGAAGTTGATGTAGCCGCCCATTTTTGACGGGCCGTGTATGGGTGAGGCCGGGCCCCGCACGATATCGACCCGGTTGGACGCTGCGATAGGCGTCGGGTAGTTGCCCGGGTTGTCCAGCCGGCGAATGCCGCGGAAGTAGGTTTCCCCGGTGGTGCCACGGATGTCCAGGGTACCGGCGACACCGAAAAACGATTGGGTGAAGCTGCCCGGTGCCAGCGCAATCAGTTCATCGATGTCGCTGATGATGAACCGGCTCATCATCTCGCGGGTGATGCTGGAAGCGGAGCGGGGTGTCTCGAGAATCGTCTTGTCGAAACCGAATATCGAGCGCACATCGCTTCCGGGCATGCTGCCGAGATCGGCGGTGACTACGATCTCCTCTATTACCTTTTCCTTTACGTTGTCAGATGCAGGCATCTTGTCGGATGCGTGGGGCTCCATGACCGGATGGGATGCATGCCGCTCATCGGAGGTGTGCTGATGCTGGGCGGCGGCGCCAGCGCACAGCAACCAGGCCCACGCAATCAGCGCCGCGCGAGCATGCCGCAAACGGACTGGCCAACTGCACAATGGCCTGCTTGCGCCAGCCTTGCGCGATACGGACAGCACCACTTTCAGGTATTCCACCAGCACTCGAATCACCAAACGGAAAAGGCGAAAGGCAGCGTAGCTGCCTCGCAAAGCCCAGGAACGGAACAGCGAAAATCGTACTGTAGCGACCCGACCAGTTCAATGCGAAATTCTACCGCTATGGCGTAGGCGCATGGCTCCCTGACGCTAACGAAAGCGGCGTGCATTAGTCGCCGCGCGACGTTTGCGGAGGCCGATCGTCCGTCCCTCCGTGTTCGGCCAGGCCTTCGAGAACGGTGGCTTCCAGCGCGAATACATGTGGGTCGTGACAATCCAGTTGCCTTAGCGCATGCGCCAGGTGCATCAGGTAGTCAATGTTCGTGCCGCTAGTGTCCTGTGTCACAAATACGCTACCTTTCAGCGTGCCGCACAAGGTCTGT
>CAZNFI010000119.1:0-9536 GCA_964572185.1 uncultured Pseudomonadales bacterium
GTCCAGGAACTCGGCGGCGCTCATGGTGAAAAAGCGGATGTACTCGTAGATCTGCCGTTCGCCCATCGACCAGAACTGCCTGGCCAGGAACAGCAGTTCCGAGATGTCCCGGGGGCGCAGCCGCGCCGGGTCCGGGGGCGTGCGCATCAGCGTCTTGCGGATAAGCTGCGAGTAGCGGGTGAGGTCGGTCTGAAACCGGCTCATGGCGTCCGCATCGTGGCGCGAGTGGCGCTTCAGTTCCAGGTAGGCGGCCGTCTCGTCGTGGTAGGAGATCAGCCGCTCGTCGCCATCGCCGAAATTGACGGTGCCCAGGTACGGCACCAGTATCAGGCCGTGGCGGCTCAGGTTCAGGTCGCGGTGAATGGCCTGGCGCATCATGCTGCAGACGTAGGAGCAGTTGGAGTAGGTGAAGCCCTCGTGCAGTTGCCGGGAAACCGCCGCGCCGCCGATGTAGTCGTTCTTCTCGAGCACCACCACCTTCAGCCCGGCCTTGGCCAGATAGGCGGCGTTGGTCAGCCCGTTGTGGCCGGCGCCGATGACGATGGCGTCGTAGGCGTTCATTGCAGGATTGCCTGCGCCGCATTGTGCCCGGGGGCACCGGTGAGATCGCCGCCCGGGTGGCATCCCGCCCCGCACAGGTAAAGCCCCGGTATGGGCGTGGCGTACTGCGCGGCCTGGTAGGTCGGCCGCATCATCAGCATCTGGTCGATGGCAAACTCGGTATGGTGCCAGTGGCCGCCGGTGACCCGGCACTCCCGTTCGATGTCTGCCGGGGTGAGCAGCTCCGAGGCGACAATCTGCTCGCGGATACCGGGTGCATACCGCGCCAGCGTATCGATGGCCCGTTGGCACACCTGTTGCCGGGCCGCATCGGTCCAGCCTCCCTTGCGCCGGTACGGCACGTACATGACGTGCGCAGACAGCACATGCCGGCCGGCCGGCGCCAGGGTCGGCTCATGCAGGCTCGGCACCATGACTTCCATCACCGGATGCTCGGGACACTCGCCGTACTTCGCCGCATCGAAGGCGAACTCGATGGCATCGAGGCCCGGCGCGATGATCATGCGCCCGTCCGCGGTTGCAAGCCCGGTAAACTCCGGTACGCCGCGCAAAGCCAGGTGCAGCTTGGCGACCAGCCCCTCGCAGCGCAGCCGCCGTACCCGGTTGGTGAACCCGATATCAAGATGGCGGACACCGGCCAGTTCAAGAAAGGTGCGCCCCGGGTCGGTTGCGGAAATCACGCAATCGGCGCCGATGCGTTCGCCGTCCGCCAATTCGACCCCCTGGGCGACCAGGCCGCCGGAAACACGGCGCCGGCCGCCGTCGGCGGCGGCGTCGCCGTTTCGTTCATCGATGACAATCCGGCTCACCGGTGCATTGCAGCGAATTTCCGCCCCGGCGGCGGCCGCAGCCGAGCACAGGCAATCGACCAGGCCGGCGATGCCGCCCGTGGGAACCACGTGAGCCCCCGCGGACGCCTCCCCCATGCGATACAGCATGGCGAGCACGGCCCCGTTCGGCGACCGCGGCGCCAGCCGCGAGCCGACCAGCCCATCCCAGCTCAGCGTGGCTTTGAGCAGATCGCTATTGAAACACTCGTCCATGAGATCGCGGGTGGGCAGCGTGGCGATGCGCAGGAACTCGCGCATGTCCCGCTTGCCGAGACGCCGCAGCCGATAGCCCATGCGCGCAAACGTCAGGGAACCGGCAAGGCCGGCACTGCCGATCGGCGGCATGGTTTTCAGCCAGAACGGCTGCAGGGCGGCCGCAAAGCGGCTCATGCGTTGCCGATAGCCGGCAAAAGCCGCCGATTCGTCAGCGGCGGCGCCGCCAACGGCGCCGCGTTCCAGCAGCACGTGGTTCCCGTCGAGCCCGAGCCCCACCGTAGGCAAGGCCGGCGATGCGGTGTCAAGGCCATGTTTCGCCAGTTCGAGTTCGCGCGCCACCTTGGCCGAGAAGTGGCTCAACGAGTGCGCCACCGACACCTGGAACCCCGGATGAAACTCGCGGCCGGCAGCCAGCCCACCCGGCGCCTGCCCCGCCTCCAGCACCAGTACGCGACGACCCGCCCGCGACAGGTAGGCGGCACACACCAGCCCGTTGTGCCCCGCCCCGACAATCACCGCGTCGTAACGGCTCAATCCAATCCCTCGATTCAGTCTGAACTGCCCGATTGTCAGGGTAGCCGCCTGAAAACACCATGGCTTCGCCGCCTACACGCCATGCCGTTCAACAGCGGGTACGGCGTTACCAAACTGTCTGGTATGGGTAGTATGGGCGCATGCAGACCACGCTCGACATCGATGCCGTACCGCCGGTGCGGGCGGGCGCCACGGGGCGACCATGCAGACCGACAGGCAACTGACCCCCAGGGCGGCGTTCAACCGGGCGATGAGCCTGATCGGCGCGGGGCGCATGAATGCCGCGGCGGCGACCTGCCGGGCGGCGCTGCAACGCGAGCCGAACGACGTCAACATGACGGCGCTGCTTGGCGCCATCCTGCTGAAGGCGGGAGAGTTGCCCGAGGCGGAACGGCAACTGCGGCGCGCCACCGATCTGGCGCCCAATTTCGCCAAGCCGCACGAAGACCTCGGCTTGCTGCTGCTCGAAACCCGGCGGCACCAGCAGGCGGTTCCCATGCTGCAGACCGCCACCCGGCTCGATCCCCAATCGGAAATGGCGTTTTTCCACCTGGGCCGGGCGCTGTCGGCGACCGGCAAGGGGGAACAGGCCGACGCCGCCTTTGAAGCCTCGTTCGCGCTCAATCCGCAACGCCGCAAGCTGGCGCTCGCCGCCGAACATCACCAGCAGGGCCGCCGCGACCAGGCCGAGCGCCTGTACCGTGAAATACTGAGGGAGTCGCCGGACAACGTCGACGCCATGCGCCTGCTGGCCGGCATCCTCACCCTGAAGGCGGCAGCCGAGGAAGCCGAGGCGCTGCTGCAGCAAGCGGTCGAAACGGCGCCGGACTACGCCCTGGCCTTCCTGGACCTGGGCCAGCTCTACCACGAGCAACACCGCTACGGCGAAGCCCTCGACTGCTTCCAGCGCGCCGTGCGCCTGCAGCCCGCCGCGGCAAAACCCCAGTACCTGCTCGCCTCCACCCTGGCCCCGCTCGGGCGTACCGAAGACGCCCTCGCCGCCTACCGCCGCGCGCTCGAACTGCAGCCCAGGCACGCCGGCGCCCTGCTGGGCAGCGGCCACACGCTGAAAACGCTGGGCCGACAGCGGGAAGCCGTCGAAGCCTACCGCCAGTGCATGCGCATGCGCCCGGAGAACGGCGAAAGCTACTGGAGCCTGGCCAACCTGAAAACCTACCCGCTCACTGCCGACGACATCGAGGCGATGCAGGCCGCCGTGGAAAGGGAAGAAGAACTCACCGACCAATCCGCGGTCAACTTCCTGTTCGCCCTGGCCAAGGCGCACGAGGATTCCGGCGAATTCGACACCGCCTGGGACTACTACGCCCGCGGCAACGCCCGGCAGCGCCTGCTCGAGCACTACGACCCGGTGCAGACCGAGGTGATGAACGACGAGATCATCGAGGTGTTCGACCACCCCTTCCTGCAGCGACACACCGGCCTGGGCCACCCCGACCCGGCCCCGATTTTCGTTCTGGGGCTGCCCCGCTCCGGCTCGACCCTTATCGAGCAGATTCTGGCCAGCCACAGCCAGGTGGAAGGCACCTCGGAACTGCCCTACCTCGGCCGCGTGGCGACTTCGCTCAACCGCAACCGCGCCGACGGCATCAACTACCCCCGAGCCGTGCGCGAACTGCGCCCTGCCCACCTGAAGGCCCTCGGCCAGCAATACCTGGAGCGCGCCAGGCCGCACCGCCAGACCGGCCGCCCCCGCTTCGTCGACAAGATGCCCAACAACTTCCCGAGCATCGGCTTCCTGCACCTGGTGCTGCCCAACGCGAAGATCATCGACGCGCGGCGCTACCCGCTGGATGCCACCCTGAGCTGCTACCGCCAGCTGTTCGCCAAGGGCCAGACCTTCGTCTACGACCTCACCGAAATCGGCGAGTACTTCCTGGAATACCAACGCCTCATGGATCACTGGCAACAGGTGCTGCCGGGCCGCGTGCTCACCGTGCAATACGAAGACCTGGTCACCGACTTCGACAACCAGCTACGCCGCCTGCTCGACCACTGCGAACTGCCCTGGGAGGATGCCTGCGCCCGCTTCCACGAAACCGAGCGCCCGGTACGCACGGCCAGTTCCGAACAGGTGCGCCAGCCCGTGTACACACAGTCGATACACTTCTGGCGCAACTACGAGAAGCACCTCGGCGAACTGATCGAAGTGCTGCAACCCGTGCTGCCACGCTACGCCAGGTACGAGCGCATCAGTCGAGGGTAAGCGCGGTTTTCGCCACGGGTGCATCGAACGGCCACACCGCCAGCCCGCCGATGGCCGTGCGCGCATCCATCGACAGGTTGATGCTGAGCCGCGTCTGCATCGAGTCGAGATCGTGCAGGGTGATGGTGGCGGGCGAGGAGCCGGCCGCAATCAGGCTGTCGTCGATGCAGCACAGCCCCCGCGCGAACGCCTGCCGCGGAACCCGGGAATCGCCCGGATTGGTGTGCGTGAGCAGCGCCGGGTTATACACGGGCACCCTGAACGCCTTCTGTTGCCCCTGCGCCGGAACAAAGCGCACGAGGTTCTTTTCAGTATCGTTGAACAGCACCCCGCCCCGGTACGGCCGGGCATTGTGGGTGCCGCGCGGCAGCGTCGCCACCTGCCGGATGTAGCGCCCGGTATAAGCATGCAATCCACCGGTATTGCTCCCGCCCAGGTACAGGGCGCTGCTGTCGCACACGATGCTGTTCAGACACAGCTCGTTGCCCGGCGGCGGCCCGTGCCGCCCACCGGGCTGAAAGGGCGCGCCACGCAGGCCCTTGCGGTCGCGGGTGACGTGCAACCCGAAACTGAAGCGGTTGCTGTCCAGGTCGAACCCCACAATGGCATCGAACCCGGCACAGGCCAGGTACAGCCGGCGCTTGTACCGGCAGATCTCGTTGCAGCGCTCGAGATATCGGCAGCGATACGAGGCGAGGGGTTCGAATCGCCGGTTGTAGACGAACAGTTCATCGCTCGCCGCCACGAACACCCGGTCGTCATCGAAGGCGATGCCCAGCGGGCCACAGTGTTGGTCCGGGCGTTGACCGTCACCGCCCGGCGGGTTCCAGTCGATGACCTGCCGGGCGCGCTCGCCGTCGAGGTCCACCAGGTAGACGCCGCCATGGCTGTCACCCTGGCGGCTGTCACGAACGGCCAGGGTCGCGATCAATGTGGTCATGCAGGGTCGGATGGCCAATCGCCGGCATCCGCCGAGTGTAACCCGGAAACGGCTCACGGGCGCGGAGCGAGCGATTGCCCCGGCCCACCAATTGCAGGAAAATGGGTGGCTAGCGCATCCGTCGCCGCCGCGTGAGTGTGCCTATAGGAACGGACAACCGCTCCTGCGTTGTGCTCCAGCATGGCGACGACGACTTGACGCCCAACGGGAGAGCAGCATGTCAGGCAACCAGTCGAACCCGGGCCACAAGCGCCCGCTGAGCATTGCCATCGGCGCCGCGGTCGCCGGCAGCGGCGCCGCACAGGCGCAGGATACCGCCCTCGAAGAAATCATCGTCACCGCCACCAAGCGCGAGGTCAGCCAGCAGGACGCCCCGATCGCCGTCACCGCGCTGTCTGACGAAGAGATTTCCCTGCAGCGCTTCAAAACCTTCAACGACTACGTCGGCCAGATCCCCAGCCTGGCGCTCAGCGAACGCCAGCCCGGCGCCAACTCGGTGATCATGCGCGGCTGCGCGGCACAGGGCCTCAGTTTCAGCGACTCGGCCACCACCTCCGTGTACCTCGACGAACAGCCCATCACCGCCGCCGGCTACAACCCCGACCCGCGGCTGGTGGACATCGCCCGGGTCGAGGCCCTGGCCGGCCCGCAGGGCAGCCTGTTCGGCGACGCGGCCCAGTGCGGCACCCTGCGCATCATCACCAACAAGCCCGACACCAACAACAGCAGCGGCTGGGTGAACCTGTCTGCCTGGACAGCCAAGGACGGCGGCGCCAGCTACGATGTCAGCGCCATGGCCAACATACCGCTGGTGCCCGACAAGGTGGCCCTGCGCCTGGTGGGTTTCCGCGCCGACGAAGCCGGCTGGGTCGACAACATCCTGTCACCCTCGCCGGGCGGCACCTTCACCAACGCCGACCGCGTGCAGGACGACGTCAACTCCTCGGTATGGACCGGCGGCCGCGCCTCGCTGCGCATCGACGCCAACGAGGCCTGGACGGTAGACCTGGTGGGCATCTACCAGAAATACGAACTCGACGGCTTTGCCGACGCCAGCCTCAACAAGCAGATCTACGCAGACACATCGGTATTCCCCACCTTCGGCGCCCGCGAACAGGCCCGCTTCACCGACGACGAATGGGACGACGAGTGGTACCAGCTGGCCATGACCATCGAGGGCGACCTGCCCTACGGCAGCGTGGTGCTCACCGGCGCCTATTTCGACCGCGAAAGCGCCTACTACGCCGACGCCACCTCCTACCTGCAGATCTATCAGCAACGGGGCGACTACTTCCGCTCGTTCAACACCGGCGACCCCTACTACGACACCGGCGGCATCTACGATTTCGGCGGCGACCCCATCGCCAACGACTACGACATCCGCAACGCCGAAAACTGGACCATCGAGGGCCGCTACGCCACCCCCGCCGAGGGCCGCTGGTCGGCCATCGTCGGCGGTTTCTACAACAAGCGGAAGGTGAACGAACTGTTCATCGCGAATGTCTACAACTTCACCGGCAGCGCCGCCTTCGCCTACATCAACTACGCCGGCTACTACCTCAACGGCATCAACCCGAAGTACGAGTCCAACAACTGGTTCTCCGGCACCTACGACAGCGACCTGGAGCAGTACGCGATATTCGGCGAAGCCACCGTCAACCTCACCGAGAACTTCGCCATCACCGCCGGCGGCCGATATTACAAGATCGAGAACGACTACATCCTCAAGACCGGCACCATGGTGGGCCTGAACGGCGGCGAGCCCAACTGCGCCGTGGACTACTGCTACTCGCCCGGCCACCTCGGCAGTTCCTCGGAAGACGGCTTCGTGCCCAAGGTGAACGTCAGCTATACCGTCAACGACGCGCTGCTGTACGCCACCTACTCGGAAGGCTTCCGCCGCGGCGGCGCCAATTCGGCAAGGCCCCAGAGCGTGTTCGGCCCGCCGAACGACCTGTTTCCCGCACCGGCCGGCACCCTGAACGCCTACCGTTCCGACACGGTGGAAAACTGGGAAGTGGGCGCCAAGACCGAGTGGTTCGACAACAGCCTGCGCCTGAACATCTCCGCCTACTGGATGACCTGGAACGACATCCAGGTACAGGCGGAAGACCCGCAGCCGACGCTGTTCACCCTGGGCATCGTCAACTTCCCCCAGGCCGAGATCAACGGCGTGGAGGTCTGGTTCAGCTGGCTGCCCGATGCCCAGTGGAACATCGAGGCGACGCTGGGCTACAACGACGGCGAACTGTCCGAGGCCGACACGCTGTTCGCAGACTCCGAGGCTCCCATCGTGGTGCCCACCGGCACCCCGTTGCCGATCGTCCCCGACCTGAAGGCGCATGTGAACGTCACCTACTCGTTCCCCACCCTGTGGATGAACGCCGAGCCCTACCTCATGGCCCGCTTCACCCACACCGGCGAGTCGGTGAACTCCCTGGCCGGCATCGAGTCGAGCCCGTTCCTGTCGCCGGTGGTGAACCAGGACAGCTGGCAGACGCTCGACCTGCAGTTCGGCCTGGAAAGCCAGAACTGGGCGGTATCGCTGTTCGTCGACAACATCACCGACGAGAAGGCGCAACTGTTCTTCAACAACCGCTTCGCCCAGCAGCGCCTCTCCGTGAACCAGCCGCGCACCATCGGCATCAACTTCCGGTACCTGCGCGGGGCGAATTAGCCCGGCAACGGAACCGCCGTCGGGCCGCAAGCCGATGGACATCGAAACGCGCATGCGCGAACTCGGGCCGGTGGATTGCGGCCCCCTCGCCCGCGCCATCCTCGCCCAGGAAGCAGCGGCCTGGCACGAACAGCAACACCGCCAGCGCGCCTACGAGGTTCACCGGGACACCGAATCGATGGTGCTGGTATTCACCGAGGAAGCGGCCTGGCCGGAACTGGTGGTGAAGAAGGAAGCGGCCTGGGAGAGGCTGGCGGACGTGGCCATGCCCGCCGCGCACGACATCATCGGCCGGTGTTACCCGCCCGGCGGCGCCATCATCCGCGCCATGGCGGCGAAACTGAAGGCCGGCGGCAAGATCACCCCGCACACCGACCGCCACCCGTCGTTCAAGATCGGCCACCGCATCCACGTACCCGTCACCACCAACCACCGGGTGCGTTTCACCATCGACGGCCGGCCCTGCCGGTTACAGGTCGGCCATGCCTACGAGATCAACAACCAGCTCACCCACAGCGTCGCCAACCGGGGCACGGAAGACCGCATCACCTTCATCTTCGACTATGTTCCCCCGGCCGAACTGGGGCGGTTGAATCAGACGGCTGCCTGACAGGGCGCCGGCATTGCTCATCCAGCGGCCTTGTCGATTGCCGCGGCAATCAGTTCGGCGCCACCGGTGGTCGACAGGTTCACGCCGCCGATGCCGGGGATCGCCTGCAGTTCTCGAACCGTCGCGGCGCAATAGTCAACGCCGAACGCTTCCGGGTCTGCCGCTTCCTCGAATTTCTTGACCACGCTCTCTGGCACCACCGAACCGCGCAGGTTCTCGTGCAGCCAGCGGGCGGATTGCGCAGAGGTCAGCACCGGCACCGACACGACCACATGGCAGCGCCAGGTCACCTGGGAAGCGACCAGCGCTTTCATGTAACGGCGCAACAGGTCGAGGTCGAGGCAGATCTGCGTCTGCACGAAGCGTGCGCCCGCGTCGAGCTTGGCGTTCAGTTCGACGGGCCGCCAGTCGGGGCCGGGGTCGAACACCGTCGCCATCGTGCCGAGCAGCAGTTGCGGCTCACCGCGGGCCACCTGGAACTCCCCGAGTTGCCGGGCGGCGGCCAGGAACTTCTTCGCCCCGGTGTCGAAAACCTGGGTCATCTCCGGCTGCAGTTCCCCCGGCAGCCGCTCGCCCCGCTGCAATAGCAGGCTGGTCACGCCCAGGGCAGCCGCGCCGAGCAGTTCGCTCTTCAGGGCAAGCCGATTGCGGTCGCGCGCGGAAATCTGCAGCAGCGGATCGATGCCCCGCTGCATCAGCAAGGCCGCCACCGCCAAACCCGACATGTGCAGCACGCCGTACGGGCAATCGGTCACCGCAACGGCATGCACCGCCGGCGCCAGGCTTTGCGCCTGCCGGATCACCTCCTCCCGGCCGCTATCCTGATACAGCCGCAGCTGCCCGGTGACCGTGAACTCCCCACCCGCAACGGCATCCCGCAGTGTTTTCACGCTTGCTCTTCCCTACCGGGGGATTTCACTCCGATGCGCCATGCTCCCACCGGC
>CAZNFI010000120.1:0-9485 GCA_964572185.1 uncultured Pseudomonadales bacterium
CGTTGTGCCGCACGGCGTTGCGGTTCTTGATGAAGCCGTCGTGGCTGGAACCGAAACCGAACAGGCGCATGGCCCAGCCGTTGTCGCCGAGCGGCGCGTTGACGCTGCCTTCCACATCGATCATGCCCTGCTGGCCGCCGAGCACCTTGACGCGGCCGAAGGCTGCTTCCGAGTCGGGCCGGGCGCTGACGAACTTCACGGCGCCGCCGATGTTGCTGCCGCCGTACAGCACGCCCTGTGGCCCCTTCAGCACTTCGATGCGGTCGAGGTCCCCGAAGCGCGAGGAGGCATCGGAGAACAGTTGCACGTCATCGAGGTAGAAGCCCACGCCCTGGGTGTTGCCGAAGGCGCCGAGGCCGCGGATGGAAACGTTGGGAAAGCCGTCGAGACGCATCGACAGGTTCAGGTTGGGCACCTTGAAGCCGACATCCTTCAGGGCCTTGACGTTTTGCCGGTTGATGTCCTCACCGGAGATCACCGACAGCGATTCCGGAATCTCGAGAACCGATTCTTCCCGTTTGCGCGCCGTGACCAGCACTTCTTCCACGGCGCCCGGGACGGCCTGGGCGGAATCGGACTCGGCCGCGGCCATGGGTGCGGCAAAGGCCGCAAACAGCGCGCCGAGAAGCGCGGACGGAACAAATCCATCCATCTTTGCATGAGTCATTAGCTCGTCTCCCCTTACCAGACTGAATGCATCCCAATCATCGAAGAAAACGTGTCCGGTGGCAAGGGGTTGCAACCTGCCGGGGGGCGTGCTCGGCCGGCCCGGTTTGCGAAGCCGCCGCATCCTGCCGATAATCCACCGAACGGCAAAGGGGAGAGACCCGTGGCAAAAGCAATTCACACCATGATCCGCGTCCTGGACCTGGACAAGTCGATGGACTTCTACCAGCGCGCCTTCGGCCTCGACCTGGCCCAGCGCTTCGACTTCGATGACTTCACGCTGGCTTACCTGCGCAATGACGAGAGCGATTTCGAGATCGAACTGACCTGGAACCACGGTCAGCAAGAGCCCTACACGCACGGCAGCGGCTATGGCCATGTGGCGCTGTCGGTCGACGACTGCGAAGCGGAACACGACCGCCTGGTGGGCGAGGGCTTTGCGCCGAACCCGGTCAAGCAGATGGCGCACGACGGGCAGAAGCTGGCCAGGTTCTTCTTCGTAGAGGACCCGGACGGCTACAAGATCGAGGTGGTCGAGCGACAGGGACGCTACATATAGGCTAGGCGCCTCGCCTTGCGGCGAGGCGATCCTTGCGGCGAGGCGATCCTTGCGGCGAGGCGATCCTTGCGGCGAGGCGATCAGGTTGCTGCGCAACTTGCCGCAGTCGTTCTGAAACGCGGCGTAGCTGTCCACACGAACGCCGCTCAGGGGCGCGCGGCTGACGGCCGCCCGGCAGCGGGTCGGACGGGCGCCGTTCGATGGCACGGGCAAAGCGCCGGTGTCATACTTGAGCGATGAGTTCTGCTGCGGCCCTCAAGCGTTTGCGGAAGGCTCTGTCGCCCGGTTGCCTGGTGACCGAAGCCGCCGCGCTGAAGCCCTATGAGACGGATGCGCTGACCGCCATCCGGGAAATGCCCTGGGCTGTGGCGCTGCCGGAAAGCGAAGAGCAGGTTCGGGAGATTCTGGCCATCTGCCGCGAGTACCAAGTGCCCGTGGTTCCCCGTGGCGCCGGAACGGGCCTCTCCGGCGGCGCCCGGCCGGTCAAGGACGGCCTGGTGCTGGGCCTGTCCAAGCTCAACCGCATCCTCGAAGTCGACCTGGACAACTGCGTGGCGCGGGTACAGCCTGGCGTGCGCAACCTGGCGGTGAGTGAAGCCGTCGCGCCCCACGGCCTCTATTACGCTCCCGACCCGTCCTCCCAACTGGCCTGCAGCATCGGCGGCAACGTGGCCGAGAACTCGGGCGGCGTGCATTGCCTGAAATACGGCCTCACGGTACACAACGTGGTGGGCCTGCGGGTGCTCACCATGGATGGCGAGACCCTGGAGATAGGCGGCAAGGGCTTCGATTTCCCCGGTTACGACCTGCTGGCGCTGATGTGCGGCAGCGAAGGGTTGCTAGGCGTGGTCACCGAGATCACCGTGCGGCTGCTGCCGAGCCCGCCCGGCAAACTGGTGTTGCTGGCGGCGTTTCGCAGCCTCGTCGACGCGGCGCAGGCGGTGACCGACATCATTCGCGAGGGCATCGTCCCGGCGGGGCTCGAGATCATGGACGCGCTGGCCGTTCAGGCCACCGAAGACTTCGCCAAGGCCGGCTATCCGCGCGATGCGGCGGCCATCCTGCTGTGCGAACTCGACGGTCAGGCGGATGAACTCGATGGCCTGGAAGCGGCGGTGCAGCCGGTTCTCGACAGCAATGGCGCCTACGATATTCAGCGCGCCCGCGACCCGGAACGCCAGGCAAAACTGTGGTCGGGGCGCAAGGCGGCCTTCCCGGCGATAGGGCGCATTTCGCCGGACTACTACTGCATGGACGGCACCATACCGCGGCGGTCGCTGGCCACCGTGCTGGCGGGCATTGCCGACCTCTCCGCCGAGTACGGGCTGCGCGTGGCCAATGTCTTTCATGCCGGCGACGGCAATCTGCACCCGCTCATTCTGTTCGATTCCAACCGGCACGGCCAGCTCGAAACCGCGGAACGGCTGGGTGGCAAGATCCTGGAACTGTGCGTGGCGGCGGGCGGTACGGTAACCGGGGAACATGGCGTGGGCGCAGAGAAACTCGACCAGATGTGCGTGCAGTTCGGTCCCGAGGAACTCCGCCAGTTCGAGCGCGTCAAGGCGGCCTTCGACCCCGGGGGCCTGCTCAATCCGGGCAAGGGTATTCCGCGCCCGGCCCGCTGCGTGGAACTCGGCGGCATGCACGTGCACAAGGGCAAGCTGCCGTTTGCCGGGATGGAGCGGTTTTGACACGCGGGGCAGTGCCCGCGGCACCGGGCAGGTTTCGGCGGGCAGGCAGGCCGGGCAGTTGGCCAGGCCTGGCCCGTTTGCTCCCCCGTCGGTGCCGGTACGGTGGTTGAGGGTGACAGGGCCGCTGAACTGGGCGGCGCGATCCGGGAGGCGCGGGCGCGTGGCGGCAAACTCGCCATCTTCGGTTCGCGCAGCAAGAGCTGGTGCCTGGCGAGCGCGGAAGGGGAACTGCTGGCGGTCGGCGGACACTCCGGAATACTGGACTATCGCCCGGAAGAACTCGTGATCACGGCCCGAGCCGGCACACCCGTCATGGCGTTGATGGAGTTGCTGGCGCAAAGCGGGCAATACCTGCCTTTCGAGCCGCCGGTGTTCGGCGGCGGCGGCACGCTGGGCGGCGCGGTCGCCTCCGGGCTGGCCGGTCCCGGCCGCCCCTGGCGGGGTTCGGTACGCGATGCCGTACTGGGCGTTGAAATGTTGAACGGTCTGGGCGAGCGGCTGGCATTTGGCGGCCAGGTCATGAAAAACGTGGCGGGATACGACCTTTCCAGGCTGCAGGTGGGCGCCTGCGGGTCGCTCGGCGTCCTGCTTGCGGTCAGCCTGCGGCTGATGCCGTTGCCTGAAACCGAGCAGACGCGGGTGCTCGAATGTGCGGCGGCGGAAAGTCAGAACCTGGTGCGCGGCTGGGCGCGCTCCACGCTGCCGGTCACGGCCACCTGCTTTCACGACGGTCGCCTGTCCGTTCGGCTATCCGGCTCCGGTGCGCCGGTTGGTCGCGCCGCGGAAACGATCGGTGGAGAGGCCGTCGACGGCGATTCCACCTGGAACAGTCTGCGCGACCGCGCGCTGCCCTGCTTCGAGCGCCACCCCGACCGCACGCTGTGGGAAGTGCTGTGTCCTCCGGCGGCGCCTCTGCCGCGGGAAGCGTGCCTCATCGAGTGGGGCGGCGCCAGGCGCTGGTGGTCGACGGGCCTGCCGGAGTCCGAGGTGCGGGGCTATGCCGCGGCAGTCGACGGACGCGCCTTGCCGGCCTACGGCGGGCCGGTGCTGGACGGTGCGATTGCCGCGCGGCTGAAACGGGCGTTCGACCCGGACAACGTGCTCAATGCCGGGCTGGTCGATGCAGACGCGACTGCCTGACAACCTGCTGGCTACCGCGCCGGGACGCCGCGCCGACGCAATTTTGCGCTCCTGTGTGCACTGCGGCATGTGCAACGCCGTGTGCCCGACCTATCAGTTGCTTGGCGATGAACTGGACGGGCCGCGCGGACGCATCTATCTCATGAAAGGGCTTCTGGAGAGTACGGAGGAAAACGCCGCCGACGTTGCCACCGTACGAACCCACCTCGACCGTTGCCTGACCTGCCGGGGCTGCGAGACGGCCTGCCCATCCGGCGTGCAATACGGCGAACTGCTGGAGATTGGCCGCGAGGTCATCGAGCAACGCGCCAGGCGAACACCCTGGGATGCCCTGGCCCGGCACTGGCTGGGACGCTTTGCGCCGCGGCCGCAGGTGTTCTCTCGCCTGGTCGATGTCGGGCGTTGGTTTCGCTGGCTGCTGCCTGGGCTGCTGGCCGGAATGCTGCCGTCCCGAGCCCGGGCCAACGGTGGCGATGCCGTGCCTGCGCCGGCATCGGGTGCTTCGAGCGGCCGACGCGTGCTGGTGCTGCGTGGCTGTGTGCAGCGGGTGGCGACCCCGGCGGCGAATGCGGCGGCCGAGCGGCTGCTGCATGCCAACGGCATCGAAGCGGTCTGGGCCGAACAGGAGGGCTGTTGCGGTGGCCTGAACCTGCACCTGGGCCAGACCGGTGCCGCGCTGGACGCCATGCGCCGCAACATCGATGCCATGCGGCCGCTGCTCGACCGGGTGGAAGCGGTGGTCTCCACGGCGAGCGGCTGCGGCGTGACGGTCAAGGACTATGGGCGCCTGCTGGCCGGCGATGCCGAGTACGCGACGGATGCGGCGCGCATCGCCGGCATGACCCGCGATCTCGCCGAGGTGGCGGCGTCCTTTGCCGTACTCGGGCCGGACCGCCAGACAACGCCGGCGGGCGCCGGCAGCGATGCGAACGACACCGGCGAAGCTGCGGGGAGCAAGATGGCAAGCGGCAAGGCGGCAAGCCACGGGCAAGCAGGCGGCAGGCCAAGAAGAGTGGCCTGGCACGCGCCCTGCACCCTGCGGCACGGCCAGAAACTGACCGGAGTTGTCGAAGAACTGCTGCACCGTGCCGGTTTCGAACTCGTCGAGGTGGCCGACTCGCATCTGTGCTGTGGCTCTGCCGGCACCTATTCGCTGCTGCAGGGCCGACTCGCCGGCGAACTGCGCGACAACAAGCTGGCCAACCTGACGGCCGGCGCGCCGGAGGTCATCGTCACCGCCAATGTCGGCTGCCAGACCCATCTGGCCAGCGCCTCGACGGTGCCGGTGATGCACTGGGCCGAACTGCTGGCGCCTGCCCGGCACGCCGGCCAGCGGGTCTGAAGCCTGCCGGCGAGCGCTGCACCACGTTGGCTGATGCACGAGCATTTGTGTGGTGATTTTGTGTGGTGATAAGGTTTTGGCGGGCGGCGGATGGCACGGAACGATCGGGTTCTGCGCATGCAAAGGTCCGCGTCCGGGTTCTGGATGCGGCGGTGGTTGCATCTGAGGGGTTTTCGATCAAGAAAAACCACATTGCAGCAGCGGGTTGGTGAGCGATGCGGAGCAGGCAAAGGCGCGCGCGACAGGAGCGCAAGGTCAATCAGGTGCGCAACGGCATCATCGGGCTGGCCGTCGCGGTGGTGGTCATCGTGCTGGGCTATGGCCTGATCTACAGCACGGGCAGCTCCAGCGCCGGCGAGATCGTCGCCGGCGAGCACTACCGCGTCATCGACAACCCGGAGCGGCGGCGGCCCGGCGCCCCCATCGTGGTCACGGAATTCTTCTCATACGGTTGCATCCATTGCCGCAATTTCGAGCCGCTGCTGGAGGACTGGCTGCGCGAGCTGCCCGAAGACGTGCGCTTCGAACGGTCGCCGGCCGGCTTCAACCCGTTGTGGGCCATGCTGGCCCGGGCCTACCTGGCGCTGGAACGGGCCGGTGGCCTTGAAGCCAATCACGAGCGCTTCTTCCGCGCCATACACGACAACGGGCGGCAGTTCCGCAACGTCGACGAGATCGCCGACTTCGTGGCGGGGCGGGGTGTGGAACGCCAGGCGTTCCTGGATGCGTTCAACTCCCTGGAGGTACGCCGGCGGCAGGCCGAAGAGGATGCGCGCCAGCGGCGACTGGCCATCGCCTCGACGCCGACCGTGGTCGTGGCCGGACGCTACGCCGTCACCATGGATGCCGGCCGGAGTCAGGCACTGCGCACCATCGACCACCTGATCGACCTGGAAAGGGGCGCCGAAGAAACCTGATTCCCGGAATGGCAATGGCATGGCTGGCGGTGCCGTCGCCCGCCGGGCCGTGGTTTGCCGGCAACGGGCCTTGCGCCCTGTCGATCACCTGATCGACTTCCAAGGGGCCAGTTGAGGGACGTCGCTTCCCGAGTCGGGACCGGCTTTGCGGTTAACGCACCCGCACGGATTCAGGGATTGCCGGATTGTCGGCGCCAGGTGCTCGGCGGCTGAAAAGACCCCTGCCAGATGCCCTGCCGGAGCCTTTGCGCCTGATCCTGCTCGGCGCCGAATAACCGGGCGCCGACGCCGACCGCCAGCGCGTGCCCCTTGGCCACCATCAACCGTGACAGGTTGTTGGGGCGATGCTCCTCCACGAAGCGGAGCGGCGATAGCGGCTCGAATTCGCCGCCCGGGACGACCTCGCAATGTGCGACCAGGCGGTTCTCGCCGATGGCGAAAAACGGCAGGCAGACCACCAGGTGCTGCTGCAGGAGCGACTGCAGGGCCTGGGTCGCCTGGCGCCCGCAGGCGTAGTCGTCACCGGCGGCGTCCTGGCAGACCTGCCCGTCTTCCACGGCATCGATGCCGAACAGCTTCAGCTCGGTGCCGCCGAGGAACAGCGTCTCGCCGTCGATGGCGTTGGCGAAGACCGGCCCGATCATCTCGCCCGACTGGTCTCCGGGAGCCTGCACCTGGTCCCACTGGTTGATGGCGAACACCGCGGCCGCGAGCACCAGCGCCATGACCTGCCGCGGCCAGCCGAGTCGAAACGGCACATCGTGCAGCGCACCGATGATGCTGCGCATGGGCGGGATGATGGCGCGCGTGCCGTAGACGATGACCGCCACGATGAACAGCACGTAGACGACCAGTTGCGTCGGGTTGAACTGGCCGAAGTAGGCGCCCTGCTGCAGTGCCGACGACCAGGTGAGCGCCGCGCTGTTACCGAAGAACACGGCCCAGTTCATGATGAACACGTTGACGCCCGAGGTCGGCGACCAGGTGCGCAGGTTGTCGGTCTGGAAGACGTGCAGCACCGGCGGGTTCAGGCGGAATATCTCGTGCACCGCCACCGCGGGCAGCACCGTGGAATGCAGCGCGTCCTGCAGTACCTTCAGCCGATTGGCCGTCAACCAGAACACGAACACCGCGAAGCCCACCGCCGCCACCGGCAGAATCGACTTGGGCACCTGGTACTCGCCGAGAAAAATGTGGTCGGAGGCGGCATTGGCGTTGAGTTGATTGAGGCTGGTGAAGAAGATGGACAGGAAGGTGCCGGCGAAGGAAATCCAGAAGATGTTCGACAGCCGGTCGATGCACTTCACCAGCGCTGCGGCCTGGATGGACAGCGGGCTCAGTTGCAGTTGCACCTGGGGGGAAGCGGGGTCGTCGGGAGATTGCGCCGGCGCCGCACCGCCCGCATGCGCAGCGCCCTGCGGGCCTGGATTGGGCGAGGCGTCGTCCCGCCCGGCGCCCGGGATTGCCCCGGTTACGGGTTGCGGGCTGCCTTGCTGCGTTGCGGAGCCCGGCTGTTGCGATGGTGTGTCGGCGCCTGCCACATCGCCGGAAGTGCCGGCCGACGTCCCGGGCCGCGGCGGCTTGCCGCCGCCCTTTTGACCGGACTCATCGCTCATGCAGCGGCTGTCTCACCGTTGTGCGCACCGACGATTCTGCTGCATTGATTCAAAACGGCTTTTTCAAAACGAAACCGGCGGGCCTCAAACCGGGCCGAGTCAGAACCCGCTGCCATTGCAGCACACTTCGCAGGCAAAAGCATGTCCGCCACGGTGCTCGGCCGGCGCCGCTTCGACGCCACGATGCCGCACGAGCGACGGCGATCTCGCGCCCTTTTTTTGATGCCCTGTATTGTGCGGTCACCCGGCGATTGCTATTTTGCGGCGCGTTTCAATCACGATGCTTGAGGAATGACCATGAAGCTGGGACTGCTGTTCGGATACGCGGGGCGCAAGATCAGCGTACCCATCGATGCCATCAGGCATGCGGAGAGCCTGGGGTTCGACTCGGTGTGGACCTCGGAGGCCTATGGGTCCGATGCGATCACCCCGGCGGCCTGGATTCTGGCGCAAACCGATAAGATCAGGGTCGGCACCGCCATCATGCAGATGCCGGCGCGCTCGCCGGCCATGGCCGCCATGACGTCGATGAGCCTGGCGGAACTGTCCGGCGGCCGCTTCATCTGCGGCCTGGGCGCTTCCGGCCCGCAGGTGGTCGAGGGCTGGCACGGGGTGCCCTACGGCAAGCCCATCACGCGGCTCAAGGAATACGTGAACATCATGCGCCAGATCTTCGCCCGCGAGGCGGTTGCCACTTACGAAGGCGAGATGTACCAGCTGCCCTATTCGGGCGAGGGCGCCACCGGGCTCGGCCGGCCGTTGAAGAGCATCATGCACTGCGAAGAGGACATCCCCATCTATGCGGCCAGCATCACGCCCAAGGGCGTTGAAGCCGCCGCGGAAGTGGCGGACGGCTTCTTCCCGATCTGGATGGACCCGGACAATTTCAGCGTGTTCGAAGGGCCGATCAATCGCGGCCTGGCCAATGCCGGCGACAAGGACCTGAGCCAGTTCGATGTGGCGCCGTTCGTCACCGTGGCCATGGGCGATGACATCGAGCAGTGCATGATGCCCATGCGCGGCAGCATGGCGCTGTACATCGGCGGCATGGGGGCGCGCAACAGGAACTTCTACAACGACTACGCCAAGCGCCTCGGTTTCGAGGAAGACGCGCTCAAGATTCAGGACCTGTTCCTGTCCGGGCGGCGCGACGAAGCCATGGCGGCGGTGCCGGCGGAACTGATCGATGCCTGTCACCTGGTGGGGCCGGCGGACCGTATCAAGGACCGGCTGCAACGCTGGCGGGAGGCGGAGGCGCGCGGCCACGTCTCCAGCATGATGCTCGGCTGCCAGCAGCCGGAGGCGCTTGCGCTGGTTGCCGAACAGATGCTCTGAACCCGGCGTTCTGCCGGTGCGCGCAGGTACACGCTGGACAATACGCCGTCGTCGAGGGAGGGGGACTACTGGATTGCCGACCTGCGCATTACCTGGCACCTGGCGAACGACAGCACCAGCGTCTCGTTGTGGGCCACCAACCTGTTCGATGAGAACTATGTCGATACCATGCTCAACCAGTCGGGCGATGTGGAAATTGGAGGCATCGACCCCAGCCTT
>CAZNFI010000121.1:0-9191 GCA_964572185.1 uncultured Pseudomonadales bacterium
CGCCTGCTCGACAAGCTGGTCGAGCAACTCGAGAGCTACCTGGCACTGCAGGTGGCCAGCGGCGTAGACGCGGTACAGCTTTTCGACACCTGGGCCGGGTGCCTGTCGGACGCCGACTTTCGGCGCCTGGTGGTGCCCCACACCAGCCGCCTGATCGAGAGCGTTCGCAAGCTGGGCGTGCCGGTCATCTATTTCGGCACTGGCAATGCGCATCAACTTGCTGATGTCGCCGCCATGCAGCCGGACGTGCTGGCGCTGGACTGGCGGGCGCCATTGGGCGCCACCTGGTCGTCGCTTGGGTGCCTGGCGGTGCAGGGCAACCTCGACCCCATCGCGCTGTTCGCGGGCAGGGCGGCGGTCGCGGAACGCGCCCAGGCGGTGCTCGACGAGGCAGCCGGCCGGCCCGGCCACATTTTCAATCTGGGCCACGGCATCCTGCCGGAAACCCCGGTCGACAATGTCAGGTTTCTGGTCGATTACGTGCGCGAGAACGGTTGAGCGGCGCTCATTGGCCGCCATGCCGGCCGTCGAGCTGGTCGAGATAGAAGGTGTTGCCGTCCGGGTCGCGGAACATCGCCATGAATCCGCCCCAGGGCTGCTTTTCCGGGGCCATTGTGAACTCCACGCCCTGCGCTTCCAGGCGCCTGTGAGAGGCGGCCAGGTCCTCCACCCCGAAGCCGATTCCGGTGTGACGGCCCACCAGTTCGCCACCCTCGGCCTGTACGATCGCAAACCTCACATCGGCCGTGGCAAACGATGCGTATCCGAACTGTGCGTCCCTGCTTTCAGCGGTGAATCCCAGCACTTCCTCGTAGAATGCCAGCGCCCTGTCGAAGTCGGCGACGAACAGATTCACGTACCATAACCGCATGGCTTAAGCCTCCAAATCCGCGCGTTTATTTAGTCTAAAGAAAAGCAGTAATCAAGGTCAGGTTCCGATTGTGCCGACCGAGGCTTTCCCGTATGGTGGCGCAGAACTGGACTCCGCCGATCTGTTCCCCCCGGTGAATATGAAGCTTGCTCGTAGAGCCTCGGTGTCGATTTGGCGGCGTTCCCGGTACATGGCCCAAGCGCCAATGGTGTCTGGAGTCGTAGGAAGTTTGGTTTGGAACGGTGAATGAAGATATACGTAGGTAACCTGTCCTGGAGCATGAATAACGCGGACCTAGAGGAGATATTCGCGAAATTCGGTGAAGTCCACTCGGCAAACGTGGTGATGGACCGCGAAACCGGGCGCTCGAGAGGGTTTGGTTTCGTTGAGATGAGCGACGATGGCGGGCGCTCGGCAATTGAGGAACTCAATGAAACGGAAGTGCGCTCCCGGCGCATCCGCGTCAGTGAGGCGAGGGAAAGGTCGAGGGACAGGCGCCCTCCCCGATAACCCGATGCCCGCCGGCCGTTGCGGTTTCGGCGGGCAGTCAGGCCCTTCCGGCTAATACCCAACTCCCACGCATTCCCGCCGTCACGGCATCGAACACGGTGCTGCAGGCCGGGTGGATTCGGTTATGGCAAACGCTGCCGCGCGGCGCGAGCCCGCAACAGGATCCAGGCGTAGACCGCGGCATTGACCAGTACCACCGCGGTTCCCAGCACCAGGTGTATGGGCAATGTCAGGCCCGGCGGGTAGATGATGGGCACCAGGTAGTGCTCTATGAAGCCGCCTTCATAGCCGGCCTCACCGGCCAGGGTGCGGAAGCCGTTTTCCCAGGCCGTCAGCGGGCACATCTGCCCGAAGTACTGAACGTATATTGCCCAGAGTACCGCCGGCACATGCAGCCATAGGATCCAGCGCGCCCGCAACGCGATCAGCCCGCCCGCCACCACGAAAACGATGTACAGCAGGTGGGCGGTCAACATCGTATCGGCGGCCAGGCGATAACCCATGGGTGATGATCCTCACCATCGATCGGTCACGGCACCGCCGCTCGCGGAACCGACCAGGCGCGCGTACTTGGCGAGCAGACCGCGCTCGGCGTAGGGTTCGGGCCGCTGCCAGGCGGCGCGGCGCGCGGCGAGTTCGGCATCGGTCAGCGCCACATCGATGGTCCGTCGTACGGCATCGACCGAGATTGCATCGCCGTCTTCCAGCAACGCAATGGGGCCGCCTTCGAATGCCTCGGGGGAAACGTGGCCGATCACGAACCCGTGCGACCCCCCGGAGAAGCGCCCGTCGGTGATCAGCGCCACCTCGGCACCGAGGCCGCGCCCGGCGATGGCGCTGGTGGGGGAAAGCATTTCGCGCATTCCGGGGCCGCCCTTCGGACCTTCGTAGCGCACCACCACCACGTCGCCGGGGCCGACGCTACCGTCCATGATCGCCGCCATGGCCGCCTCTTCGCCGTGGAAGCAGCGTGCCGTGCCGGTGAACGACAACCCCTCATTGCCGGTGATCTTGGCCACCGCGCCCTCCGGGGCCAGGTTGCCGTACAGAACCACCAGGTGGCTGTCGGGCTTGATGGGATTTGCAAACGGCCGGATGACTTTCTGGCCCTCCGGATAGGGCGCCACCTCGGCCAGGTTCTCGGCCAGGGTCTTGCCGGTGACGGTGAGGCAGTCGCCGTGCAGCAACCCGGCATCGAGCAGCATCTTCATGAGCGGTTGAATGCCGCCGATGCGGATCAGTTCGCTCATGCCGTGATGGCCCGCCGGGCGCATGTCGCCGAGTACCGGTACGCGCGCGCCGATGCGGGTGAAATCGTCGAGTTCCAGGGGAATGCCCGCGGCACTGGCGATGGCGAGCAGGTGCAGTACGGCATTGGTCGAGCCTTCCAGGGCGATGGCGACGGTGATGGCGTTCTCGAAAGCCTCCGGGCAGAGCATGTCGCTGGGCCTGATGCCGCGCTCGACCAGATTGCGCACCGCGGCGCCGGCGTTGTAGCTGTCCTGGCGCTTGTTTTCGGAGACGGCCTCCTGGGCGGAACTGTTCGGCAGCGACAGCCCCAGCGCCTCGATGGCCGAGGCCATGGTATTTGCCGTGTACATGCCGGCGCAGGACCCGGGCCCGGGAATGGCGGTCGACTCCACCTCCTTGAGCCTGGCATCGTCGATGCGCCCCGCCGCATGCTGGCCCACCGCCTCGAACACGGAAATGATGTCGCGGCGCTCGGCGCCGAGTTGAATGGTGCCGCCGTAGACGAACACGCTCGGGCGGTCGATGCGCGCCATGGCCATGGCGCAGCCGGGCATGTTCTTGTCGCAGCCGCCAATGGCCACGAAGCCGTCGAAACCCTGAGCACAGACCACCGCCTCGATGGAATCGGCGATGACTTCCCGGGACACCAGCGAATAGCGCATGCCCGGCGTGCCCATCGAAATGCCGTCGGAGACGGTGATGGTATTGAACACCACGCTCTTGCCGCCGGCTTCGTCGGCGCCCATGGCGGCGGCATCGGCCAGCTGGTTGATGTGCATGTTGCAGGGCGTGACCATGCTCCAGGTAGAGGCGATGCCGATCTGCGGCTTGGCGAAGTCGGCCTCGGTGAAGCCCACGGGATAGAGCATGGCGCGGCTGGGCGCCTGGGCGACGCCGTCCACGACGATGGAGGAATGGGGTCTCTTGTCAGCCATGTTTGCGTTTCCCGATTGATGGCCCGCTGTGCGAAGCGTTTGGCGGACCCAGTTTCTTGACCAGTACCTTGGCGTTGCGCTCGATGCAGTAATGCGCCTGGTACGATTCCGGCAACGCATCGCTTGCCGCCTCGTGGAAACCGTTCTCGATGAACCAGTCGCGGGTCTGGGTGGTGAGAACGAACAGGTGATCGAGTGCCAGTGCCCGGGCCGCCTCTTCCGCCGCCGCGAGCAGCCTGTTGCCTATGCCGGAGCCTGCGCCCTTTCCCGTTTCACCACCGCGGTGCGCGGCATGCACCGCGACACAGGCCAGTTCCGCACCCGCCTCCGCGGGGAACAGCGCGCAGCAGCCGGCGACGATGCCGTCTACCTCGGCCACGAAAAAGTGATCGATTTCCCGTTCCAGAAGATCCCGCGAGCGCCTGACCAGCACACCGGCTTCCTCGAGCGGGCGGATGATCTCGGCGATGTGCGCGATGTCGCGGGCTTCGGCACGGCGCACCAGGCGCCGGTCGTCCCTGGTGATCTGTGTGCCCACGCCCTCGGCGGTGAACAGTTCCGCCAGCAGGGCGCCGTCTTCGGCATAGCCCACCAACTGGCTGCTGGCGATGCCGGCGCGCACCGCGCCGAGCAGGGCTTGCAGGTTGCGCCGGGTAGACTCGTCGATCGGCCGCGTGGCGAGCGCCTCTTCGAGCTGCTCTGGCGACAGGTTGGCGAGCCGCTTGCCATCGCTGCCGGCCAGGTAGGGCGACTCGTCGAAGGCGATCAGCTTGTCTGCCTCGAGGGCCACCGCCACCTGCTCGGCCAGTTCATCGGCGGCCAGGTTGAACGCCTGGCCGGAAGGCGAATAGCCGATGGGTGGAAGCAGCACGATGGCGCCGGTATCGAGTGAGGCATGAATGGCGCTGGCGCGAATGCGCCGCGGCTGCCCGGCGAGCTGGTGATCGACGCCATCGATTACGCCGATGGGCCGGGCACTGACGAAGTTGCCGGTAACGAGCTGAACTTCGGTGTTGTGCAGGGGGCTGCTCGGCAGGCCGGTGGAGAACAGCGCCTCCAGTTCGGCGCGCAGTTGCCCGTGCACGCCGGCGATGGCCTCCATGGCCAGGCTATCGGTGATGCGCCGGGTTATGCCCCGATGCGTGTGAAAGGTGGTGCCGCTCAGCGCCCGGTCGATCTGCGGCCGCGCGCCATGCACCATCACCAGGCGCACGCCCAGCACGTTCAGCAACGCCAGGTCGTGCACGATGTTGACCAGGTTGCCGTGCAGCATCGCCTCGCCGCTGAGGGCCACCACGAATGTCCGGCCGCGGTGGGCTCGGATATAAGGGGTCGAAGCACGGAACCAGCGCGCGTATTGCTCGGTCTTCATGGCGGCTTTCCAAGTCGGTTGCCGAATCGGTTGCATACTGAACCGGTTGCGAATTATAGCTTTCGTCCACGGCGGTAGAACATTGCGCGACCCAGGGCGCCAGCCTGCATCGGTCAGCTACTGTCGTGGCAAGGGCGTCGAACCGCCGCGCTTGCGCGAGTGCGTCGGCGTCAGCAGCAGGAAGCCGGCGACGGAAGTGGGCTAGAATCGGGCGGTGGAAACGCGCGCACTACCTGGCATCGTCGCCGCATCGCTGGACCGGTTCACGGCCCGGGAAAAGCTCGAACTGAGTGCCCCCGCGCGGCGCGTTCTGGCGCTGAGCGAGTTCGCCCAGCGGGTGGCGGTGCAGCAGCGCGACTGGTTTCTCGGCGCCATCGATGCCGGTCGGTTCGATGTACCGCTGGAGCAAGCCCGGCTGCAGGAAGAACTGCGCGCGGCTGTAGCTGCCGGCACGGACACGGCGCAGCTCAAGAAAACCTTCCGCCAACTGCGCAATCGCTGTCAGTTGCAGGTTGTCTGGCGGCACCTGACCGGCGCCGCAGCATTCGAAGAGACGACTGAGGCGCTCTCGTTCATGGCCGACAGCTTCATCGCCGCGGCGCTCGATGCGGCACAACGGCGTGAGATCGACCGGGCGGGCGAGCCGTGCGGCGCCGAATCCGGCGAACCGCAGCGCTTGGCGGTGTTCGGCCTCGGCAAACTCGGGGGCCGGGAACTGAACCTGTCCTCCGACATCGACCTTATTTTCGCCTATCCGGAAGAGGGTCAGACGCCGTCCGGTCTCAACAACCAGCAGTTTTTCACCCGGGTCGGGCAGGGCCTCATCGACCTGCTGCACCCGGTTACCGTGGACGGCTTCGTGTTTCGTGTCGACATGCGCCTGCGCCCGTACGGGGCAAGCGGCCCGCTGGTGATGCACTTTGGCGCCGTGCAGCAGTACTTCGAGACCAAGGGCCGCAGTTGGGAACGCTATGCGCTGATCAAGGCGCGAACCTGCGCCGGCGACATCGCCCGCGGCGAGCAACTGCTCGATTCGCTCAAACCCTTCGTGTACCGGCGTTATCTCGACTTCGGCTCGCTGGAGTCGATGCGCGACATGAAGGCCAGGCTGGCCGCCGAACGGCACAAGCCGCACGACGTGAAGCTGGGCCCGGGCGGCATTCGCTACGCCGAGTTCACAGTACAGGTTCAGCAGCTCATCCTGGGCGGGCGCCAGGCCAGCATGCAGAAACGCGGCTTTCTGGAGACGCTGGCCGAACTCGAGAAAGCGGAACACTTCGATGCGCAGACCGCCGCCGAACTGGCCGATGCCTACCGCTTTCTGCGCGATACCGAGCACTGCATACAGGCGGAAGCCGACCGGCAGACCCAGGTGTTGCCCGTAACCGATTTCAGCCGGGCGCGTCTGGCCTGCGCCATGGGTTTCGATGCCTACACCGGTTTCCTGTCCACACTCGCCCAGCACCGGGACAACGTGGAACGCATCTTCGACCGGGTGGTCGGCGCCGAGGCGCCGCGCACCGAGGGTGGCCTGTGGGCGGTGCGGGAAGACCGGGTGCTGCTCGGCGAAGCGGGCTTTGACGATCCGGGCCGGGTAGTGGAGTTGCTGAGCGATCTGGCCGGCGCCCGCGATCGCACCTCGGTCAGTCAGGATGGACGGGAGCGCCTCGATGCACTGATGCCGGAAATTCTGCAGACTGCCTGCCGCCAGCCGCACCCGACCCGCGTTGTGGAAAGGCTGGTGCCGATTCTCAAGGCCCTGCTGAGGCGTTCCACCTACCTGGCGCTGTTGCGCGAGAACCCGCAGGCGCTGCAGATATTCGTGCGCCTGGCCGGGCAAAGCCGCTGGGTGGCCGAACAGCTCGCCTCGCAACCCATATTCATGGAAGTGCTGCTGGACAAGCATGCCTGGGACCTGCTGTCCGGCCGCGACTCCCTGGTCGAGGAGCTAGGTGGTGCGCTTGCCGCCGCGGCGGACGAAGAAGAGCGGGTGGACGAGTTGCGGTCTTTCAAGGAACAGCGGGTGTTCCGGGTGGCAGTGGCCGAAACCCGGGGCCTGCTGCCGATCATGCATGTCAGCGACTACCTGAGCTGGCTGGCCGAAGCCGTCCTGGAGCACGCCATGCGCATGGCCTGGGATCAATGCATGGCCGATGCCCCTGACGTCGAGCGACGGCCGTTGATCGCCGTCGGCTACGGCAAGCTGGGCGGTCTGGAGCTGGGGCCCGACTCGGACCTCGACATCGTGTTCGTCCACGACCTGCCCATGTCGGCTTCCCAGTTCCTGCACCGCCTGGTGCGCAAGCTCATGCACCTGCTCACGGTGCGCACCTACGCCGGCCCCCTCTACGAGATCGACATGCGCCTGCGCCCGTCCGGCAATGCCGGCCCGCTGGTGTCGAGCCTCAAGGCGTTTCTCGATTATCAGAACAGCCGGGCCTGGGTGTGGGAACACCAGGCCCTGGTGCGGTCACGCGCCGTGGCCGGCGACCCGGAGCTGATGCAGGCTTTCGAGGCGGCGCGCCGCGACCTGCTCTGCCAGGCGCGGCCCATCGAACCGCTACGCGCCGAGGTGCTGAAGATGCGCAAGCGCATCGAGGCGCACCACGGCGCCGGCCTGGACCTGAAGCGGGGCGCCGGCGGCATCGTCGACGTGGAATTCATGGCCCAGTACCTGGTGCTGGCCCACGCCCACCAACACCCGAACCTGGCCACCTACTCCGACAACGTGCGCATTCTCGAGGAAGCGGGCAATGCCGGCGTGCTGGTGCACGAGGAAGCGGAGCGCCTGGTACTGGCTTACCTGGCGCTGCGCGGCGAAGGGCACCGCCGCTCCCTCGACCTCTCCGAGTCGGCGCAGACCGACGCCGCACTCACCGTGCACCGCGAAGTCGTCTGCGAAACCTGGGAACGCCTGTTCAAGGAGCCACGCCTCCTGGCCACCCGCGCATCGTAACCGCAGTTCCGCACCGGGCGCCGCAAGGCCGGCCGGTCAGGCCCACCTGGGGCTCGGATGACAAATCACCCGGCGCCCAGTAACAGGATTGGTTATATGGAAGGTAGAATGCGCGGCTGCAACAGCAGGTAGAATCCGCATGGCTGAACCGACCTTTGCCGATCGAGACGGCTTTATCTGGCAGAACGGCACCCTGAAACCCTGGCGCGAAGCTCAGGTGCATGTGCTGACCCACACCCTGCACTATGGCATGGGGGTGTTCGAGGGCGTGCGCTGCTACGACACGCCCAGCGGGCCATGCATCTTCAGGCTGAACGAGCACACCCGGCGGCTGTTCAACTCGGCGCACATTCTGGGGCTGGAAATCCCCTATACCCACGATCAGGTCAACGCCGCCCAGATCGAGACCTTCCGGGCCAACAGACTGGGCGAAGGCTACCTGCGGCCGCTGGTGTTCCTGGGGTCGGAAGCCATGGGGCTGCGCGCCCGGGGGTTGACCGTGAACCTGATCGTGGCGGCCTGGCCCTGGCCCAACTACATGGACGAGGATGCCCGGGAGAAGGGCATCGCGGTGCGCACATCGTCCTACACCCGGCACCACGTCAACATTACCATGTGCAAGGCCAAGGCCACCGGCAACTACACAAACTCCATCCTGGCGCTGCACGAAGCGCTCGACTCGGGCTGCGACGAAGCGCTGCTGCTCGACAACGAAGGCTATGTGGCGGAAGGGTCGGGCGAGAACATCTTCATCGTGCGCGATGGCCTGATTCATACCCCGGAACTCACCAGCTGCCTCGACGGCATCACCAGGAACACGGTGTTTCAGCTCGCCGACGAGTTCGGCCTCGAGATCGTCGAACGGCGCATCACCCGGGACGAGGTGTACATCTGTGACGAGGCATTCTTCACCGGCACCGCCGCGGAAGTGCTGCCCATCCGCTCCCTGGACGGCCGCCGCATCGGCAATGGCAATCGCGGGCCGATCACCGAAAAGCTGCAAAGCGCCTACTTCGACCAGGTGCGCGGCCGGCGCAACACCTATCCCGAATGGCATACCGCCGTGTAGCGTCGCCACCGGCCGGGCAATGCCCGAGCCGAAGCACTGCTACGGCAGGTGCCGGATGACCGGCCAGGGCAGGTGCCGGATGACCGGCCAAGGCAGGTGCCGGATGACCGGCCAAGGCAGAGGAGCGACAATATCGGGCATATTTGAGCGACGAGGCGCTTTCCAAGCGACACAGTCAGGCGGGATGCAGCGGCGTTCGAATGCCGGCGGACTTTTGCCACGGGCTG
>CAZNFI010000122.1:0-9150 GCA_964572185.1 uncultured Pseudomonadales bacterium
AGTGCGGCATCGACCAAGTGATCTTCATCCAGCAGGCGGGCCGCAACCGCCATGAAGACATCATGGAATCCCTGGAATTGTTCGGCAAGGAAATCCTGCCCGAGTTCAAGGACCGCGACGAGGCCAATCGGGTGCGCAAGTTCGCCGAACTCGAAGGCGCCATCGAAGCGGCCATGACGCGCCGCGTTGACGACGCCCCACCGCTGCCGAAAGACTATGTGATGACGCCGCTGGCGCGCGAATTCGTCAAGCAGGTGGGCGGCGGCGAGCGCATCCTCGAGGACGTGGCCCGGCGCACGGCGGTCGGCGAAGGCCTGGAGAGCATCGAAGGCCGGATCGGCGAGCAGCTTGAAGCGGCCGCGCAGCAGGCGGCGAAGTGACCTGAAGCGCGCTCCGCCCTGGCTGGCATTGCGCCCAATGCCCTGGTCGCCCAACCGGGCGTGACCGCACCCATCGTCGGCGTATCCCGCGTCGAGCAGATCGAGGCGCTCATCCGCGCCGCCGGGCCACCACCAGCCAGCACTGTTCCAGGCGTGATTCGACGTCCATCCGCGCCAAGGTGCGCGGGACCTTCCTGCCACGCCCACGCGACACGCATAGGTTGTCGAGGTAAGCGCGAGCCTGCGAATTTCGTCCCCATCGCCCGGCACCACACACTCACATGCCAGCGGAATGCCTCAAGCGCAACTCAACTCGAACAGATTCAGCTTGGCGATACTCGCCGATTTCGACGAAAAGCGCGTTTGTTCTTCTTAGGCGTCAGCGCCGGCTGGCTCAAGGCGAGACGCGTTGAGCGGTGGTGAATCGCACACCGGCTTGATGCCCCGGCATGAATCCAGAATGATTGGCGGGCGAATACAGGAGCCCCCGATGAACATGGAAGCCGCCGTACGCGAACTTGTCGACCGCCAGGCGATCACCGGGCTGATCAACAGCTATTGCGAGCGCTTCGACCGAAACGATCCCGAGGGTGTCGCCGAGCTGTTCACGCCCGATGCGATCGTCGATTACAACCCGGATACGCCGAATATCATCGGGGCGGAACTGGCCGGCACCATCGCCATCGGGCTCCGCGACACCTTCGCCGCCACCAGCCACCATGTCAGCAACGTGACGATCACGTTCGAAGGCAGCGATACGGCCCGTTCCCTGTGCTACGTCGATGCGTGGCACCGCTACCGCAACGGCGCGCCGGACGGCTACCTGTGGGGCCGCTACCTTAACCGCTACCGGCGCACCGGGGCGGGCTGGCGGATCACGTCGCTGTTGCTGCAGGCCGCGGGCACCATCGACTTCCACCGCGAACGCATGCACGGCATCGGCCGCCGGTAGCCCTGAGCCGTCAACAACCGTAGTCGCGCGGGCGTCTACCCGCGCATCGGCGACCGCTGCAGCAAACCGACGGCGATTACGCTGACTCGTCGGGCTTGCGCATCGTCCCGTCAGTTGCCCGCGGGAAACGGCTTCCCGACGACATCCACCCAGACGGCGCGGGCCTCGTCATCCAGACCGGCCATCTCCCACCGGATCAGGGTTACGGGGATCGGGCCGCGGGAGAGGAAATCGTCATGGAACTCGCCGAGGTCGAAGTGGTCGCCGAGCTGGAAGGCGCGCTCGGACACCAGTTGCTCGATCTGTGTCTTGCCGAGCAGATACATGCTGCCGAGACCCGGCCGCCGCAGGTAGCCGACCAGGTCGTAGCGGCCCAGGTCTTCTTCCATGAACGGCACCCACTCCATCATGTAGGCATTGGCCTCTTTCAGGGTCATCGCGCCGGTGTGCATGCCGATCTCGGCAAAGAACCGGCTGCCGCGCTTGATCAGGGCCGCATAGAAGAGTTCGCGCACGCGGGGCCTGTCGCCGGCGAGCCCGGCCTGGATCAGCGTCTCCTCCAGGTAGGTGGCCCAGCCTTCCGCGCGGGCGCTTTCCGCGTGCGTACGGCGGATCGGGTTTTCCAGCCGCTTCCTCATTTGCGCATCGAAGCGGTGCCCGGGTATCGAGGCGTGGATGTGGTTGTTCAGGGCGTTGCGGAACTGGAGTTCCTCCCAGAAATGCCGGTCGGTCTTTGCCCGGGGGCTCCAGAAAACGTCGGACTCGAACTCGTCGGGCATGTAGTCCGGAATCGTGAGCAGGTCGAGTTCTTCGACCAGCGCCCGGGTTTCGGCCTCTGCCTCGCGAGTTCTCCGCCGGTGCTCCCCGGCGCTCTGCGTCAGTTGCAATTCGTCCAGCGACCGGTTCTTGTAGCGATCGAGAATGTAGTTGAAGCGGTAGCGGTGAAACTCGCGCCTGCCCATGGCCTCCAGGTCATCCACCGTATACGGCAGCAGGCGGACGTGCTTCAAGTACCAGTTGAAGTGTTCCGTACCGATTGCGGCCGATGCCTCCATGCCGTCGAGGTTTCCGGCCAGCCAGTCGCGATAGCGCCGCGCCGCGGCCGTGGCTTCCCGGCAGTCGCCGGACAGATTGCCGCCCTGTTCTGCAAGACGCCCGCAGAGGTCTTCGAACCAGCCGATCGTCCCCTCCGGGGGGCTGTCGCGATACGGCTCGCCCTGGCCTACGCCATCGAAACGATCGAGCAGGAAGATCGCAAGCCTGGCCAGCTCACCGGCCGGCTGCGTCAGGTTCTCGATGGCGTTTTCCACCATGACCGGCACGGCCTTGAGCTCACGGGACAATGCCGCGCGCCCCTCGGGCGTCGAGGGGGCCTTCGCATGGGGTATGCCCCGGAACTGGTATAGATAGGCCAGGGGGTCGCGCGACCAGGGCTGCATCGCCCGGTGCCTGAAGACGATGTCGTTCATCTTCGACCAGACCAGCAGGTAGTCCACCCGCTGTGGAACAGACCACGAAGACGTTTCGATGTCGAGCAGGCGCTCGCGGAAATCCTCGAGTTGCGCCCGCTGCTTCGCGACCGCGCCGCGGCTCAGGTCCGGCACGCCGTCGTTCCGCTCGGGCTCGGCGAGTTCGAGAATCTCGTCGTTCATCTCGATCAGCGTGGTATAGCTTTCCTGCGCGAGAGCGCCGGAGCAGCACGCAAGCACCAATGGGACGAGGCACCTGCCCGACAAGCAGAGCAGTGACCGGGTGGCGCCGGCCAAGCCGCCGGTTAAATCGCATTTGCGGAAATCGGAAAGCGCGTCGGGCACGTCAGGTCACGGTTGTTGGGGCCAACCCCAGAGTCTACCGGGTTGCGCCGTCATTGATACCCCGGGCCGCGCCTTGTCACAGGCACCGTGCGGCACGCTGAAATGCAAGGAATCAGCCTGTGTGTCAGCCAGGCCGAACGCCGAGCAGTTCAACCTCGAAAATCAGCGTTTCGTCCGGCCCGATCATCTGGCCGGCGCCCCGTTTTCCGTAGGCCAGTTGCGGTGGAATGTATAGCTTCCACCGGTCTCCAACCTGCATGAGCTGCAGGGCTTCGGTCCAGCCCGGGATGACACGGTTCACCGGAAACTCGATGGGTTCGCCGCGCTGCATGGAACTGTCGAATACGCGGCCATCGATCAGCGTTCCGTGGTAGTGGGTGGTGACCAGGTCGGTGGGGCCAGGAGTGGGGCCTTCGCCGGATGCCAGTATTTCGTATTGCAATCCGGAACCGGTGGAGACCACGCCGTCGCGCTTGCCGTTGTCGAGAAGAAACGCTTCGCCCGAAAGGGCGGGCGCCTGGTTCGGGGCGGGTGTGGCCACCGGCGCCGATGCCGGGTCTGGAGATTCGCGCGTCGAGGCGTCTTGCCCGGCCTCGGCACCGGGAGCACCGTCGTCGGCGGGACCGCCCTCGCAACCGGGCAGTACCAGCATGGTGACCGCGCACCACAGCAATGCAAAGACCGTTCTCTTGTTCTTCATGGCGCCTTCCACTGTAACGAAGCGGCGCATTATAGGGGCTAACTGCCGGCCGTTGGAGCCGATCACGGCAGCCGGGCGCACCTGTCTGCCGGCCGACCCGGCAGTCGCGTTAGCGGGCCGGATTGAACTGAGGCCTGTGCACAAGGACGCGCCGGCCCTTCGCCATTCCGGCTGCCGACACGACGCATTGAGGTCTGCGCAGATCGCTTACATAATTGCCAAACTGGTTTCGCTCGTAGATTCGGGGAAATTCAGCGCGGTAGAGGCGATAGACCGGCGAAAGCAACCGCGTTGAATGATTGGCAATGCAACCAAAACAGTATCTATCCGTCAAAGTCAGTAAGGCCCTGAAGCTGGAGGCCTATGACGCAGCGATATTGCCCAGCAAAACAGTCGTGTGAAGCGGTCGCGGCTAATGCGTTTACATTGGCGAGGTGACTTCTCATGACGTCCAGGAAAGATCTCGAGGCGCTGTCTGCCGCCATGGATGGCGAGGCGGACGAACTGGAACTGCGGCGGGTGCTCGATGCAGCCGCCGAAGACCCCGAGTTGCAAGGCACCTGGAAACGATTCCACGCTACTTCGGCGGTTATGCGGGGCGAGTGGCGATCGGGAAGCGATGCGCTGCGGGAACGGGTTTGGCAGCAACTGGAGTCCGCAGACACCGCTGATGCCGCCGCCGATACGGTCGCTGACGGCCTTGACGCCGACCCCCTGCGGACGCGCAGGCAGTTCGAAGGATTCGCTTACCTGGTCGGTTTCGTTCTGTCGATACCCACCGCCAACTGGATGATCGGCAACGTGGGGCTTAACTGCGGCGCCGATGGCCCGTGCCTGATTCCGGTGGCGCCGGGGATCATGGCGCCGAGCAGCGTATTGGTGGTGGGCCTTACCTTCGTACTGCGCGACCTGGTGCAGCGGCGCCTTGGCGTGAACTGGGCCATTGGCGCAATTCTGGCAGGGGCGGCGCTGTCGGCCTTCGTTGCCCCGGCCAGCCTGGTGCTGGCTTCCGCGGCCGCATTCCTGTTTTCCGAACTGGCCGACCTGGCTGTCTACACGCCATTGCAACGCCGTCGCCTCGTGCTTGCGGTGTTGGCGAGCAGCTTCGTGGGCCTTGTCATTGACAGCATGCTGTTTCTGGGCCTGGCTTTCGGCAGCCTGGAGTATCTTGCCGGCCAGGTCATCGGCAAGTCCTGGATGGTCGTTCTGGTCTTGCCGCTGATCGCCTTGTTGCGGCGCCGCGACGAGCGTTTGGGCATGCAACCGGCGTAAGCGAATTCGCGGCCTGCAGCCGGCGCGGCTTCAGGCGGCACTCCAGCGCATCAGCCCCTCCTGCATGCAGGTGGCGATCAACAGGCCGGCCCGGTCGAAGAAGTAGCCGCGCGCCAGCCCGCGCCCGCCGCCGGTGGAATCGATGATCTGCTCGAAAAGCAGCCATTCGTCGGCCCGGGCAAAGCGGTGAAACCACATGGCGTGGTCGAGGCTGGTTCCGGCGAAGCCTTCATCCTGCCAGCGCAGGCCGTGTGGCAGCATCACGTGGTCGATCAGGCTCGCGTCCGACAGGTAGGCGATGCCGGCGTGGTGGATCGCCGGATCGTCGGGCAGCCGTTCGCTGATGCGCATCCACATCAGCTGGCTCTCGGTGACGGGCTCGCCCGGTGGCGAGGCGGGCGGATTGATGTAGCGAATCTCCAGGGGGCGGTGCATGCCGTACCAGCTGTCTTCGCCGAGCTGATTCAGGGTGAAATCGTCGTAGGTGAATGAAACGTCCTCCGGCGGCGGGACGGCCGGCGCCTCGGGCCGCGCGTACTCGGGCGACTCGACCGGCGCCTGGTAGGAAACCAGCATGTGGAAGAGTTCCCTGCCGTGCTGCCGGGCGATGATCTGCCGCCAGCTAAACGAGCGGCCGTCGCGCACCGGCTGCACGCTGATCGTCACCGGCAGGTGCACATCACCCGGGCGCAGGAAATAGGCGTGCAGCGAGTTTGCCTGCTTGCCGCCATCGACAGTGGTGTGTGCGGCGGTCAGGCACTGGGCGATGAACTGGCCGCCGAATACCGTGTCGCCCTTGTCCGGCGACTCCGGCGCGCTGAATTCGCCGTTGCCGAGGGCTTCGGGAGTAACGAGGTGTGCGAACAAGACCGGGTCTCCTGTGCTGGCGCAATGCGCGAGTTTGGCGGGCGCCTGGCTATTGCTCAAGTCGTGGGCGCCTTGCATTGACGCGCCGAGCGAGCTCTGAAATACAAGGAATGAACGGGCAGGGCAGTAGCCGCGAGGCAATCAAGTGGCTCCGCAACTTGTCGAGGTCGATGCAGAATGCAGCTCATCTGTACACATCAAGGCCGCTCAAGGATTCTACAAATCGATGCGAAGACAGCCGGCAGGGCGACCTCAGGTCGACAGCCTGCCTCGCCACAGCCGCCGGTAGTGGGGCTCGCATTCCGCAGCCAGGGGCTTGAGCCGGGCTGGCAGGCGCTGCGCCTTGGCCACGTAGGGTTCAAAGCCGGTTGACCGGTACACCGACTGGTACCAGTGCCGACCCCAGAGCCCGTCGGTTGCCCGTGGGCCAGCCGGCCAGGATAGCATGCGGTCGGTGAACTCGATGCCGATGCGCTCGCACAGGGCGCGCAGTATCCCCCGCGGGTTTTCCAACAGGTCTCTAGCATCGACGACCAGGGGCAGCCGGCTGACCAGGGCGGTGACGAAGTCGAAAATCTCGGCCTGCTGAAGTATGCCGATGTCCTCGTGGGTCACGGTTTCGCGCACTTGGGAATAGGACGCGATGACCTCCCGCGGGTCGCGAATCAGGAAGCAGTTCACCACCTCAGCCATCCAGTCGCGGCCCATTTCGGGCAGCAGGTGGTGCGTCATGTGTTTCTGGAAGAACACCGGCCGGCCGCCGGGAACCGGCCCGGCCAGGCGCTCGGCGACGCGGCGCCAGTCGGTTTCTCCCGCGGCAATCACTGCATCGGCGCCGGGGTGGTCGATGCCCGTTGCGGCGAGGTAGCAGGCGTAGAAGGGTTCGTCCCACACGGCCGTGTCGCCGCGATTTTCCCAGGCCCGCATCATGGCAGTGGACAGGTTTCTCGGGCCCGACCACATGGCGATGCGAACCGGCGAATCAGTGTCAACGGGCATTGCTGTCGCGATGCTGCGGCATGGGTTTTCGCGCCGTGGCCGTCAAGCGTGGCGGCGCCCGGTCAGCGGGCGCACTCCCGTTCCATCAGTTGCAGATACAGCGACTGCAGGCGCTCGGTGACCGGGCCGCGGGCGCCGCTGCCGATGCTGCGCCCGTCCACCGAGATCACCGGCGCGACACCCGCGAACGTGCCGGTGACGAACGACTCGTCGGCCCCGTACACGTCGGTCAGGCTGAAATTGCCTTCCCGGACATCGATGGAGTGCTCGCGGCACAGCGCAATCACATTGCCCCGCGTGATGCCGCCCAGGCAATAGTCCCCCGAAGAGGTCCACACGGCGCCACCGCGGACAATGAAGAAGTGCGTGGAATTGCAGGTGGCGACGAATCCCTGCGGGTCGAGCATCAGCGCCTCGTCGGCGCCGGCCTTGGCCGCCTGGATGCAGGCCAGTATGCAGTTGAGCTTGGAGTGGCTGTTCAGCTTCGGGTCCTGCACGTCGGCGGGGCCGCGGCGTACATGAACCGTGAACAGGCGGATGCCGCGGGTCAGCACCGCCGCGTCCGGCGCCTTGTACTCGGGAACGATCACCACGGTGGCGGGGCCGATGTTGACGCGCGGGTCCTGATAGGGGGTGGCTTTCAGGCCGCGGGTGACCATTAGCCGCACGTGCACCTTGTCGGCTGCGTCCTCGCCCGACATGCCGTTGGCCTGCAGTGTTTCGTACAGTGCGGCGGTGAGCGCGGCGCGATCCATGCCGATGTCGAGGTCGAGCGCCTTGGCGCCTTCGTAGAGGCGGTCGAGGTGGGCATCGAGGAACGCCACCCGCCCGCGGTGTACGCGCAGGCCCTCCCAGACGCCGTCGCCCAGGATGAAGCCGCTGTCGAACACGGAGACCATGGCCTTGTCGCGAGGCAGGCACTCGCCGTTGACGTAGATCAATACCTGCGCGTTGCGGGGGTCATCGGCGTACTCGTGTGTGCCTTTGCCCGAGGCATGGATTGCGCTGGCGGTTGCGGTCTCAGTTGCCGAGTCAGGCATCGTCACCCAACTCCCCTGGTCGAGAAGCGATTACGATAACGCCCCGCGCCTGCGTTGGCCATTTGCGGCCCCGTGCGGTCGCGCAAGGCGCGCGCCGTGCCAGGCCGCCAACGCTCGGCATCGGTCGGGCCCGATTGCAAGGTGATCGGAAACGCGGGTTGGAATGGTCCGGGAAAGGTGCGCGCCCTGAACGGCCGTTACTCGCCGCTGCCCGCCATCAACCGGTCGAAGGCCGCCCGCTCGGACGGGGCAAGATCCTCATAAGTCCTGGTGGACAGGTTGGTCAGGTGCCCCGTGGGGCTTTCCAGCAGGCTCATTATCTGAATGTCGCCGTCGGCGGAAACCATCAGCCGCCATCGGCCTGCTTCCAGGTAACCGAAGCTGCCGGCGAAGCCGGCATCGCCGTCTTCGAGCTGCTTGGAGGTGAATTCCCGGACCTCGCCCGCGGGCAGCGTCAGGGTCACCGGCGCATTTTCCGGCGCGCCACCGGCATCGTTGACGCCGTTGATTTGCACTTCAACATTGGCCGTTCCCGGGTTGATAAGGCGCAACTTGCTGATCTGGTTTGGATTTCTCCCCGGATTGAAGATTGCGACCTCGTGCCCGGTGGAGGCGCCCGGCACCAGGTCGTGCATGCTGGTCAGAAACCCGTCGTTGGTGCGGACATAGACCAGTGGTTCGATGTCGAGTTCGGTATCCAGAACGAGCCGCCAACTGCCGGTGCCGCCGCCGATGCCTACCTCGAGCCCGGGAACCTTGCCGGGGTTGTCCATCGGGTTGCCGAGTTCCAGATCGTCGGAATTGAAATGCAGTGTCTGGCGGGCATTCAGCGTGATTTCCCGGGGCTCCTTCTCGGCGCCGACATCGTCGATGGCGCGAACGCTCACCGTGCCGGCCTCTTCCGAGTGGTTGATGATGCGGATGAAACCCTGGCGCAGGTCGTCCGCCGCCGAGATGAACAGCGGAATGTGAAATTCAGCCCCGAGTGCCCCGCAAGTGCACGCGTACATCAGGGCGCCAATCGAAAAAGCAGCG
Source organism: uncultured Pseudomonadales bacterium (assembly GCA_964572185.1). GTDB lineage: Bacteria > Pseudomonadota > Gammaproteobacteria > Pseudomonadales > Azotimanducaceae > Azophilus. Next base: position 9,060 of record CAZNFI010000122.1, read on the forward strand.
GCCTTAGGCATAGTGTCAGGGTTCCAACGGTCTTGCCCCACCGCCAAGTGTATTACAAGAGGTGCCGAAAAACTCGAAGCCCCCGCCGGCT
>CAZNFI010000123.1:0-9093 GCA_964572185.1 uncultured Pseudomonadales bacterium
AGACCTTGTGCGGCACGCTGAAAGGTAGCGTATTTGTGACACAGGACACTAGAATGCGACTCAACAGTTCTCATCGAGGCCACCGAAGAAAGCTGTAACGGTGACTTCGGGCTTCGACAGACGCAACGAGAAATTGAAATGACCCGCAAGTTCCTGTCAACCACCGCCTTCCTGATCACCCTCACCGCCGGTCTGGCCGCAGCGCCGCTGGGGGCCCGCACCCTGGACGAGATCATCGGCGACGGCACCATCCGCATCGGCGTCAACCCCAATTTCCCGCCCATGTGTTCCTCCAGCCTCACCAATCACCTGGAAGGTTTCTATATCGACATCGGCAACCGCATCGGCAAGGCGCTGGGCGTGGAGGTGGCGTTCATCAACACCGAGACGGCGCAGCGGGTGCCGTTCCTCGTCTCCAACCGCATCGACATCGCTCTCGGCGCCCTCACCCGCACGCCCGCCCGGGCCAAGCTGATCGGCTACACGGTGCCGCTGCATTCCGAGACCATGGGGGTGATCACCACGGACAAGATCGATATCACCGAGGTCGAGCAGTTGAACCGCGAGGACATCACCCTGGTCAACATGCGCGGCAACCTCTCGGTCTCGCTGCTCGAGGAGCGCCTGCCCAAGCCCGGGGTTCTGCTGGTGGACGGCAATGCCGACGTGATCCGCGCCATCGCCCAGGGGCGCGCCGACGCCCTGGTCGAGAACATCGACTTCTTCCTGCGGTTCACCCAGCACTATCGCAATGTCAACTGGCGCGTGCTGAAAGACCCGATCCACGTCGCTTACTGCAGCATCGGGGTCGGCAAGGGCAACGACGCCCTGCGCGACTTCCTCAACGTGCTGCTCTTCGACCTGCACAGCTCCGGCGTCATCGACGACACCTGGCAGCAGTGGTACGGCGCGCCCATGGCCGCGCCGGTTTCACCCTCACCCTTCTTCTGAGCCGGGGCCGGACCGCCTCGGGCCACGTCGCCCCATGGACTACACCTTTCAGTTCACCGAGGTACTGGCCGACCTGCCCTACCTGCTCGGCGGCGCCGTCGTCACCCTGCAGATCGCTTTCGTCTCCTTCTGGGGCGGCGCGGTCATCGGTCTCGGCGGGGCGCTCGCCAAGGTCTACGGCGGGCCGGCACTGCGCCGGACGGCTTCCGGCTATGTGACGGCCCTCACCAATACCCCGGCCCTGGTGCAGATCTTCCTGCTGTACTACGCGCTGCCGGATGCCGGCGTACTGCTGCCGCCGATGACGGCCGTGCTGATCGGGCTGGTCCTGAATGCCGGCGCCTACCTGACCGAGATCATCCGCGCCGGCATCGTCTCCGTGCGCCAGTCGGAGCTGGATGCCGGGGTGACGCTCGGCATGTCGCGCCTGCAACTGGTGCGCTACGTGATGTTGCCCCACACCGCCAAGACCATCTATGCGCCGCTGTCGAACTTCTTCGTGTGGCTGGTACTGGGCAGCTCGCTGGCGGCACTGTTCGGCGTCGAGGAACTGACCGGGCGGGCCATAAACATCAGTACGGTGAACCTGCGCACCATCGAGACGTTTGCGGTGGCGGCAGCCATCTACGTGGTGCTCACGGTGCTCGCCAGCGCGTCCCTGGCCCTGGTGGGGCGCTGGCTGTTCCGGGTGAAGGCCAAGGTGTTCTGATGCTCGACACCGTCATCGAACAGGCGCCGGCCTTCTTCAACCCCTACAACCTGGTGTTCATCGGGCAGGCGATGGGCAGAACGCTGGGCATGACCGTCATCGGCTGCACCGCGGGGTTCGTGTTCGGGTTGGGCATCGCGGTGCTGCGTGGCTCCCGATTGAGAGTCCTCATGCCGTTGCGCCTTGTCGCCATCGCCTACGTGGAGACCTTCCGCCGCATTCCCTTCCTCGTCATCCTGTTCATCGTGATGTTCGTCATCGAACCGCTGCTGCCCGGCACCTCGCTGCTGGGCATCGCCACCATTTCCGTCTGCCTGCTGTCGACCGCCTTCCTCTCGGAGATCATCCGCTCCGGGCTCGAGTCGGTACCCGGCCGCCAGCTCGACGGTGCGCACACGTTGAACTTCAGCGCCCTGCAGACCCTTGTCATGGTCACGTTGCCCCAGTCCTGGAGAGTGATCCTGCCGCCGGCGGCGGCCTTCGTGGTGATGTTCGTCAAGGACACTTCGCTCGCTTCGCAGCTCGGCGTGATCGAGTTGACCTTCGCCGGCAAGATGCTGGTCAACCGCGGCTTCTCGCCGCTGCTTGGCTTCGGCGCCATTCTGGTATGTTATTTCGCCCTGTCCTGGCCGCTGAGCCGCGCCGCCGCCCACCTGGAGAAGCGCCTTGCCGCATCTTGAGATCGCCTCCCTGTCCTCGAAATACGGAGCCGAGCAGGTACTCGACGGTGTCAGCCTGTCCGCGGACCAGGGGGAGGTGCTGAGCATCATCGGGCCGTCCGGTTCCGGCAAGAGCACGCTGTTGCGCGTTCTCATCGGCCTGACACCGCCGAGCGCCGGCGAGGTTTTTCTCCATGGGGAGAAGATCGATTACGGCAGCCGCCGGAGCCTGCGCGGGCTGCGCGACAAGATGGCCATCGTCTTCCAGGACTACAACCTGTTCCAGAACATGACCGTGATGCGCAACGTCACCGTGGCGCCCATGCGCATCAAGAAGCGGCCGCGGCGGGAAGTCGAGGGCGAGGCACGGGCGCTGCTCGACAAGGTGGGCATGGCGGAAAAGCGCGATGCCTACCCCGAGGAACTGTCCGGCGGCCAGCAGCAGCGGGTGGCCATCGCCCGGGCGCTCGCCACCAACCCGGAGATCCTGCTGCTCGACGAGGTGACCGCGGCGCTCGACCCGGAGCGCGTCAACGAGGTGCTCGAGACCATCCGCCGGCTGACCCGGGAAGGCATCACCATGCTCATCGTCTCCCACGAGATGGCGTTCGTGCGCGAGGTCTCGACGCGGGTCGCCATGATGGACGAAGGCCGGGTCATCGAGTGCGGGCCGCCGAAGCAGATTTTCGATGCGCCCCGGCGGCAGCGCACCCGGAATTTCGTGGCAACGATCCTGCGGCATTGACAGCGCCTGGCGGAACCGGTTATCCGCGTGCCCTCGAAACCAGGCGCCGGGCGACCGCGCCATACACCGACCCTGTTCCTGGACTGTTGGGGTTGTTACCCGCGCGTCAGCGCCGCTCGCCGCTGCGGAAAATCGCTACGGAGCCAAACGGGAAACATCGAAGTCCACGGGCGCTTGGCGTCCCTGGACGAGGCTGGCAACGATGCGGCTCGCGGCGAGCGCGCCGCTGAACCCCATCCACGGCACCCAGTTCAGGAACAGCCCCGGCGTGCCGGGCACCCGGCCGAGCAGCGGCAGCCAACTGGCATTGCCATTGACTGCCGCAGCCCAGGTTCGAGCGATGCGCAGCGAATTCAGCGCCGGCACCACCGCGCAGGCAACGCGGAGATTGCCCGCAAGGGATTGGCTGAGCACCCGGGCACTGCCTTCCACACCCACAGCAGCGGGCCAGCCGCCGCCGATCACCAGGGTACCGGCATGGGTCTGTTTCAGCGTCAGGCGCTCACCGGCCGCGTAGATCAGGCAGTCAATGAGCGGGGCCGCCGGTTCGGTAACCAGCAACTGCTGGACGAAAGGCTCGTAGTGCAGGGAACTGCCGGCCAGCTCCGCGACCGGGCCCGCCTCGGTGCCTGCCGCATTGACCAGCCGTGCGCACCGGTAGCTGCCGCGGCTGGTGTCGATATCGAACAGGCCACCGTTGCGCCGGATGGACGTGACCCGGCAACGGGTCTGTACGGTCGATCCAAGCGCCTGTGCCGCCCGGGCAAAAGCCGGCGCAGCGACCAGGGGATTGGCCTTGCCTTCGATGGGGCACAGGACGCCTCCGACCATGCGCCCCGAAATGCAGGGCAGGCGCTCGCGCAAGTCGCCTGCATCGAGCAGGTTCATTTCCAGTCCGGCGGCCCGGTCCAGCTTTGCCTTTGCCTCGAGCATGCGCATCTCGGACTCGTTGGCGGCGGCGACCAGCCCCCCGTTCAGCGAAACCTCGAGGTCCGCGCCAATGCTGTCGCCTGCCTGCTGCCAGAGGGCGATCGACGCCGCATATAGCGGCAGTGCCGGCGCGAAGGCGCGCGCCCAGGCCTCACCCCTGGTGAGGAAGGGCTCCGGCTGAATCTGCGCATGCAGGCTGCCGGCATTCGACCCGGATGTCAGCGCACCGGGTTCGAACTGTTCCAGCAAGGTGACGGAAACGCCGTCGGCGGCAAGATAGTAGGCGGTGGAGCAGCCCGCGATACCGCCCCCGATGACGATGACATCGCAGGTTTCAGTCATGCAGGAGTGCGTTCCCGACGGGCCTGCAGTGCGTGCGCCGCAACGGCTTGCAAACGCATCGGCAAGCCGGCGCGAGGCCCCTGAAACGGGGCCGTTCCGTGGACTTTTTTTTGTGCTCTATGCTAACGTCTGTGCGCACGGCGCGCCGAATCACCAAGCCAATCTCGAGCCGATTCTACCGGACCGGGAAAGCACCGGCGAAGCAAGGGAGGAAGACCCATGTCGCGACAGTTCCACGGCAGTTATACCGTTGCGGTGACGCCGTTCACCGGGGACGGCAGCCGCGTCTGCATCGATTCGCTGAAGGGCTTTCTCGACTGGCAACTGTCCTGCGACGTGCCCGGCATCATCATGCTGGGCACCACCGGGGAATTTCTCACCGTCAACGATGTCGAGCGCCGCGCCATAGTCAGGTCCACCGTCGAGCACGTTAATGGGCGCATGCACGTGCTGGTCGGCACCATGAATGCCCACACCCCCAACGCCGTGCGCTACAGCCGCGAAGCCGAGGAGCTGGGCGCCGACGGTCTCATGATTCTGCCGCCTTACTACTACACGCCCACCGAGGACGAGATATTCGCCTACTACCGGGCCATCTGCGAAGCGGTTTCCCTGCCGATCATGCTCTACAACAACCCGTTCACCTCGAACGTCGACATGTCCGCGCAACTGGTCGCGAGGCTCACCAGGTCGTTCGAAAACATCCGCTACATCAAGGAAGCGAGCATGGACGTGGGCCGCGTCTTCGACATCGTCGAGCAGACCGGAGGCGTCATGAACGTCTATGCCGGGGAGCGCCCGGTGGAAAGCTTCCTGCTCGGCGCGGTGGGCTACGTCAACCCGTTCGGCAACTACATCCCCTACTCCACCGCCCGCATGTGGGATTTCCTGGACGCCGGCCACATCGACGTGGCCAAGCACATCCAGGAACTGGCCGAGGCGATCAACACGACCATCGCCGAGGGCCATCCTCTGTACGGCCACCAGTGCTACTCGAAGGCTCTGGCGGGCGCCGCCGGGTATCCGGTGGGCGATGTGCGCGCACCCCTGACCCGCTTCGAAGAACTCGGCCGGGAAGGCGCCGAGCGGCTCGACAAGATGGTGCCCATGATGCAGGAAGTCGAGGCCTACGCGCGCCGCATGGCCATCGAGCGCGGGCTCGACGGGCAGGCCGCCGGCATCCGGCAAACCGCCAATCGCTGACATCGGCCCCAGTGCGTCCCTGCCGGCGCTGTTCCGGCCGTTCACGCTGCGCGGGGTAACCTTCGCGAACCGGGTATTCGTGACGCCGATGTGTCAGTACTGCGCCCGCGACGGTCATGCGGTGGACTGGCATTTCGCCCATCACGGCCGCTTTTCGCTGGCCGGCCCCGGCGGCGCCAGTGTCGAGGCCAGCGGCGTAACCCGGGAAGGCCGCATCACCCACGGGTGCCTCGGCATCTATCTCGACAGCCACATCGAGGGGCTGTCCCGCATCGTTGCCATCTATCACAACCAGAACATCCCGGTGGGCATCCAGATCGGGCACTCCGGCCGCAAGGGTAGCGCTGCCGTACCCCTCGAGGGTGCGGCGCCCCTGGTGGACTGCGATCCTGCCCGGGCCTGGGAGACCATCGCCCCGAGCGCGGTGCCGATGATGGAAGGCTGGCCCGCGCCGCGCGCGATGGAAGTGGCGGAGATCCTGGAAATGATCGATGCGTTCGTGGCCGCGGCAAACCGGGCTGTACGAGCCGGGTTCGATTTCATCGAAATTCACGGCGCCCACGGCTACCTGGTCAACAGTTTCTTCTCGCCCATCGCCAATCGCCGTGACGACGAGTGGGGCGGTGCGGACATCGACAACCGGATGCGCTTCCCGTTGCGGGTTGCCGAAGCCGTGCGCGCCGCCATTCCCGACTCGATGCCGCTCTTGTTCCGTACCTCGGTGGTCGATGGCTTCGAAGGCGGCGTCACCGTGGAAGATACGGTGCGCCTGGCGGCAGCGCTGCGCAAAGTGGGCGTCGACCTGATCGACTGTTCCTCGGGCGGTATCATCGGGCCGTCCGGCCGGGCTTCGATGCAGCCGGTGCCCGGCTACCTGGTGCCTTACGCCGCGGCGGTTCGCGAAGCGGCCGACATGCCGACCATGGCGGTCGGGCTGATCGTAGCCCCCGAACAGGCCAACAACGTCATCGAAACCGGCAGCGCTGACCTGGTGGCGATGGGCAGGCAACTGCTCGAAGACCCGAACTTTGTCTTCCATGCGGCCAGGCGCCTGGGTCACCCGGACCCGTTCGCCATCCTGCCGGAATCGTACGCCTTCTTTCTGCGACGTCGTCAGCTCGACTGAAGGGCTCCCCGTGGCGTCCGGCTTCCGTCGACCGCGCAGCAGGCCTTGCGGCCCTCGCGCCGGATAGCGATGCACCGATGCCGGGCGCGTTCCCGATCGTTCACGACGAGCCTTTCCGGTCGGCGCTGCGCACCGGCATGACCACCGTTCTGGCGTTGCTGACCCGCACTTTGATGTAGCCGGCCAGTTTCCCGTCCAGCCGCTCGTCGCCGGTGTCGACCAGCAGGCACGGCCCGGGCAACGACATCAGCTTTTCGAGGGAGGAGAGGACGACGATGTTTCCGGTACCGACGGTTTCGATCACCCGGGGGCTCAGCGGTTGATTGCCGCGCCCGAACAGAAAGCCCTGGCCGCCAACTACGCTGACGACGATTCTGGCCGGGCCGGCGCCGATCAGGTCGAGAATGCCCTTTTCGCTGAGGTCCCGCGCAACACAGCGGCCATTGCCCACGGCATCGATGCCGAGCGGCGTGCCCTCGAAACCGCATTGCGCCTTCAGCCGTTGCATGGTCGATCCCGGCCCAAGCAACGAGATGCGGGCATCGCCAAGCATGCCGGCCACCTGGTCAACGGCGCCCGCCAGCGCCGCCTCGTCCGTCAACCGGCTCGATGACTTGGCCCCGGGGACGAGAAAGGAAAGCGAAGGCGTCCGGACCATCCCGTACAGCCGCGGCGAGAGCTGATCGACGGACCCTGCCGCAGTCTCCCGGTCCATGACCTCCGCGTCGCGCAGCAGCGCGGCGGGATCCCCGGCCTGCAGAAAGTCGAGCGCCACCGCTCCGGCCGCACGCGCGGTCGCGGCAAACAGGGCGGAGTGCATCTTCACGCCCGACGGAACGCCCAACAGCGGCGTCGACGATCCCACCGCGCCAAGCAGGTCCCGCGCCGTGCCGTCCCCGCCGACGAACAGCAGCAGGTCCGGGCGCGCGGCAACGATCTCGACCGCCCCGGTGCGGCTGTCGGCGGCTGTCGTAGCTGAAGTTGCCGGCCGGTAGACGATGGTCGGCTCGATGCCGCTCAGGCGCGCCGCCGCCGCCCCCATAACGCCTGCACAGGTGAATACCCGCAGGTCATTGCGCAGGCCGCCGAGCTGCGACAGGGCCGTCACTGCCCGGGCTTCGGCCAGGGGCACGGCGCCGAGCGCCCTGGCCTCCCTCGCCAGGTTCCCGTCAGTACCCTTCAGGCCCACGGAACCGCCCATGCCGGCGACCGGATTGACGATCAGCCCCAGCCGATGCTGCATCACAGTGGCCACCTGGTTCGAGATACGTACATTTGTGCGTAATAATATAGGCGAGCGGCCGTACGGACAGGCGTGGGAGCGATGCGCACCGCGCCTCCGACGGATGCACAGGCGGCAGAACCGACGGAAACAGGACTAATCCAGGAAAAACCTACACGCATGTCTCGTTCCCATCCGTTCATGCCCAATTCGGTGCCCGCCGTGCGCCGGCAGATGCTCGATAGCCTGGGTGTCGAGGAGGTCGACGAACTGTTCGAGCAGATTCCCCTGGAGCACCGCTACCAGGCGCCGTTCAAGCTGCCGCCGGCGATGTCGTCGGAACTCGAACTGCGGCGCCACCTGCTCGAGCTGTTGAACCGGAACACCTCCTGCGAGGACGTACTGAATTTTCTCGGCGGCGGCTGCTGGCAGCATCACGTACCCGCCGTCTGCGATGAGGTGATCCGCCGCAGCGAGTTTCTCACCCCGGTATGGGGCACGCCCTCTTCCGACCTCGGCAGAAACCAGGCCTGGTTCGAGTTCACCAGCCAGCTCGGCGAGTTGCTGGACATGGACCTGGTGGCGCTGCCGGTTTATAGCTGGGGCTGTGCCGCGGGCCACGCTATCCGCATGGCGGCCCGCCTCACCGGACGCAACCGCGTACTGATGCCCCGTTCCATGGACCCGGAACGGCGCGCGGTGATCGAAACCTATTGCGAGCCCCCGGAAATGGTGTCACCTATCCGGATCGATGAGTTCGGGATCGATCCCGTTACGGGTCTGGTTGACATAGATGCGTTGCGGAACCGGTTTTCCCCGGAACACGCGGCCATCTATTTCGAGAATCCCTCCTACCTCGGCCGCATCGAGGAACAGGCTGCGCAAATTGCCGCCATCGCCCGACACCACGGCGCAGAGACCATCGTCGGCGTCGACCCCATATCGCTTGGCGTGCTGGCCCCGCCGGGCGGGTACGGCACAGACATCGCCGTCGGTTCCATCCAGCCGCTGGGCGTTCACATGCACTGCGGCGGTGGCCTCGGCGGTTTCATCGCCTCCCGCGACGAACCCCGCTACGCCTATGAATACCCGGCGCTGATGATCAGCATCGGCGAGACCAGCCAGGGCGAATACGGCTTCGGCATGGCCCTGATGCACCAGAGTTCCTACGGGTCCCGGGAGGAAGGCAAGGACTGGACCGGATAC
>CAZNFI010000124.1:0-9073 GCA_964572185.1 uncultured Pseudomonadales bacterium
GGTTCGCGACCAAGGAGGACCTGAAGGCGTTCGCGACCAAGGAAGACTTGAGGGCATTCGCGACCAAGGAAGACCTGAAGCGGTTCGCGACCAAGGAAGACTTGAGGGCGTTCGCGACCAAGGAAGACCTGAAGCGGTTCGCGACCAAGGAAGACCTGAAGGCATTTGCGACCAGGGAGGACTTGGCGACGCTCCGGAAAGAGCTCCGGGAAGAGATGAAACACCTGGAGACCAGGCTCAGGATGGAGATGCAATTGCTCGGCAAGACGCTCACCGTTCGGCTGGGCGGCATCGTGGCGCTCGGCGTCGGTGCGTTGGCTGCACTGAACCAGGTCTGATGGCCGGCTTGGCTCGCCAAAGCTGCAACCCTGCTCCGGGTGGTTTCAACGCGGCAAATCCGGTCAAACCAGCAACCGGTAAGGCGCCTGCAGCAGGTCGCGCACCGCACCGAGGAACTGCGCGGCCGGCGCCCCGTCCAGCACACGGTGATCCCAGGTCAGCGACAGGCGCATCTCCCGGGTCTTGCGCGGCGTTGCGCCTTCCCAACTCACCCCGTCGCGAATCCGGTTGACGCCGAGAATCCCCGATTGCGGGGCATTGATGATTGGCGTGAACGAGTCCACGCCGAACATGCCGAGCGCGGAAACCGTGAACGTGCCATCGTGCAGGTCATCAGGGGTCAGGGTGCCTTCCCGGGCCGCTGCTGCCAGCCGGGCGCTCTCCTGGGCCAGTTGCCTCATGCTGAGCCGGTTGGCGTGCCGCACGACCGGTACGATCAGCCCTTCGTCGAGGGCGACGGCCATGCCGACGTGTATGTCGCCGCGCAGGGTGATCTCGGCTTCGCCGTAGACGCTGTTCATGTCGGGGTGCTTTTCCAGCGCCTTGGCGGAGGCGCGAATCACCAGGTCGGTGTAGGTGGGCCGCAGCCCCTCGTCCTGCCACTCGTCGATGAGCTGACCGCGCAGCTTCACCGCATCGTCCATGTTCACGTCCATGTTCATGGTCAACTGGGCGGATGTCTGCAGGCTCTCGTACATGCGCCTGGCGATGGTGCGGCGCATGGCCCTGACCGGTATGGCGCGGTCCTCGCCGGGTGCGAATTCCGGCGCGGCCGGGATGCTGGCGGCCTGTTCCACGTCTTCCTTGGTGATGCGGCCGCCGGGGCCGGTGCCCTGCACCCGGGCGAGGTCGATGCCGAGTTCCCGTGCCAGCTTCCTGGCCATGGGCGAGGAAGCCGGCGCCTTGGCCGGCGCGGGACGGGCGTTGGCTGCCGCCTGTACGTCGGCTTCGACAATACGGCCGTTGGGCCCGCTGCCATTGACCACTCCGATCTCGATGTCCAGTTCGCGAGCGAGGCGCCGCGCTGCGGGGGACGAGAACCGACGGTCGCCGCTACCGGCCGCTGCGCTTGCGGTGGCGGGCGCAGGCGCCGCTACGGTGGCCGATGCCTCGACAGCCGCGGGCGCCGCCCCGGCCTTGGGAAGAATGTCGGGTATGGCCTCGTCGGCTTCGTAGATGTAGCCGACCACATCGCCCGGCTTCATGGGCACGCCCTCGTCGACGATGTGCCTGACGATGCCGGTCGCCTCCGCATCGACATCGAGATTGACCTTCTCGGTCTCCAGGCGGTAGAGCAGGTCGCCCTTTTCCACGGTCTCGCCGTCGGCGATGCACCATTCCTCGACGATGCCCTCGGTCATGTTCATGCCGACCTTGACCAGATAGATTTCCTTAGGCAATTGGTGTACCTCCGCTGTCAATGCTAAACAATCCCTTTTCGGCGGCCAACTTCAGGGTCGCCGCCACGTCCACCACCCAGGGTCCGCCGCGCTCCACGAACAGGCGCGCGCTCTGGCCGTCCTGCAGCGTGCGGTCGCGTTCGCCGTCGAAGGCCAGCACGCCCGGCCCGGTGACCTGCACCGGTTCATCGAGCGCTACGGCCCGGCAGTCGGCGATCTGCACCGGGCGATAGAGTCCCGGCGCGATCGGTGCCCGCAGCGCCCGGCCGCCGGGCCCGAAACTCAGGCGCAGGCCGGCGTCGTCATCGCGGCTCACCGGCTGCAGCAGGCCGCCGATGCTGGTGATGCCGACGGCGGCCGGGTCGGCGCGGGTCAGCAGCGCCGTATCGAGCGCTTCCGGGGCGAGCAGCGCGCGTGCCCCGACGAACCGCTCCCGGCTGAGCACCGCGTCGATCAGGGCGATGTCGTCCCGTTCATCCTCGACTTCCACGCGGATCAGTTTCTGCTGCCGGGCAACGGCTCGGAGGGCTACCCGCCCCGCGGCAACCAGCCCGGCCGCCGCCCCGGCGACGGTGCCCTCGAGCAGTTCGGGAAACACGTTGTTGGTGCCGGTGGACAGCGGCAGCAGCGGTGCGTCGGGCCAGCCGATGGCGAAGGCCCGGTTGGTGCCGTCGCCGCCCAGCGTGATGGTCAGCGCGCAACCGAGGTCTTCCAGTGCCCGGGCGGCCGAGATGGTGTCGAGCGGCGTGCCGCTGCGCGTGGCATCGAGGGCCTGTGCCGCAAGCCCTTCCTGGTCTGCCAGCGCGCCGGCGACGATTCCGTGTGCATCGTCGAGATAGGCGAATTCGCTGGCGCCGGCAGCGATGGCGCCGGTCAGCACACGGCCGACGATCGCCTGTTTTTCCTGGTTGTCGAATACCGAGGCGCGCGCCACCAGTCGGCGCACGTCCTTGCCGGACGCCGGGTTGGCGACCATGCCCAGCACGCCCACGCGTCGGCCTGCGGTACGTCTGGCGGCGAGTGCGGTATTTGACTAGAGGCCTAGCTGTCGCCTGGCCTCCGCCACGATGCGCTCCGCGTTCGGCACGTAGTGCGGCTCAAGCGCCGGGCTGAACGGCACCGGCGAGAACGGCGCTCCAACCCGGGCGATGGGCGCATCGAGGTAGTCGAACGCCTGTTCCTGGAGCTGTGCGGCGATTTCAGCGCCGAAACCGCCGAAACGCACGGCCTCGTGCACGATCATGGCCCGGTGCGTCTTCTGCATGGAAGCCACCACGGTATCGGTGTCGAACGGTTGCAGGGTGCGGGGATCGATCACCTCCGCATCGATGCCGAGTTCGGTCAACTGCTCGGCCGCGGCAAGTGCTTCATGCACCATGCGGCCGAAGGCGACGATGGTGTAGTTGGAACCCTCGCGAACGATGTTGGCTTCGCCGAGCGGGATGGCATAGGGCTCTTCCGGTACCTCGCCCATCATGCCCAGCGACATCTTGTTCAAGATGACGAACACCGGGTTGTCGTCGCGGGCGGCGCTGATGATCAGGCCCTTGGCGTCGTAGGGCGTGGAAGCCATGGTCACCTTCAGCCCGGGCACGTGGCAGATCCAGGCTTCCAGGCTCTGGCTGTGCTGGGCGGCCAGATTGGCGCCGGCGCCGGCCATGCTGAGCACGGTCACGGGCAGCGTCGCCCGGCCGCCGAACATGTAGCGCATCTTGGCGAGCTGGTTGGCGATCTCGTCCATGCACTCGCCCATGAAGTCCATGAACATCACGTCGATGATCGGGCGGCAGCCGGTGGCGGCGGCGCCGACGCCGAGCCCGACGATGCCTTCCTCGGAGATGGGCGTGTCGACTACCCGTTGTGGCCCGAATTCCTTCAGCATGCCCTGAAAGTAGCCGTACACGCCGCCGGCCTGGGCGACGTCCTCGCCCGCCACGAAGGCATCGGGCTGTTCGCGCATGACGCAGGCGATGCCGTCGGCGATTGCCGCGACGTATGGGATTTCCCTTGGTTTTTCCTGTGCTTCAGCCATGTTTGTGTCCTTCGAGCCTCAAGCGTAAACGTCTTCGGTAATGGTTGCCGCATCGGGGAAGGGGCTGGCTTCCGCGAACTCGATGCCAGCATCCACATCGGCCTGTACTTCTTCGTGAATGGCCTTTGCCGCTTCTTCGGACAGTATGCCCTGTTCGGCAAGCCGCGCCTCGAAGGTATCGATGGGGTCCTTCTTGCGCCACTGCTCCACCTCCTCGTCGGTGCGGTAGCTGAGGCCCATGCCGCGCACGCCGACGTGGTCGTAGTAGCGATAGGTCTTGGCTTCGAGCAGGGTCGGGCCGTCGCCGCGCCGGGCCCGGTCGATGGCTTCGCCGGCCGCCTCGTAGACCGCCACCGGGTCCATGCCGTCGACCACCACGCCGGGCATGCCGTAGCCCGCCGCCCGGTCGGCGACATCGACGATGGCCTGGTGATTGGCCTGGGGCGTGTACTCGCCGTAGCCGTTGTTCTCGCAGACGTAGATGCAGGGCAGCTTGTACAGGCCCGCCATGTTGGCCGCCTCGTGAAAGGAACCCTCGTTGCTCGCGCCATCGCCGAAGAAGCAGACGGTGACGTTGTCGGTCTGCTTGAACTTGCAGGAGAAGGCGGCGCCCATGGCGATGGTGGTGCCCGCGCCGACGATGCCGTTGGCGCCGAGCATGCCGATCTCGAGGTTCGAGACATGCATGCTGCCACCCTTGCCCTTGCAGTAGCCGGTGGCCTTGCCGAACAGTTCCGCGAACATGTATTTGAACTCGCCGCCCTTGGCGATGAGATGGCCGTGGCCCCGGTGTGTGCTGGTGATGTAGTCCTGGTCGCTGAGGTGCACCATGACGCCCGAAGCCACGGCTTCCTCGCCCACATACAGGTGCAGCGCGCCGGGGATCTTGCCGTTTTCCATCATCCTGCCGGCGTTTTCCTCGAAGATGCGAATGCGCACCATGCGCCGGTGCATGTCCAGCAGTACTTCGTCGCTGATCGGGTTGCTCAAGGGTCCCTCCACGGAGCTTTTAGAATATATTGACGCCTTTATAACCAAAGGAAGGCACTGTGACTACTTTTGCAAAAGCCCTCGCGGCCGAGCGGCCGAACGAGATTGCGGTTCGCGACGAGGTCAGGGCACTCGGCTGGGCAGAGGTCGACGATGTGCTCAATCGCATTGCCAACGGGCTCAATTCGGTGGATCTCGGGCCCGACCGGCGCATCGCGGTGTTTGCCGAAAACGCGGTCGAGACGGCGCTTGCCAACCTCGGTGGACTGGTCGGCGGGGCTTCCGTGGTGCCGGTCAACTTCCACCTGACGGCGGCGGAAGCAGCTTACATTCTCGAGGACTCGGGAGCGCGGGTGCTGTTCGTCGGCCCACACACGGCCGAACGCGGCATCGAGGCGGCTGACGCGAGCCATGTGCATACGGTGATCGGCTGGGATTGCGAGGGTGACCTGGTACCCTGGAGCGACTGGCTGGCGGCCCAGTCCGGCGGCGAACCGCCCGGCGACCTGCGCCCGTTGCCGAACCTGCTGTATACCTCCGGCACCACCGGTCGGCCCAAGGGCACGGAATTGCCGCCCACCATGTTCGCCGGCGGCGCCACCGTGGCGGAACACCTCGAAAAGCTTGCCGCCAACCCCATGGGCGACTTCGGCCCGCACCTGGTGGTTGGCCCCATGTACCACACCGGGCCGCTGTCCGGTTCCCGCCTGCTGGCCGCCGGTGTGCCTGCCGTTATCCTGGGGCGCTTCGATGCAGAGAAAACGCTCAACGCCATCGAGCAGTATCAAATTGGCAACAGCGTCATGGTCCCCACCCATTTCGTGCGCCTGCTGGCGCTGCCGGAAGACGTGCGCGCCCGTTACGACGTGAGTTCCGTGAAGCGCATCGGCCATACCGGCGCCAAGTGCCCGGTGGACGTCAAGCGCGCCATGATCGAGTGGTGGGGCCCGGTGTTCTTCGATGCCTACGGCGCCAGCGAAGTCGGCACCACCTGCGCCATCGATTCCGATGAGTGGTTGAAGTACCCGGGCTCCGTGGGCCGGGCCATACCGCCGTTCGAGGCCATGATACTCGATGACGACGACCACCCGGTGCCGCCCAACACCGAAGGCCGCCTGTTCTTCAAGGACACCACCGGCCGCGGCGTGATCTACCACAACGACCCGGAAAAGTCGGCTGCCGCGCATATCGCTCCCGGGGTGTTCACGCTCGGCGAGATCGGCTACATGAACGAGGAGGGTTTCGTGTTCATCACCGATCGCTTCAGCGACATGGTGGTCTCCGGTGGCGTCAACATCTACCCGGCGGAAGCGGAGCAGGTGCTCATCGATCACCCCTCGGTGCTGGATGTGGCCTGTATCGGCGTACCGCATCCGGAGATGGGCGAGGAACTGAAGGCGCTGGCCATTCCCCGCGAATCCGAGGAACCACCGTCCGGTGAGGAAGTGATCGCCTGGTGCCGCGAGCGCCTGTCCCACTACAAGTGTCCGCGCAGCTTCGACTGGGTGGCGGACCTGGGGCGCAACACTATGGGCAAGATCAACAAGCGCAAGCTGCGCGCGCCATACTGGGCTCAGGCCTGACGCCCCAAAACTGCGTTGCGGGGCCGCTCTGTCGAGCGGCCGACCGGGTCAAGAAAGCACAGATGCCGCTTGGCGTTCCGGAGGCGGCCGGTACCGCATGGCCGCTCGGTGTCCGCAAAAACCACCGCCCCGGACAGTTCGTTCCATGCGAGCGCGACTTGCCGACCTGTAGATTCGTACGATTGCACTTACCGGAACCATTGCCCCGAAGCCGTGCGTGTGGCATTGACATGGACGGCCCATTCCACTAAAAGAGTCCGCCGCGACGGTTTTTCGAAATCGCCGGATTTCGGCCTGTCGATCAATGTCTTGCGAGTTCTGATCGAACACCGTCAGCCAGTCTGACCAGGGGGGATAAACTGCCATGCAATTCATACAAAAGCTGAGCCTGCCGATGGCCTGCGGCCTGCTGGCGTTTGCGGCCGGATTGGGGACCGCTGCGAATCAGGCGATCGGCGCGGAGACTGAAGACTCCGGGTTCATCGAAGAAATCGTGGTCACCTCCAGGCGGCGCCAGGAGTCACAGCAGGGCGTGCTGTTCGGCAAGAACACCATTGCCGGCAATATTGTCGTCAACCGGGTGCGGCCGCAGTTCAACGAACTTGGCGGCAAGGTGGCCGTTGAGATCGGCAATTACAGTTCCAGCATCGTCAAGGCCCGGGTCAACATCCCGCTGATCGACGACAAGCTGGCGCTCAAGGTGGGAGCGATCGAACGCAGCCGCGATGGCTTCTGCGACAACGTCACGCTGGACGATACCGCCGGCGACGTCGACATCGGCTCGCAGACGGTCGCCCTGCGCTGGGCGCCGACGGACGCTTTCGACGCCATCCTCACCTACGACCGTATCCGCGACCGCGGCCAGATCCCGCCCCAGGACCCGCGCTTCAACGGCGACGACCCGTTCGAGAACCTGGCGGACAAGAAGGAGCCGGTCAAGTACGACGTCGACCAGATGGGGCTGCGCCTGCAGTGGGACCTGAACGACCGCATGGTGGTCAGCGCCATCACCGGCTGGCACGATGGCCATGACCTGGTCAACCAGGACTTCGATGGCGGCGCGATCAGCGGTGCCGCCATACCCTTCGCGCAACTGCACACGCTGCGCGCCAACCCCGGATTGGGCGAGGTGCTGTGCCAGTTCTCGAATGCGCGCAGCATTCAGCGGGCCGGTGAAGACGTTCAATCGGTGGCCGTATTCGGCAAGAATCTCACCGACGGGGAGTGGCGCGAACAGGCCCTGTTCCTGGGCGGGCCCAACACCGGCTTCCAGGGCTGGGGCGCGCCCCGCACCGACGCGTTCGAGCTGATGATCACGATGTAACTCGGGTCGTGGCAGACAGCGGTCCGGGTTGATTGCCGACGCTGGCGCGCGTATCGATGTCCACCCCTCACCCGCAGACTCTCCCGTACCCGAACCGGGCCTATGCCTGGTTCGTGGTTGGCGTGCTGATCATCGCGGCCCTGGTCGCCTACGTGGACCGGCAGGTGGTTGCCATCGTCGTCGATCCCATGAAAGCGGATCTCGGTGTCGGCGATGCCCAGATCGGCTGGCTGTACGGCGTGTTCGCGGTGTTCTACGCCATTGCCGCCCTGCCCATCGCCTGGCTGGCGGATCGCAAGAGCCGCAAGCTGATCATCGCCGCGGGCATCTTCTTCTGGTCGCTGATGACCATGGCCTGCGGCCTGACCCGCACCTACTGGAACGTGCTGCTGGCCAGAGTCGGGGTCGGCGTGGGCGAGGCGACCCTGTCACCGGCTACCACCTCCCTGGTGGGCGACTACTTTCCGCGCGAACAGGTGCCGCTGGCGCTGTCGGTATTCCAGACCGGCCCCATCATGGGTTCGGGCATCGCCTTCATCATCGGCGGATACGTTCTTGGGCTGGTGCAGGACGCACAGCCGCTGATTCTGCCCTATTTCGGCGAACTGCGGCCCTGGCAGCAGACCTTCGTCTATCTTGGCGCGCCCGGGCTGCTGCTGGCCTTCCTGTTCCTGGTGATACGGGAACCGGTGCGCCGCTCCGGGCCGCCATCGGCCGATGGGGCGGGAGGCATCGGGGCGCTGGTCACCTTCTATCGGCAGCACGCCAGAACCCTGACCCTGCATCACTTCGGCAACCTGTCACTGGTGCTGGCCGGCTATGCGTTCGTGTTCTGGACGGTCTCGTTTTTCGTGCGCGTGTACGGCTACGAGGCGGCCGAGGCTTCACAGATTTTCGGCTGGATTTTCCTGGTGGCCGGCCCACTGGGCCCGATACTGGTGGCGGTGCTGGCGCGCCGTCTGAGCGACCGGGGCCGCGCCGATGCCAATGTGCTGGCCGGCATGATCGGCGGGGCCTGTGCCGTGGTGGTGATCCTGCTCGTTCAGTTCGCCCCCAGCGCCTTCTGGGCATTCGTGCTGTACGTGCCGGCCATGATGGCCATCAATTCTCCTTTCGGCATTGCCCAGGGCGCGCTGCCGGTGATCACACCGCCCAATCTGCGTGCCCAGGTGGCAGCTGTATATCTGTTCGTGGTGTCGATCGGCATGATGGTCGGCCCGCCGATCACCGGGGCCTTCAATGAATACGTTTTTCCGGAACAGGAGGGCGTGCGCTACTCCCTGATCACCGTCACGGCGATCTTCGGCCTCATCGGCGTTGTGCTGTTGCAATTCGCGCGGCGGCCCTATGCGGCGAGCCTGGAAGAGGCGAACCGGCGCGATCACTGAGCGGTGCGGGGGTGGCC
>CAZNFI010000125.1:0-7889 GCA_964572185.1 uncultured Pseudomonadales bacterium
GGATTCGAACCTGCGAATGCCGGGATCAAAACCCGGTGCCTTACCACTTGGCGACACCCCAAATTCTCATGAAATTGCCCGTCCGGCGTTCCTGTCGCCGCGGTTCCATTAGCGTTCGGCGATAGCGCTCAAAGCCGCTGCTCCGGTGCACCCTGCCCATTCCGGAGGGCTGGCCGACCGCTGCGGGCGCCGTGACCGGCGCGCTATTCTGAGGTTGCCTGGGCATACTGTCAAACGCCCATGGAATCAACGGCTTAAAATCACGATACGGACCCGGTAGCCAGGCCGTTGCGCGACCATGCGCCTCGGTAGCGCAACGCCATCGATCAGCTCGAACCGCGGGTAAGCAACCTGCCAGCCGTGCTGGCTGAATGCCGTCAGGCGTCCCCGGGCATCAGTCTCCCGCCCGGAGACGGCGCCAAGCGGCGCCGGCCGGCCGCTCAACCACCAGCGCATCACCGGCAGCGGCAGGCTCCAGCCGAGCTGTTGGCGCATTACCGTCTGCGGATGACCGGTCACTAGGGGGGCGCCGTCGCCGTCTATCACCTGCAGGCGGTGCGAGTCGCCGCGCAGCCGCGTTGTGCCCTGGCCAAGCGGACCCCACACATCGATGGCATAGCGGCTGCCGTTCTGCCGCCAACTGAAGCGGGCCGAAAACGACCGTTCCCCCTCGATCACGCCGACCTTGCCGTCGACCTCGAAGTCCGCACCTTCCGGTTCGACCGGAACCCCGGCGCAGCCGCACAGCAGCACCAGGGCCGCCAGCAGGCAGGGGCCGGTCGGCCACGGGCCGGCTACCCTGCGAGTGGCCGCCCGGTTCAGTTGCGCGGTCCAGCAGGTGCCTTGCGGGGTGCTGAGCGCAACAGTGCCGACGGTGGCTCCCAAGCACCGGTCACCTGCCGCTCTGCTACAATTCGCCGTCACCCCAACAACCCACGGGCCGCTCCGAAAGTGGCGATATTGGCATACGGCATCAACTACCGCACCGCTGCCATAGACTTGCGGGATCGCGTCGCATTCCCGGAAGCGGCCTTGGGCGGTGCGCTGATGTCGGTCACCCGGTGCGTCTCCAGCGTGACGGAAGCAGTCATTCTGTCTACCTGCAACCGCACGGAAGCCTATTGCGCCATCGAACCGGGCGATGAACCGGCGCTGGCACGGTGGCTGGCCGAGTATCGAGACATTGCGCTCGACGAGCTCCGAGACGCCGCTTACAGCTACTGGGACCAGGAGGCGGCAGGTCACCTGATTCGGGTTGCCGCCGGCCTCGACTCCCAGGTTCTCGGCGAGCCGCAGATCATGGGTCAGGTCAAATCCGCCGGCGAGCTGGCCCGCAACCTGGGCACGCTGGGAACGGAACTGGATCTGCTGTTCCGGACCGCCCTCAATGCCGCCAAGCGGGTGCGCACCGACACCGATATCGGCCGCAATCCGGTTTCTGTCGCCTATGCCGCCGTGGCCATGGCCAAGCAGATCTTCACCGACCTTTCCCGCAAGTCGGCATTGCTGATCGGCGCCGGAGATACCATTCAGCGGGTCGCCGAGCACCTGCGTGAACAGCGCATCGGCGCCATGGCAATCGCCAACCGTACCATCGCCAACGCCGAGAGGCTGGCGGCCCGTTATCAGGCCGTGTCCATGCAACTCACCGAAGTGGCCGCGGCGCTGCCCGACCACGACATCGTCATCACCTCCACGGGCAGTTCGCTGCCGGTGGTCGGCAAGGGCGCCGTGGAGGCAGCGATCCGCGGGCGACGCCACAAACCGATGTTCATGGTCGACATCGCCGTACCTCGCGACATCGAACCGGAGGTCAGCGAACTTGCCGATGTGTTTCTCTATTCCATCGATGACCTCACGGACATCATTCAGGAGAACCTCAAGCAGCGGTTGTCTGCCGCCGACTCGGCGCAGACGCTGGTCGACCAGGGCGCCCACCGCTATACCCGCGAACGGCGTGCTCATCAGGGACAGCACCTGTTGCGCCGGCTGCGCGAGAACGCGCAGGATGCGCAGCTGGCCGAACTGGACAAGGCGCGCCGGCGAACGGCGGCGACACCGAGGAAATCATCGCTACCCTGGCCAGGGGCCTGACCAACAAGCTCATGCATCCGCCGACCGTGGCGATTCGCCAAGCCAGCGCCGAGGGTCGGGCCGATCTGCTCGAGGTGCTCAAGTCCCTCTACAAGCTCGACTGAACACCGGCCTCTGCCATGGCGCTGTCACCAACCGTGTTGAACAGGCTGTCCGGGCTGGCCGACCGCTACGATGAGATCTGCACGCTGCTCGCCCGGCCCGAGGTGCTCGACGATCGCAGCCAGTTCACCGCACTGTCCAAGGAACTGGCGGAACTGGAGCCGGTCGTCAAGGATTACCGGCAGATCACCGACGTCCTCCGGCAAATTGAAGAGTCGCGGGAACTCGCCGACAGCGACGACCCGGAGTTGCAGGAACTGGCCCGTGAAGAGATTGTTCTGCTCGGCACGCGACTGGCCGAGCTGGAACGGTCATTGAAGAAGCTGCTGATTCCCACGGACCCGCACGATGGGTCCAACGTGTTCCTGGAAATCCGTGCCGGTACCGGTGGCGATGAAGCCGCCCTCTTTTCCGGCGACCTGTTCCGCATGTACGCCCGGTTCGTGGAACACAAGGGCTGGAATCTCGAAATACTCAATGAACGGCACGGAGAACACGGCGGCTACAAGGAGGTGATCACTCGAGTCGACGGCAAACGAGCGTACAGCCAGCTCAAGTTCGAATCTGGCGTGCACCGCGTGCAGCGGGTGCCTGACACCGAGTCCCAGGGCCGCATCCACACTTCCGCCTGCACCGTGGCGGTGCTGCCGGAAGTCGATGACATCGATGCCGTGGACATCGAGAAGAGTGACCTGCGCGTGGATCTGTTCCGTGCTTCCGGCGCCGGCGGCCAACACGTCAACAAGACCGACTCGGCCGTGCGACTCACCCATCTGCCTAGCGGCATCGTGGTCGAGTGCCAGGACGAACGCTCGCAGCACAAGAACCGGGCGCGTGCCATGGCCCTGCTGCAGGCGAAACTGCTCGATGCGGCCCGCTCCGAACAGCAGGCGGAACAGGCGGAGTCACGCCGCAATCTGGTCGGGTCGGGGGATCGCTCGGAGCGCATTCGCACCTATAACTTTCCGCAGGGGCGCGTCACCGATCATCGCATCAACCTGACCCTGTACCGTCTCGACGAGGTGCTGCACGGGGAGCTCGATACCCTGGTACAACCCCTGATTCAACAACACCAGGCCGATCAGCTCGGCCGCCTTGGCGATGAGTGAAGCGGTTCCGGCGCGGTACAGGCACGGCTCCTTGCGCACCCCGGGGATGTGCCGCTGCGCCACCGTAGGGGAGTGGCTGGCTGCCAATTCGGACCTGCCCCGACTCGATGCCGAACTGCTTGTCGCACACGTGCTCAAGGCAGGGAGAGCACAGGTGATCGCCTTTCCCGAAACCCGGTTGCGGCCGGACCAGTCGAGGGCGCTGGACAGGTTCGCGGGTCGCCTGCGCGACGTTGAACCGCTTGCCTACATCGTCGGTACCCGGGAGTTCCACGGCATCGATTTCCGGGTGCACCGGCAACTGCTGGTACCGAGGCCGGAAACCGAGTTGCTGGTGGAACTGGCTGCGCGGCTGGCTGCCGCGGGCGGCCGGGTGATCGATCTCGGCACCGGCAGCGGCTGCATCGCTGTCGCGCTGGCACGGCAGCGGCCGGACCTTGCTGTCTTCGCAACCGACATTTCTCTTGCAGCCCTGCGTACGGCTGCATCGAATGCCGCTGCCGCCGGCACCCCGGTCACCTTCCTGCAGGGCGACTGGTTCGATGCCCTGGGCGGCGCATTCGACTGCATCCTGGCCAACCCACCCTACATCGCCGAACAGGACCCCGTCCTGACGGCACTGCGCCATGAGCCGCGGGACGCCCTGGTCGCCGGCGCCGATGGCCTGGCGGCGCTGAACCGGATCGTCGAACAAGCTCCCGAACGCCTGTCCCGGGGCGGCTGCCTGATACTGGAACACGGCTGCGACCAGGGGGCCGCGGTACGCTCCAGGCTTGCCGCCCTGGGGTTTGGCGATGTTGAAACCCATCGCGACCTGGCCGGTCACGAGCGGGCCACGACCGCCTTTTGGGGCATCCACGGCGGGATTTGACAATGGACGATCGCGAACTGCTGCGCTACAGCCGCCAGATCATGCTGCCCGAGGTCGATATCGAGGGCCAGCACCGGCTGCGCAGCGCCTGCGCCCTGGTGGTGGGCCTGGGAGGCCTGGGTTCGCCGATCGCCCTGTACCTGGCCGCAGCCGGTGTGGGCAGGCTGGTGCTGAACGACCACGATGCGGTCGACCTGTCCAATCTGCAACGGCAGATCGTGCATCGGGAGGCCTCGATCGGGGCGCCGAAGGCGGAATCCGCCGCCGCATCGGTAACAACCCTGAATCCGCTGGTCAACGTGCAGATCATCGGCCACAGGCTTGCTGCCGACACCCTCGATGAACTGCTGGCGGAGGTCGATGTCGTGCTCGATGCGACCGACAACTTCGCCAGCCGCTACCTGTTGAACGATGCGTGCTGGCGAGCGAAAAAGCCACTGATATCCGGTGCCGCAATCCGCTGGGAAGGGCATATCGCCAGCTTCGACCCGCGTGTTCCCGATTCGCCCTGTTACCGGTGCCTGTACCCGCAGGCAGACGATGCGGCGCTGAACTGCGCCGAAAACGGCGTGATCGCGCCGCTGGTCGGGGTGGTCGGCACCCTGCAGGCCATGGAGGCGGTCAAGCTGATCACCGGCATCGGCGATGCGCTGGTGGGGCGCGTGCTGTACTACGACGCCAAACGCTCTGAATGGCGGGACTTCAAGCTCCCGAAGCGGCCTGATTGTCCGGTTTGCGGCAGTTGACCGGGTAGGCGCGTTGCAGCGCCCGCAGCAGCCGGGCGCGCACCGCTGCCATGTCCGTTTCGCCACACAGATCCTTCAACTGTGTAACCGGCAGATTGGTCATGCCGCACGGGTTGATGCGCTGAAACGGCTCCAGATCCATGTCGATGTTGAAGCTCAGGCCATGGTATGAGCAATGCCGGCGCACGCGCAGGCCCAATGCCGCGATCTTGGCGCCGTTCACATAGACGCCTGGAGCATCCCGCCGCGCCGCGGCAGCGACGTCGTAGCTGTCGAGCACCTCGATGATCGAGTTCTCGATGCCGGACACCAGCCCGCGTACCGACACGCCCATGCGCCGCAGATCGAACAGCAAATAAGCGACCATCTGGCCGGGACCATGGTAGGTGACCTGCCCCCCGCGGTCGGTCTGCACCACGGGAATGTTGCCGGCTGCAAGCACATGCCACTCCTTGCCCGCCTGCCCCTGGGTAAACACCGGCTCGTGTTCGGTGAACCAGAGTTCGTCCAGGGTGTGCGCCTCGCGACCGGCGGTGAAATCCTGCATGGCCTCGAATACGGGCTGGTAGGCAGTGCGGCCCAGATTGCGAACGACAACATCGGCAGTGCGAGCTGATCCGGTTCCCGGACTGGCCCGTTGACTCATTCGAACAGCCGGCTGAAGAACAGTCGCACGAAGTCGCCGGCCCGCGCGAGGACGCCGGACTGCGGCACCGACTGCAGTGCGACCAGCGGCACCTCGTAAACCAGGTCTTCCTGTACGGTCAGGGTCAAGGTACCGATTTCGGCGCCCGCCGACAGCGGCGCCTCGATGACTTCGGGAAGTTCGAGCGCGATCTCCACATCGTCGTAACGGCCTCGTGGCAGCGTAACCACCACTGCCTCCGCCACACCCAGGTCCAGCGTGTCCGACTCGCCATACCAGACCGGCGCAGTCTTTAGCGGCACATCGGGCTCGTAGAGTCGCTTGGTCTCGAAATAGCGGAATCCGTAGGTCAGCAGTTTCTGGGTTTCGCGCACCCGGGTACTGCCGTCAACGGCGCCCATCACCACCGAGATCAGTCGCATTCCTTCCCGCTTGGCCGAGGCCACCAGGCAATACCCGGCCGCGTTCGTGTGCCCGGTTTTCACGCCGTCGACCGTACGGTCCCGCCACAGCAGGCGGTTTCGGTTTGGCTGTTCGATTCCGTTGTATTCGAAGGATTTCTCGGCGTAGATCGCGTAGTTTCCGGGATACCGTTCGACATAGTCCTTGGTCAGAATCGCCAGGTCCCTGGCCGACGTGTAGTGGTCGTCGGCCGGCAACCCGGTGGCGTTGCGAAACTGGGTGGCGGTCAACCCGAGGTCATCGGCCTGCCGGTTCATCATGTCCGCGAAAGCCGCCTCGCTGCCCGCAATGTGCTCGGCAAGCGCCACGCTGGCGTCGTTGCCGGATTGCACGATGATGCCGCGCAACAGGTCCGATACCGATACCGTAGTTCCTTCCTGAATGAACATGCGCGATCCAGGGGTACGCCAGGCCTCGACGCTGACATGCACCTCGTCGGTCATGGATATGCGCCCGCTCCGCAGTTCTCCCGCAGCCACATATCCGGTCATGATCTTGGTGAGACTCGCCGGGTGCAGCGGCTCGTCACCGTTCTGCTCGCCAAGGATCCGGCCGGTATCTCCGTCCATCAGAATGTAGGACTTCGCGGCAATGCTCGGTGCAGGCGGGACCGCCGGTGACGGTGCCCCCCAGGCATTGGCAAACCCGCTCAGACAAAACAAGGCGGCGATCAGAACCCTCATTACCATGAGCCTCCTGCAGAACAGTGGTCGGAAGGGCGACATTCTAACGTGCGCGAAGTGATCGGGCATGCTGCCGATGCTTCTGCGCGCCAGGCAAACCGGTTACAGCATCGCCCCGCGGCAGCCGCGCCGGTTCCGACAACCGCGCGATGCCGCACTCCTGCACGGCCAGGCCGGGATCAATGCGTCTGCTCGACCGGCTCACCATAGTAGTACTCCGGGACGCCGTGATCCGCTGTCGCGATCAGCGCCTGCAGACGTTGCGCTTCCCGCTCGCCATTGAGCGGGCCCAGCCGAACCCGAAACGGCGGCTCTTCCTCGATGCGGACCACCCGGGCCGGTTTGCCGGTCAGCCGTTCGAGTTCACCGCGCAATCGATTGGCGGCATCGATCTCCTGAAATGCCCCCGCCTGCAGGTACAGGGCCGGCAGGTCGTTGAGCGCCACTACCCGCACAGGGGCAGTGCCGACGTCGGCAAACCCGAGTTTCACCGCGGCAGCGTAGGAAAGGTCGATGATGCGGCCTTCGTGAAACGGGCCCCGGTCATTGACCCTGACCACAATGCGAAGGCCATTGTCCAGATTGGTCACTTCGACGTAGGAGGGAATCGGCAGCGTCGGGTGAGCCGCGGTCAGCTTCAGGGTGTCGAAGGGCTCGCCGCTGGACGTGCGGCGCCATTGAAACTTGCGCCCGTACCAGGAGGCCCGGCCGGTCGCCTCATAGCCCGCCGCCGTTTCCAGCGTGTGGTAGGTCTTGCCGAAAACCGCGTATGACGGCGGATTTCCGGTCCTGCTTTTCGGTTCGGCAACGGGAACCGGGTCCGGCAGCCGGCCCAGGTCCGGCGGCACGAATTCCGGTGGTCCGTCTACCAGCACCGGCACCTCCCCACTGACCGGTGGCGGCGCCTGCGGCACGGTGGTGCCGGGTTGCGGTGCGGCCCCGCCCTGACAACCCGCCAGGCAGACAGCGAACAGGATGGCAACGAGCTTCCAGCGCCCGGCCGGCAGCGTTCCCGGCATCTCGCCGCTCACCGGGAGTTACCCGCCGCCCCGGTGCCTGCGACGGACGGGACGGGCAACGCCGGTACGGCCGGACCGGCAAGCGCCGCATCGCGCCTGGCCTTGATGGCCTGGCCAAGCTGATGCACCGCCAGCGCATACATGGAGCTCCGGTTGT
>CAZNFI010000125.1:7899-9073 GCA_964572185.1 uncultured Pseudomonadales bacterium
TGTAGCGCGTGATGACGTAGAAATCGTGCAGCCCCAGCCAATACTCGACGCCGTCTTCGAGTTCCATGCGAAACAGCGCCGCCTGAGCCGACCCGTCAATTCCAGGAACCTCGACGCCAAGCGCCCGGAACTCCGTTACCGTTCTGTCCAAGCCAAGCCCGGCATTGGCCACCTCGTCGACTCCCCGGCCGGATGCGACTACCCGCACCGCCACTTTTCCGTCCCCGCGCCAACCGTGCCGGTCAAAGTAGTTCGCCACGCTGCCGATGGCGTCGGTGGTGTTGGTCCAGATATCCCTCACGCCGTCGCCATCGAAATCCACGGCATAGTGTCGATAGCTTGACGGGATGAACTGACCGTATCCCATGGCGCCGGCGTATGAGCCCTTCAACTCGTTGGGAGAACGCTTTTCTTCCCGCGCAAGCAGGAGAAACTCGGTCAATTCGTTGCGAAAGAAACTGGCGCGGGGCGGGTAGTCGAACGCCAGCGTAGACAGGGCGTCGAGTACCCGATGCGACCCCATCACCCTGCCAAAGTAGGTCTCGACACCAATGATGGCAACCACATATTCGGGGGCTACATTGAAACGTTGTTCGGCCGTATTCAGCGCCGCCAGGTTGTCCGACCAGAAAGCGACGCCACGCGAAACGCGCTGGTCGCCCAGGAAGATCTTTCGATATTCAAACCACTTGAGAGCCTTTTCCGCCGGACGGGACATGGCTTCCACGATGCGCGGCTGGTGCCTGGCGCCGGCAAAGGTCTCGAGCAGCGAGTCTCTGGCGAACCCGTGCGTCAGCACCAGTTCATCGACGTACGACCTGACATCCTCCCGGGTGGAATAGTCCGCACTGGCCGGACCGTACAACAGCAACGCCGTGACGCTGGCAACTAACGCGATTCTCACCATCTGTTTCACCCGTTTCGACCTGTTCGGTTACCAGGACCTGTGGCTCTGTATCGACATGATGATCCCGAAACCCGCCATCAGCGTGATGATGGAGGTGCCGCCGAAGCTGACCAGGGGCAGCGGCACGCCGACGACCGGCAACAATCCCGCCACCATGGCGATGTTCACGAACATCGAGACAAAGAACACCAGGCCCAAGGTACCAGCCAGCAACCTGGGAAGACTGCCAGCGGCGTTTGCGCCAACTAGGTCAGGCCGCGACGGGGT
>CAZNFI010000126.1:0-2923 GCA_964572185.1 uncultured Pseudomonadales bacterium
CGGCGAGGCCCACGCCGAGCGTCGCAACTCGAATCGGCTGCGCCATCAGCACGTGTTCAGGCGGCCACCTGTCGTATCCGGTCCGCGTTCGGCACCCGGACGCTCGTGCCGGTATCGCCACCGCCGGGAGTTCCCCAGTCATCGCCCTCCCCGTTGCTGCCTGTGCACCCGTGCTAGACTTCACCGACCGCGCACGCTTACTCGCAATCAGGGAAACGGTGGATTTGACAAGCCATGGCGTCTGGCCATATCGGGCGGGCACCGGCGCCGGCCGTTGCGTGGCGGGCCTCGGGCTGCTGGCGGTTGCGTTTCTCGCCGGCTGCGCGTCATCGCCACCGAGCAATCCCAACGACATCTGCGACATTTTCAGCGAGAAGAAAGACTGGTATGCGGATGCCCGCAAGGCATCGCGCCGCTGGAACTCGCCAATCCCCGTACTGATGGCAATCACCTTCCAGGAGTCGTCCTTCCGTGCCCGGGCCAAGCCGCCCCGGCGCAAGCTGCTCGGCGTCATTCCCTGGCGGCGCCCCGATGCCTTCGGTTACGCACAGGCCACCGATGCCGCCTGGTCCGACTACGTGCGGGCCACCGGGCGGCGCCGTGCCGACCGGGACGACTTCGGCGATGCCATCGACTTTGTCGGCTGGTACAACCGCCAGAGCAACAAGCGCAATGGCATCGACAACCATGATGCTTACCGGCTCTATCTCGCCTATCACGAAGGCCACGGCGGCTATTCGAAAGGCAGCTATCGCGGCAAGGGCCAATTGCAGAATGCCGCGCGCCGGGTCGCCGAGCGGGCGCAGACGTACGACAGTCAATTACAGGGCTGTCAGCGCCGGCTCAACCGCGGGCGCCGCTGGTGGTCGCCCATCTGAGATCTTGAGACCCTCTCCTGCGGACAGTTGAAGCCGGGGTTCGAACGAATTGGGCAAGTTGCGCGGCAACGTGATCGCGTCGAGGCAGGGCGATGCGCCTGGGCACTACCGGTTGGGGGCTTCTGCAGACGGTTTTTGCCACGGGCTGCCCGCTCTACCCAATCGGCAGCCTGCAACGTTCCGGGGCTACGGTGCTGTCCGGCGCAGACCGCTGGACGGAATCGAAGCGGCTGTTACCCGGCTTGAACCAAACGGGGAAACCGACGCAGCGCTCGCACGCAAAGAGGCAGTCGACCTCGCCGATGCGGGCTCAACCGCACTCCAGCGCAACGTTGTCGATAAGCCGTACCGCGCCCTGTCTACCGGGAACCGATACGGCCGCGAGACGGCGCCCGAACCGGGACACGACATAGTCGACCACGAAGCCTAGGCGTTCGAGTTCCTCGCGGACGCTCCGGTCGGTTCGCGAAGAGCGCAACAGGCGGTTGAGGCCGGCCGCCAGGTTTCTGCTCGACGGGTTCAGCAGGAGATTGCGCGAACTCATTGCCAGGCCGTCCGTTTCACGCACCGTCGGGCACGCCACGATGTCGACCTCCATGAAAAACGCCCGCGCCATGTCGCGAACCAGCAGGTACTGCTGGTAGTCCTTGTCGCCGAAATAGGCGCGCTGCGGACGGACCAGGTTCAGCAGTTTCATCACCACCGTAAGCACACCGGTAAAGTGGCCCGGCCGGTGCGCGCCGCATAGCTCGCGGCTGAACGCCGTCTCCTCGACCCGATAGCGATAGTCGTCCGCATACATCTCGTCCCTACGCGGAACGATGACATGACTGACGCCAAGTGACTCGCAAACGTCGAGGTCGGCATCGAGTTCGCAGGGATAGGCGGCCAGGTCGTCCGGGTCATTGAATTGCGCCGGGTTGACGTAGATGCTGACGACGGTGTTGTCGTTCTCGGCGACGCTGCGCCGGAGCAACGATGCGTGCCCCGCGTGCAGCGCGCCCATGGTTGGAACAAAACCCGTACACCCGTCGATCGATGCCCGCGCATCGCGCCACTGGCCAATCGATCTGCAAATCCGCATGGGGACGGTCACCGCTCCTGTACGCCTCGGGGATCGCTGCCCGCCGGCTTGGCGCGGAAACCCCCGGGCGGCGGCAGCGCGACCCGCGCCTTACCCATAGCACTCTGCCCGGGAGGGGAATGCCCCGGCGCAGGTGTCCTGGTGGAACCGATTCACGGCCGCATCGATCATCCCGTGGCCATCGGCGTAGTGGCGCAGGAACTTCGGCTTGAAGGAAGGGTTCATGCCCAGCATGTCCTGCAGCACCAGTACCTGGCCATCGGTGTGCGGCCCGGCGCCGATGCCGATGGTGGGGATGCCGAGTTCCTGGGAGACCAGGCGGCCGAGTTCCGAGGGAACGCACTCCAGCACCAGCGCAAAGCAGCCCGCCTGCTCAAGACGCCGGGCCGACTGCAGGATGGTGGCCGCCTGGCCTTCATTGCGGCCCTGAACCCGGTGGCCGCCCAATGCCTCGACCGATTGCGGCGTGAGCCCGAGATGCCCCACTACCGGCACGCCCGATTGCACGATGTGCGCCATGAGCTCGAGCTGCCCTGCTTCGCCCTCGATCTTCACCGCGTTGCAACCCGCCTGCATGAGTTGCTGCACCGCCTCCATCGCGAACGACCGCCCCTTTCTGACCGCAAGGAAAGGCATGTCGCCAACCACGAACTTGTGCGGAGCGCCGCGCCGCACCGCGCGCACATGCAACGCCATCAGGTCCACCGTGGCATGCACGGTGCTGTCGAAACCATGCACGACCATGGCCAGGCTGTCGCCGACAAGCAGCGTGTCGACTTCGGTTTCGTTAAGAATCTGCGCAGACCAGTAGTCGTAGCAGGTGATCATGGATATGGGGTGGTTGGCGGCTTTGCGCCTGCCAAAATCGAGTACGTTCAAGCCTGTTGCCCTCTGTATGCAATTGGACAGGGGCTGGCGGCGGCATTGGGCCGGTGCCTCAGGTACCTGTCCTGCATTGGTT
>CAZNFI010000126.1:2933-9023 GCA_964572185.1 uncultured Pseudomonadales bacterium
GAATCGATGAAGTTGGCGTTCCGGAAAACGCCGGTCTCCGTTCTCAGGTGAGAATCGAAGCCAACAGCCAGAATATTTTGGATTTCGACGGATGTAAAGGCCGCCCTGTCGTCCACAGCGAACGTCCACAGCGAAGAAAAAGGCCATGCACCCATTGATGCACCGGCTCCGACCGGTCTGCTACGCACGCAGATCGTCAGGCATCCGGGGGAACGACGCGGTGGTCGCCATCGTGAAGCGTCCGACGGCGGGTGGCCGACCAGTACTCCCTCGGCCGAAGCCGAAACTGCCCTGACCGACCACACCGCCATCGAACCCGGTTGCCGACGACGGACTGGGCCTTTGTCCGTGCGCCGGCGGCGCGGACCGGGCTCGCAGTCCCCCGGGATCTGCGGCCGGTGCACCTGACCCGGTTGCCCGAAATCCGGACTGCTGTGATTCAAGAAAAAGATAGTGCCAGGTTCGCAGGCCACGCAAGCCGGAAATTGAGCCTATTCCGCAACCGAGGGAAAACTTCCTCGGCGACACTTTTCGGCCTCGTTCCGGCGCCGAACGTCACTCACGAAGCGCGGATTGCCGTTACAGATGGCGCCAAATTCGTTTCAGGAGCGGCCCTGTTCAATTCGCACGGGCCCGTCACCATTGACTCGCGGCACACGCAGCGTGATGTGTGGTGGCAGTGCACTAACGTTTTCGCGCGGCATGGCCACTGGGTGCGCGGAGTAAGAGCGCGCTTACCGTGCTAACAGCACGTTGAGCACGCGGCGGGAGCACGCCCAGTGATTTCGCCGCTATTGACGAGCGCAGTAGTTTATTCATGAATGGGTGCGGCTGGTGTCGTGTCAAGCCCGTCGCGCACCCCGGCTGAGGACTGCGGCGCGCACCGCGAGCTCCCGGAGGGCGCCCCGCCCATCAGCCTATGCGATGTCGACGGCTGCGCGTACCGCGGCCATGTAGGTACGGCTGACCGGTACGTCGTGGGCGCCCGTCAGGCGCAGGGTCATGCGCCCATCCCGGCGCAGCACGCCGCTGACGTGCTCGTGCGCGACCCAGAAGGAGCGATGCACCTGCAGCCCCAGGTCGCCCAGCGCTGCAATGGCGTCCGAAAGCCGCATGAGCAGCAGACACGAACCCTTGCTGGTGACCACGTTGACATAGTGACCGGATACCGTCAGATAGATGATGTCGCGACCGAGCGTGGCGGGCAGACGGTCGAGAAAGCGCTCTCTTTCCGTGGAATCCTGCGCCACTGCAGACTCGGCGTGCTCGTCGAGTCCGGCCGGTTTACCAGCGGCCGCAACGGGGTCCTCGTTCACTACGCTGTTGAACGCCACCCGCTGACAGGCCACGTAGTGGGTGATGCTGCTGCATGCCAGTATCAATACGGCCACGTTTGCGTAGATCTCCGGCAGACCGGGGGGTACGAATTCCGGCGGATGAAAGAAACCGAAAATCGTGAACACGATGACGGCGCACGGAACAGCCGCAAGCAGTGCTCCGCCGAATGACGCCAGCAGGATCTGCACCGGCGAGCGGTGCCGTGCAAGGTAGAGTATCGCCGCTCTCAAGGCATGACAGAGCGGCCAGCAGCACAGGCAGCACAGCGCCACGAAGGCAAATCGCTTCACCGGGCCCAGGCTGCGACCCGTGTCCAGAGGACCCATTACGGTAAGCGTGAGCACGGCCGCGCCGAGAATGCCGAGCGAGAGGCGAAGAAGACCCCACTCCAGCATTTCTGTGTATGCCTGGCCCAGACACGCGAATCCGGAATGTCGCTGTTTGGCCGAGTTCGCCTGCATGATGACGGTTCCCGTGCACTTGCGCAGGCTGTTCGCGGTTCGGTGATGAGGCGTACGTGATTCCATCGATCCTGTGTACCGAAACCGCTGGCTATCGGAGCCTGCTCGTTCAATGAGTTAGAGAAACCCCGTCGCGGTTTGTTCCATGGCGCGCCGGTGCGTTTCCGGCGCCAATCCCTACGCCGGCGCGGCCGGGCGTTGCATGCAACGGCAAGCGGCCCGTGGCGGCACAATCGGCCGGCGCGGCAAAATTGCCCTGGAAGGGTCCGCCACCACCGATCTGCGCGGGCGGTTTCGGCTGTCGAACGTGCCGCCCGGCTCTCCCACGCTGGTGATTGCCTACCTCGGCGCGCCTGCGGTCAGAATGCAGATACAGGTGCCAAAACAGGGCCTGGAGATGGGCAATGCCCCAATCGGCGGCTCCACGTTCATCAAGCAGGTGATCGTCTACGGGCAGGCGGCGGCATTCGCAAGCGCCCTCAACCCCGAGCGTTCCGCCATCAACACGGTGTCGGTGCTCGACACCGATGCCATGGGCCACCTCTCGGCCATGACCTCAACGCGTCAACCGAGCGGCGGATGATTGCAACTTCCCCGACCAATGGAAAACCTCCCGGTGACCCGATTCCGGATTCTGAACGCAAATCAGGGCCCGGGAGCCTCTCCGGTCACGATCCACAGCGGGTCACCCGCGGCGGGCGAGCGATCGACAAACGCCACGTTCTCGAACCCGCCGAGGTGCAGGTAGGTACCCACCAGCCGCACCCGGTCCGCGGGCTGCAACTGGTGGAAGGCGCGAATCGCCTTGGTCGGGAACATGCGGTGCGACATGGCGATGCACAGGCGTCCGCCGGGACGCAACGTTCGCGCCGCGGAGCGCATCACATCGACGGGCCGCACCAGGTACTGGATGGACACGGCGACGGTCGCCCGGTCAAAGGTCTCCGCGTCAAACGGCAGCTCCGGTTCGAGGTTCAGGTCATGGACGCAGTGTTCAGTGAGGCGCGGATTGGCGCCGAGTTCCTCATCGTTCATGCCAAGCCCCGCAACCCTGCCCAAGGGGACCTCGACGGGGTAATGGGACACCCACGAGGACATCAGATCGAGCACATCGGACTCGGCAGGCAGGAACTCGCGATACCAGTCGGTCAGCGCCGCGATGGTGACATCGTCGATGTGCTGCACGAATCGGGGTTGCCGGTAAAACCGCTCATCCGGGGACGCATCGACCCGGTCGAAGAAACTTGCCGGCAAGTCCTGACTCGTCACGCCAACGGCGCCCCCCGGTCGCGGCCTTCGGTGGCATGAACCACCAGGAACACGCCCCGCAACGAAATGCCCGGGGAGAGTAACTCATGCTGCGGCATTTCGGGAATCATCCCATCGACACCAGGGCTCGGGGTGCCCGCCGGTAAAATCTGCTACCCGCATGGCCTATGGAATCGGTTTCACCATCAAAGTTGAACCTGCGTAAAGTTGAACTTGCGTAAAGTTGGGCGCACAAAGAATATAAAAGCTGTTGAACCTGCGCCGTCCGCGTGTTTGGCGTGGCCTTTGAACCGCATTTGCACAGCATGGGAAAAACCAGCATGAAACGGGTGATTGCGCTTTTGCCGCCAGCCTTGCCGGCAGGGGTTGTACGGGCTCAACGACTCCCTGGCTGCGCCGAGGCCCGATGCCGGGGATGAGCCGCATGCCACGGTTTCATCCCGAGGTTCGTTGCGCTTGGAACCAAGCACGGGAGCAATAATGCGATGAATGTGAAACGGACAGTGCTGCTGGCCGCGGTGGCCGTACTGATCGCGCTGTTTTTCGCATTCGACCTGCAGCGATTCCTGACGGTGGAATACGTCGCCGCGCAGGGCGAGGCCATCGCCGCTTTCCAGCAACAGAACCCCTGGATGTCCGCCATGACCTTTTTCGTCGTCTATGTGACGGTCACCGGGTTATCGCTGCCGGGAGCCGCGATCATGACGCTGATTGCCGGCGCCTTGTTCGGTCTGGTCACGGGCGTCGTCATCGTTTCATTCGCGAGCACCATCGGCGCCACGCTGGCCTTCGCCATTGCCCGCTACCTGTTCCGAGATGCGGTGCGCAAGCGGTTCGAACGGGCACTGGTGGCCATCGACCGGGGCGTCGAGAAGGACGGCGCCTTCTACCTGTTCGCGCTGCGCCTCGTGCCGGCCTTCCCGTTCTTCGCCATCAACCTGGCGATGTCGGTGACGCCCATCTCGACCTGGACGTTCTATTGGGTCAGCCAGCTCGGCATGCTGCTCGGCACCATTGTCTACGTGAATGCCGGCGCCGAGTTGGGGCAGATCGAGTCCCTTAGCCTGACCGGTATTCTCACGCCCGGGCTGATCGCCTCGTTCGCCCTGCTGGGCCTGTTTCCGCTGATCGCCAGAAAAGTGCTTGCCCAGGTCAAGGCGCGCAAGGCGCTGCGCCGGTTCCGCAAGCCCAGGCACTTCGACACCAACCTGGTCGTCATCGGCGCCGGATCCGCCGGGCTGGTGAGCGCCCTGATCGCCGCGACGGTGAAGGCCAGGGTGACGCTGATCGAACGCCACCGCATGGGTGGCGACTGCCTGAACACGGGCTGCGTGCCAAGCAAATCGCTACTGCGCTCGGCCAAGATGCTGTCGTACATTTCCCGGGCCGAACAGTTCGGGCTGAAGAGCGCCCATGCCGAGTTCGACTTCGCCGATGTCATGGAGCGGGTGCAACGCGTCATCAGGGCCATCGAACCACACGACTCGGTGGAACGTTACACCGGGCTCGGCGTCGACTGCGTCGCCGGCGATGCGACCATTACATCCCCCTGGTCGGTGCGCGTGGACGACACCGAGATCACCACCCGCAATATCGTCGTCGCCACCGGCGGAGTCCCGTTTCTGCCGCCGATTCCGGGGCTCCAGGATGCGCCCTGCTACACGTCGGACACCATTTGGGGCTTGCGTACGCTGCCGGACCGCTTCGTCGTTCTCGGCGGCGGCCCCATCGGCAGCGAACTGGCTCAGGCATTCTGCCGGTTGGGTTCCGCCGTGACCATGGTCGAACAGGGGCCGCACCTGCTCATGCGCGAAGACACCGAGGTGAGCGAACTGATGCAGCAACGTTTCGCCGCCGACGGGGTGCGCCTGCTCACCGGGCACCGGGCCTTGCGGGTGGAGACGGACGGCGACGAGCCCGTGCTGGTATGCGCGACCGAGGACGGGCAGCAAACCGCGGTGCCGTTCGATGCGCTGCTGGTGGCAGTGGGGCGCAAACCGAACACCGACAACCTCGGCCTGGAGGCCATCGGTGTGGCGCTGGATGCCAGGGGCGGCGTCGAAGTGGATGAATACCTGCGCAGCAGCGTACCGACCATCTATGCCTGTGGCGATGTCATCGCTCCCTACCAGTTCACCCACACCGCCTCACACGAGGCCTGGTACGCCTCGGTGAATGCGCTGTTCGGGCCGTTCAAGCGTTTCAAGGCAGACTATTCGGTGATTCCCTGGACCACGTTTACCGACCCGGAAGTGGCCCGGGTGGGCCTGAACGAGCAGGATGCAAAGCGGCAGGGGATAGCGTACGAGGTAGCCCGCTACGACCTCGAGGAACTCGACCGTGCCCTGGCCGACGAGGAGAGCGAAGGATTCATCAAGGTGCTTACCCCGCCGGGCAAGGACCGCATTCTGGGCGCCACCATCGTTGGTTATCACGCCGGCGACCTCATTTCGGAGTTCATTACCGCCATGAAATGGGGACTTGGCTTAAAAAAGATCATGGGAACCATTCACGTCTACCCGACCTTCACCGAAGCGAACAAGTTTGCAGCGAGTACCTGGCGCCGGGCGCATGCACCGGAAGGGTTGCTGACGTGGGTTGAGAAGTTTCATCGCATGCGCCGATAGTTCGCGCCTTTCGAAGAGTTGCCGCGCGCGTGGTTGACGTATTCGCGGGCGCCTGACTGGCGCTGCGACTCCCTGTTGGCGGCCGTGCAGGCAACCGGCGCCAGGTTCGGACAGCCGCTGCTCGCACAGTTGACCGCGTAGTGAATCCGCGGGTCGCCCCAGATCGGGCGCAGAATGCCGTGCTCGATGTTGTCCAGGGCCCAGCCTGTTACCCACGGCCACGCCATACGCCACGCTGGGCGCACCCGTCCGTACAGCCGTTCGACACCAAGACTGTTCCAAGGCGCCTGCCGATACCAGCCAAAGCAAAGGGCCAAAAGACGCCGGAAAGCCAAGAAAGCCGGACACCCGAATTCCTGGCAGGAGAAAGCCAAGAATAGTTGGAAAGTTGGGGA
>CAZNFI010000127.1:0-9012 GCA_964572185.1 uncultured Pseudomonadales bacterium
CCTCGGTGCCGGCGTGGTCGGTCAGGTTCTGCGTGTTCCTCGGGCTCGGCGGCACTACCGCCACCGGTTCCAGGGCGCCGATGTCGATGTCGTGCACTGCGGCGTAGTCGGCATCGGCATCGGAATACAGCGGCTCGATGTCCAGGCGCGCCTTCTCGCTGGCGACGGGCAGGGTGAGGTCGTCGGGATTCATGATGGCGGTGACGGCGCCGGTGAACATGGCCAGGCAGGTGATGGTCTGGCGACCGTCGATGGAGATGCCGGCAAGCGCTTCGCCGCCGATCTCCAGCACCTGGAAGCGGCAGGCGGCGGGGCCGAGTTCCCGGACGATGTGGTGGAAGACATCCCGCGCCATCACGCCATGCCCCATCTCGCCGTGCAGGTTCACCCGCACCGTGGCCGGAACCTGCATCTGTATGCGCTCGTTGACGAATGCCTCGAGCAGGTGCCGGCGAATGCCCATCGCCAGGGTACCGAACGTGCCCATCTGCGAGACATGCCCGTCGAAATGCACGACGAAGGCGCCCGGGGTGGCGTAGCCCAGCTCGGAAGCCACGTGGTGGCCGATGCCCAGGCGCTCGTACACCGGCACGCCGTTCTTCTCGCCCCAGTCGCGCGTGTTCCTGTGCAGGTCCTCTTCCTCGGGCGTGACCGCCGGAACCATGTGGTCGATGAACAGCGCAAAGCGCTCCGGCTCGGTCACCCGGGTGATGCCGAAATCTTCCTCCATCTGCCTGAAGATGACGTTGGTATAGCCGGGAAAGTCGTAGGCGATGACGAAGTCGGGCCTGGCGCGTATCTCATCGCCGGCCCGCACGGACTTCAGGCCGGCCGCTCGAGCCAGAATTTTTTCCGCGATGGTCGATCCCATTCGGCGCCTCGTGCCGCAGCCGGTTGCCCGAAACCAAGATAGGAACAACGCCGAACAGTGTCAACGCCGTGCGAGCCGGGCGTGGGAAGCGTGCCGCCGACAATGGCGTAGCGATGTTCCCCGTGCCCAAGCGGTCATTGCAGGTCGGCTCGCTGCCCGAGCGGGCAAGCTGAGTCAGCGACGCCGAAGCACCGACCATCCTCCGCCGTTTCTACTCCAAGCCCGCGCCGCATGCCCGCCTGGCGCTTGCGAAACCGAACCGGCAGAGTGTCTTTCCCTGCATGGGCCTTGTCGATTTCTCCAGACAGGTTTGACTTGTCAAACGCCGCCCGCGTACATTCCCGGGCTGTTGGGACCAGGCAGGTCCGGTCTTTTGCGCCGGGCCGTGCGAGGGGAGGATCAGGCAATGTGCCGGGGAAAGAAATCATGAGTACGCCGCAAGTGGATCCGGTCACCACCGAAGTGCTGCGCGGCCGTTTCACGGCGGTGGCGGACGAGATGCAGCATGCGCTGATCAAGAGCTCCTATTCCACCATTGTCACCGAGGCGCTCGATGCCACCTGCGCCGTCTACGACCGGGACGGGCGCACCGTTGCCCAGGCCTGTGCGATTCCCATTCACCTCGGTGCGCTCACGGAACTCGGCCTTCGGTTTGCCAGGCGCTTTCCGCCCGGCGAAGCCCGGCCCGGAGATGTCTACCTGGTCAACGACCCCTATGCGGGCGGCACCCACCTGCCCGACTTTGCCGTTGCCAGCCCCGTCTTTCACGCGGGTGAACTGGTGGGCTACGTGTCCACCATGACGCACCATCAGGATATCGGCGGCGTCGCGCCCGGCAGCGCCGCGGCCGCCGTCTACGACCACCTCGCGGAAGGCATCCGCATTCCCATGCTGCGCCTGGCCAGCGAAGGCGTGGTCAACGAGGACATGCTGAGCCTGCTCACCGCCAACTCCCGCTCGCCGCGCAACATGCGCGGCGATCTCGAGGCGCAGATCGCCGGCTGTCGCACCGGCGAGGCGCGCTTCGGCGCCATGTTCGACCACTGGAGCGCCGAGGAAATATATGCGGGCATCGAGGCGCTCATGGACTATGGCGAACGCCTGACGCGGCTTGCCATCGAACGCATGCAGGACGGCGAGTACAGCTTCTCGGACTGGCTGGACGACGACGGCCTGTCCCCGGACGCCGACCCGGTGGAGATCCGCGTCACGCTCCGGGTCAAGGGTTCCGAACTCGAATTCGATTTCACCGGCTCGGCCGATCAGGTCGGCGCTGCCATCAACAACGTACCGTCTTCCACGCTGTCGAGCGTCTATTACGCGGTACGTCTGCTCACCGGCGATGCGGCGCCCAACAACGACGGCTGTTACCGCCCGGTTTCGGTGGTCCTGCCGCCGGGCAGCATCGTCAACCCCACCTTTCCGGCGCCGGTCAATGCCCGGGGCGTGGCCATCGCGCGCATCGTCGATGCGGTGCTCGGGGCGCTGTCCGCCGCACTGCCGGGCACCATACCGGCCGCAGGCTGCGGGCACGCCACGGTACTGCCGACCGGCGGCATCGACCCGGCCACCGGCCGGCGTTTCGTCGGCGTGCTCGGCGGCCCGCTGCGCAGCGGCACCGGCGCCCGGCCGGCCATGGACGGGCTCGATGTCACCGACCACGACCTGTCCAACTCGCACCATATCCCGCTGGAAGTGACCGAGGGGGAGTTTCCGATGCGTTACGGTTGCATGGAACTCTGGCAGGACTCGGGCGGCGCCGGCGCCTGGCGGGGCGGGCTGGGTTACCGGGCGGAAGTACAGTGGCTGCGCGGCGAGGCGGTGATATCGATACGCGGCGAACGGCAGAAATTCCGGCCCTGGGGAAGCCAGGGCGGCGAGCCGGCGCCGGCCTGCATCTGGGAACTGGTGCACGACGACGGCGAGCGCGAAAGCCTGCCCGCCAAGCATGTGCTGAACATTCGCGGGGGGCAGGAACTGCACTACTGTTCCACCGGGGGAGGAGGCTACGGCCCGCCCGGCAATCGGGACGCAGGGCGAGTGCTCGACGACGTGATCGATGGCCGCGTCTCGACACAGGCGGCGCGGGACCTCTATGGCGTGGCGGTCGAAGACGGGCGCCTGGACCAGGCCTCCACCGAGGCGCTGCGCGCGGCCAGGCAGGCGGCGCAGACTCAGGCAGCGGGCTGATTGAACGGCGGCAACGCGAGCGGCGGACGCGGCTGCCCAGGCCCGTCGAGAGCGCGGTGAACGGGTGCGATCCGGCGTCGTTTGACGAGCGGGTCCGCGTACGGCAAATCCAGTGAGGAGGGAGCAACCCATGGGCCGGGAAGCCGAAATTCAGGAAATCATCGACCGCGAGTCGCGGGGGTACGAGCAGGAAGACACGGACCTGCTGCTGTCCGTCTATCACCCGGACATGGTCTGGGCCTGGCCGCCCACGCCCACGTCATACGACCCGATGGACTGGGTCATGCGCATGGGCCGCTTCGACGAAGCGCGCTGGCGTGTGCTGATCGATCGCTTCTTCGAAACGCACAAGATCGTGCACAACCACCGGGTTACCCGGAAAATCGTCGTCTCCCCCGAAGGCGACGGCGCCTTCGCCGTGGTGGACATCGACACCCTCTGGCTTCGGGAAGCCGAGGGCGACACCGCCTGGCACGACGGCAGCACCGAGGAACACGTGATCGGCCGGGCAGCCAAGATCTACAGCCTGGTCAACGGCCAGTGGAAGATGCTCTATCAGCCGGGGACCATGAAATACCCGGTGGCGGGCGGCTAACCCGCCCCGTTACCGTCAAGGGGCACATCGATCAGGATATTGCGGTAGGCATCGATGCGCGCCTGGTGGCCGGGGTAGATCAGCGTGGTGGTGTCGGCCTGCTCGACGATGGCAGGCCCCGCCAGCTCGAACCCGACCGGCAGGTCGTCACGGCTGAACACCGGCACATCCTGTAGCCCGGTGGCGCTGTCCAGGCAGGCCTTGCGATGGCGGGGCTCCGGCGGCTCGGTGGCGGCGGCCGTGCTCTCGGCGAGCAGGGTGCTTTCTTCCGATTCCTTGAAATGCACGCTGCGCAGCGTGACGAACTCGGTGGGCGCATTGCGGTCGCAGTGGCTGTAGGCGCGCAGGTGCGCCTCGTGGAACGCTTGCGAGGCGCCATCGATGGCGTCTGCGTCGTGCGGCGAAATGGTCACTTCGAGTTCGTGGGATTGCCCCACGTAGCGCATCTCGGTGCGGTAATCGATGGCCGTGGCGCCGGGGTCGACGCCGTCTTCGCGCATCTTGGCGCGGCAGGATTCATCGAGTTCCGCGAACCGGGCGCGCAGGTCTTCGTGGCTCGCCTCGGCGGCGGCCACCTCGAAACTGGTCATGGCCTCGTGCTGAACGGGCGCCAGCATCAGCCCCATGGCCGACAGTACGCCGGGGGCGGGCGGGATCAGCAGCTTGTCGATGCTGGCCGCCTCGGCCAGCTTGCCGGCGCTCAGCGGCCCGGCGCCGCCGAAAGCGATCAGCGCGAAGTCCCGGGGGTCGTGGCCGCGCTTGATGGAAACCAGCCTCAGCGTCTGCGCCATGTTGTTGTTGACGATGGCCTGGATGCCGAGCGCCGCTTCGAGCAGGCTTAGCCCCAGCGGCCTGGCGATCTTCTCCTCGATCACCTGCCGGCTCCTGTCGATGTCGAGATCCAGGCCGCCGGCAAACGTCTCGGGGTTCAGGTAACCGAGCACGAAGCCGGCATCGGTGACCGTGGGTTGCTCGCCGCCGCGCCCGTAGCAGGCCGGTCCCGGGTCGGCGCCGGCGCTTTGCGGGCCCACCTTGAGCGCGCCGCCCTCATCGACATAGGCGATGCTGCTGCCGCCGGCGCCGATGGTCTGCACGTCGATCATGGGAATGTTCAGCGGATAGTCCGCGAAGCTGCCGTCGTTGCTGATCAGCGCCCGGCCGCCGCGGATCAGGGCGACATCGGTGCTGGTGCCGCCCATGTCCAGGCTGATGCAGTCCGGGAAACCGGCGCTGTCGCCGACGCTGGCGGCGCCGATGACGCCGGCGGCAAGCCCGGAGAGAACGGTGTTCACGGGGCGTTCGATAATGTTGCCGACGCCGCCGACACCGCCGTGGGATTGCATGACATGCAGGGGGCCATCCACTCCGGCCGTCTGCATCTGCTGCTGCAGGCCGCGCAGATAGTTGGTGACCACGGGCTTGACGTAGCCATCGAAACCGCTCACCACCAGCCGTCGGTATTCCCGGCGCCGCGGCAGCACATCGCTGGACAGGGTCACGTCCACCTGGGGGTAGAGCGCCTCCAGGATCTCGCGGGCGCGCCGCTCATGGGCGGGGTTGGCGTAGGCGTGCAGAAAGCAGACCACCAGCACCTCGGCGCCCTGTTCCTCCACCAGGTTGCGGGCAACGCTCTCGAGATGCGCTTCGTCCAGGGGCGTCACCACCTGACCGTTCGCATCCATGCGCTCGCGCACGCCCAGCGAGCGCCGGCGCGGAGCCAGGAACAGCGGTTCGACCGGGTCCATGTCCAGGTCGTACATGCGCGGCCGCCAGCCGATGCCGATATAGAGCACATCGCGGAAGCCCTCGGTCATCACCAGCCCCAGGCGCGCACCGCGCCGGGTAAGTATGCAGTTGGTGGCCACCGTGGTGCCGTGCACCAGGCGTTCCACTTCGGCGGGCGAGACATCGGCCTTGGCCAGCGCCTGTTTCAGCCCGGTCATGAAACCGCGGGCGAAATCCGGCGGCGTGGATGGCGCCTTGTGCACCACCCAGCGGTCCCGCTTCAGGTCGCGGATGAATACATCTGTAAAGGTGCCGCCAACATCGATCCCCGCAATTGCCATGTGTAATCCCTCAGAACCCCTGATTATAGAAAGCGGTGCGCGGCCACCAGCGCCCAGACGGCGCCGAGCAGCACCAGGCTCAGTGCCACCGCCGCGGAGGCGATGTCCTTGGCCCGCTCGGAAAGCTCGTGCGGCTCCTGGCCGATACGGTCGACCACTGCCTCCACCGCGGTATTCAGCATCTCGCTGATGAGCACGATGGCATAGGCGCCGATCAGCAGCGCAACCTGCACCAGCGTCTCCCCGAGCCAGAACGAGGCCGGTATCAGCACGACGCCCAGCGCGCATTCCTGGCGGAAGGCGGACTCGTCCCGCCACGCCGCCCGCAGGCCGCGCCACGAGAACTGGCTGGCCATCCTGATGCGCCGGAAACCTGTATAGCCGGGCTTCACCGTTGCTTCGTGCCGGATACCGCCGCGGCTGTCGCCTGCGCCTGCTGAGCTTCGTCCGGGCAGGGGCCCTGTTCAACCTGGATGGTGGAATGGTTGACGCCGTAACTGTCCAGCAGCACCGCCTTCAGCCGCTGCACCACCGGCTGGATTTCCGTTTGCTCGTCAACGCGCGCATGCAGCGTTACCAGCGGCAGTTCGGCGGTGAGCGACCAGGCGTGCAGATGATGCACCTCCACCACGCCCTGTACCGCGGCCAGGCGCTCGCGCATGGCCTGCACGTCCAGAGTCTTGGGCACGCCCTCGAGCAGAATGTGGGTGGCCTCGCGCAGCACCCGCCAGGCGCCGCGGCCCAGAATGACGGCGATGATCAGCGACAGCAGCGGGTCGACCCGGGTCCAGCCGGTGAAGTAGATCACCAGGGCGGCAATTATGGCCGCCGCGCTGCCCAGCAGGTCGCCGAGCACGTGCAGTGCCGCAGCGCGCACGTTGGCGTTCCAGTCGGCGCCGTGCAGCCACTTGTAGGCGATGAGGTTGACCACCAGGCCGATGCTGGCGACGATCAACGCCGGTATCGGCATGATGGCCTGCGGCGTCTGTAGTCGCTGATACGCCTCGTAGAGAATCCACAGCACCAGCACGGCCAGCGTGATGCCGTTGAACATCGCCGCCAACACCTGGAATCGATGGTGCCCGTAGGACAGGTTGCTGTCGCCGCTGCGCCGCGACAGCAGCGTCGCGCCCCAGGCGAGGCCGAGGGCGGTGGCATCCAGGAACATGTGCCCGGCATCGGCCAGCAGCGTCAGCGAGTTGGCGATGATGCCGCCCGCCACCTCCACCACCATGAACACCGCGATCAGGATGAAGGCGCGCCGGAGAATCGTCTCCTGGTGATGATGGCGGTGGTGGTGGGAAGCTGCCATGTAGCCTGCACCGTTCAAGGCTCGAAGGGGCCGATTATAACGCGCCTTGCTGCCCGGCTCGGAGCCTGCGCGGGCACCGCCGAGCCAGTGGCTGTGCGGATCGGCCCCATGCATTGCACCAGGCCGGAAATGGGGCCGTGCGGGTCGGCGGCGTGTGCAGCCCGCGCCCATATCCGTTATGGTTCCCGGCTTTTCGAGGTAAGTCCATGGAACGCATGCAGCTCGACTTCGACGGCAAGGTCGCGGTCCTCAAGTTCAATCACCCGGAAGTGCTCAATGCCATCGGCGCGCAGATGCTCGGGGATTTTTCCGAGGCGCTGTACGATGTGGAGAACCCGGCCAAGGGTGCCCGGTGCCTGGTGCTCACCGGCGAAGGAAGGGGCTTTTCCGCGGGCGCCAACCTGCAGGACACTGGCAGCAACCAGCCTCGGGGCGGGGCCGGGTCCGGCCTGCGCGCCGGCTACCACCCGATTTTGTTGCGTTTGCGCGACCTGGAAATACCCATGGTCACCGCCGTGAACGGCCCGGCCGCGGGCGTGGGCATGAGCTTTGCGCTGATGGGCGACATCGTCTGTGCGCAAAAAGACGCGTACTTCCTGCAGGCTTTCGGGCGCATCGGCCTGGTGCCGGACGGCGGCTCCACCTTCATGCTGCCGCGCATGGCCGGCTGGGGCCGGGCGATGGAACTGTCGATGCTGGCGGAAAAGCTGTCGGCGC
Organism: uncultured Pseudomonadales bacterium; assembly: GCA_964572185.1. Lineage (GTDB taxonomy): Bacteria > Pseudomonadota > Gammaproteobacteria > Pseudomonadales > Azotimanducaceae > Azophilus. Next base: position 7,752 of record CAZNFI010000127.1, read on the forward strand.
AGAAGGCGCAGGAGTGGGGCCTGGTGAACCGCGTGTTCGATGACCGTGAGGCGCTGATCGAGGGCGCCATGGGCCTGGCGCGGCGCCTGGCCGATGGGCCACGGTCGCTGGGTATGATCCGCCGGGCGTACTGGAACACCTGGCATAACGCCTTCGAACAGCAACTCGACCTCGAAGCGCGGATGCAGACCGAGGCCGGCAAGACCAAGGACTTCCAGGAAGGCGTACAGGCCTTTCTCGAGAAGCGTCCGGCGCGTTTTACCGGTAACTGAACGCGGGCCGGCCGCACCCGGGCCGACCCGACAGCAGGTTGCGCGCGCGGCCGGAGCACGCCGGGTGATTTCGCGGCTGTCGACGGCTGCACGACGTCGTTGCTGAACGAGGCGCTGCCGGGTGATTTGAGGACCGCTGGTGTTTGGACTTGGATCGGGTTTCGTGGTACCGGTTGCAGAGCGCGAAGCGCATGCCATCGCGATGCGCTGGCGCTGCACAGGGCCATAGGAGTAACAGGCGGGCATGGCCAGGAAAGATCCGGTGCGAAGGGGCACTCTGGCGCGGTTGGCGATTGCCGCCGCTTACTGTTGGTGGGCGGCGCTGCCGGCTTTCGCGACCGGCGATGTTTCCGCCGAGGTCGGCCCGGCGAGCCTCGTCGCCTGTGCCGCCTGCCATGGGCCGCAACTGCAGGGCGACCGGGCATTCGATGCTCCCAACCTGTCGGTGCTCGGGGCCTGGTATGTGGAACGCCAGTTGCGCCTCTACAGGCTCGGGCGACGCGCGCCACCGGGAAGCGCCAATCTGCCTGGGCGCCAGATGCAGCCGCTGGCGGTGGTACTCGACGAGCCCGGGATCGCCCGGGCGGCGGGGCTGGTGCAATCCGTGCCGCAGCGGCCGGCGCTACCGACGGTACAGGGAGACCCGGCGCGGGGCGCGCTGCTGTACCGCACCTGCAGCGTCTGTCACGGCGAGCGCGGCGAAGGCAACCAGGCATTGAACGCGCCGCGCCTTGCCGGGCAGAACGACTGGTACCTGGTGCGCCAGCTGCGGAACTACAAGGCGGGGCTGCGCGGCGTCTACGGCGACATGTGGAGCGCCCAGATGCGGGCCGCGACCGGCGTGCTCGCCGACGATGCCGCGATTGTCGATGTGGTCGCCCATGTCAACGGCCTTGGCCAGTGAAAACCCTCCCGCGATACGGGTGGATTGACACCTGCCGGCATGCAGGGCGGAGGCTTTCGGCCCGATTGCAGCGCCGGTCGGTTGC
>CAZNFI010000128.1:0-1543 GCA_964572185.1 uncultured Pseudomonadales bacterium
TCGCAAGATTCTTGTTCCATGAAAATTTCCACGCCGGCGGCGTGCCGGGGCGCTGCCGCTCAAGGAACGGCATTGAGTACACCGATGAGAGCGGGCGTGAGGTGCGGGACTCCGGCACCTTTTAAGCAATTCAGCGCGTTAGAATCTTGCAAGACAAAGCCCGCTTGGCGTGCGCGGGAGGCCCGTACCTCATGGCCGCTCGGCGGTTGGAGAAACCACATAACAGAGTCGTTTCATGACAACACAAGCTGAATCCCGGCCATCATGGGCGAACTGGCTCTAATTCTTCTCGGCGCGCTTCTGGTCAACAATTTCGTTCTGGCTCAATTTCTCGGGCTCTGCCCGTTCATGGGCGTTACCCGGGGCCTGTCGACGGCGCTGGCGATGGGGCTGGCTACCACCTTCGTGCTGACACTTTCGGCAACGGCCTGCTTCTTCGTCTATCACGGCCTGCTGGTGCCCCTGGGGCTCACCTGGCTGAACATCATCGTGTTCATCGTGGTGATCGCTTCGGTGGTGCAGTACACCGAGATGTATGTGCGCGCCACCAGCCCACTGCTGCACTCGAGCCTCGGCATCTACCTGCCGCTGATCACCACCAACTGCGCCGTGCTGGGCGTTGCGCTGCTGGCGGTGGGCAGCGACCTGTCGCTGGCCGGCACCATCGTCTTCAGCGCCGGCGCGGCGGCCGGTTTTTCGCTGGTGATGGTGTTGTTCGGCGCCATCCGCGAACGCCTGGAAGGCGCTGATGTGCCAGCCCCGTTCAAGGGCGCCCCCATCGCCCTGATCACCGCCGGCATCATGAGCCTCGGGTTTCTGGGATTCGTGGGGCTCGATTCGTGGAACTGATCGCCCCGGTCTTGCTGCTCGGCGGCCTGACGCTGGCACTGGGCTGGCTGCTGACTACGGCCAGGGCGCGCCTGCAGGACGACGACAGCGGCCTGATCGATGCCATCGATGCCCTGCTGCCGCAAACCCAGTGCGCGCAGTGCGGCTACCCGGGCTGCCGGCCCTATGCCGAAGCCGTCGCCGCCGGCGCTGCCATCGATCTCTGCCCGCCCGGCGGCAAGCCCACCTTCGAGGCGCTGCAGGCGCTGCTCGGCCGCACCGGGGGCAACGCCCCGCCGGCGCCGGCACCTGCCCTGGCGCGCATCCGGGAACAGCAATGTATCGGCTGCTTCCTGTGCATCCACGCCTGCCCGGTGGACGCCATCATCGGCGCCCCCGGGTTCATGCACACCGTGGTCGAGCAGGAATGCACGGGCTGCGAACTCTGCATTCCCGCCTGTCCGGTGGACTGCATCGACCTGATCCCCTGCGCCGTCGAGCCACCGGAACGGGACACCCACATTGCTCAGATGACGGAACAGGCGACAGAACAGGACACCCATCTTTCGCGGACGGGACAGGCGGCGACAGAACAGGACACCCACATTTCGCGGAGGGGACAGACTGCGGAACAGGACACCCACATTTCGCCGACGGGACAGACGGAACAGGACACCCACCTTCCGTCGGGCTCGGCCACCCGCCCGGAAACGCT
>CAZNFI010000128.1:1643-8891 GCA_964572185.1 uncultured Pseudomonadales bacterium
AGACGGAACAGGACACCCACCTTCCGTCGGGCTCGGCCACCCGCCCGGAAACGCTGGCAACCGGTTTCCCAACAGCGCAACCAAACACCGGCACCGGCCGGTCCAGTCACGATGACGCCGGCCAACCCTGCATCGGCTGCAATCGTTGCGAACCGGTCTGTCCGGTAAATCTCGCTCCCCGGGAACTGCTGTGGCTCCGCGATGCGGAACGGCTGCACACGGCGGCACAGCAGGGACTGGAACGCTGCATCGAGTGCCGGTTGTGCGACCGCGTGTGCCCCAGCGACATACCGCTGGCTGCGATCTTTGCCGCGGGCAAGCGTGCGCTTGCAGAGGCGTCCGCGCAGAAGGCGCAGGCGGCCCACGCCAAGGCCCGATTCGAGGCACGCGCCGCGCGCATCGCCGACCAACGGGCGGCGGCCCAGGCACGGCGCGCAGCGCGGCTGTCGCGCCAGCAACACCTGACCCGGCGGGCAGGCCCGGCATGATCGGCAGCAGCAACCGCATCATGCTGGCCGTCAGCCTGGCGCTGGTGCCCGGGTTCGCCGTGCTGTCCTGGTTCTACGGCTGGGGATATGTGCGGAACCTGGCCATGGCCCTGCCCATGGCCTATGCAGCCGACCTGGTCTGCATGCGCCTGCGCCGGGGTGGGCCAGATAACGAGCGCACCGGCAGCAGCGCGGCCCGCCTTCCGGCCGGCTTCGATGCATCCCTGTTGCTGGGCACCCTGATACTCGCCCTGGCGCTGCCGCCCGGCATGCCCTGGCAGGTACTGGCGGTCGCCGTCTTCGGCATGGTGGTACTCGCCCGGCAACTCTACGGCGGCCTCGGCCACAATATCTTCAATCCCGCCATGGTGGGTTACGCACTGGCTCTGGTCTGCTTCCCGGCGGCGCTGGCCACCTGGCCGGCGCTGGTGGATGGCCACACCGGCGCCACCGCCCTCACTGAATTCAGGTACCGGGACGGGCTGACCGCCGCCGAGGTGGTTGCCGGCAGCCCCGCATTCGGGCGATTCGGCGGCCACGGCTGGGAGCAGGCCAATCTGGCTTTCGCGCTCGGCGGCCTGGTGGCTGCCGGCCTGGGGCTGATCGCCTGGCGCGTGGTGGTGTCGTTCCTGCTCGTGCTCGGCATCCTGGCAATCGTCTTCCACGATGGCGGCAGTTCCAGGAGCGCGGGGTCACCGCTGTTTCACTACCTCTGCGCGGGCACCATGCTGGCGGCATTCTTCGTGGTCACCGACCCGGTCACCCATCCGGGGCACCCGGCGGGCCAATGGATCTTCGGCGCCGTGGTCGCCGGCATCACCTTCGTCATTCGCGCCTGGGGCGGTTACCCCGACGGCATCGCCTTCGGCGTGCTGATTGCCAATGCCGCCACTCCATTTCTGGATGCACTGGGCCGCGGCCGGGTTCGCCTGCCGTGAAGCCGCTGGTCAGCCTTGCCGCCATCGGCGCGCTGTGCGCGGTGCTGCTGGCCGGCACCTACGCTTTCACCGGCGATGCCATTCGGGCCAATCGCGAAGCCCACGCCTGGCGCGTGGCATTCGAACTGGTCGGAGAACCGTTCCCCATCGACGGGCTGAATTGGCAGGCCGACCGCCTGCAACTGGCGGGCGATGACGTACTGGTGCGCGGTTCGGTCCAGGGATACGCCGGCGCCATCGATCTGCTGGCGGCACTGCGCAAAGACCCTGACGGCGTGGCAAGGCTGATTGGCGTGCGCGTAACGCGGCACCGGGAAACGCCGGGGCTCGGCGACTTCATGGAGCTGGCCCGCAGCCCCTGGATAAAACAGTTCTCGCAGCGGCCGCCGGCGGCGGTGGATGCGGTCACGGGCGCCACGATCACCAGCGAAGCGGTCAAGCGAGGTGTATCCGAGATACTGCGGTCGACGGAACCATCCATGCCTGCCATCCGAACCGGCCAACCCCTCGATGCGCCGGCGCCGCGACCCGCTGACGATCCCGATTCGCAGCCGCGCATGCCGCTGCCGGTGGAGTCAACCAGGCCTCACTCCCGCACCAACGCACCGGCTGACGTGCCCGCCCGGCCGCCGGCCGACAACCCCGGTCGGCCACTGCAAACGCCGCCGCCGCGGGAAAGCCGGCCGTGAGCGCCGGCACCTTCACAAGCGCGGCGGTCGAGCGCAATCCGGCCTGGATTCAACTGCTGGGGCTCTGCCCGCTGCTGGCGGTAAGCAACAGCCTGGTCAACGCCATCGGCCTGGCACTCGCCAGCGGCTTCGTCATGCTGGGTTCGGGCCTGACCATCTCGCTGCTGCGGGCCTGCATTCCGCACGCCGCCCGCCTGCCCTGCTTCGTGCTGGTGATTGCAACATTCACCACCATGAGCGTGCTGCTGCTGGAAGCCTGGGCCTTCGACCTGTACCTTCGCGTGGCACTGTTCATCCAGATCATCGTGTCCAACTGCATGATTCTCGGCCGCATCGAGGCCTTTGCCAGCCGGCAGCCGCCGGGTCGGACGGCCATTGACGCACTCGGCACCGCCTGCGGGTTCGCCATCGCGCTGGCGGTGCTGGGCGGCGTGCGCGAGCTGCTGGGCAACGGCACCCTGTTTGCCGGCATGGCGCAACTGTTCGGGCCGGGCGCGGCGGGCTGGGCGGTCGAGGTGGCGCCGAACGGCGGCCTGCTGGTGGCGCTGCTGCCGCCGGGCGCCTTCCTGGTGGCCGGGCTGCTGCTTGGCATCGCCAACTGGGCTCGTTCAACCCGTGGCGGGCAACCGGCCTCCACACAACCGGCGCCTGCCGGTGGCGAACCTGGGGAGACAGGCGATGCAGCCCCTCGCCAGACAGGCCGCTCGTCCGTCTGATCGGCGGCCGCTGCAGCTCATGAACAGGGAAAAACGCACGCGCATCTTCGAACGGCTGAAGGCCAACGACCCGAATCCGACCACGGAACTGGCCTATCGGACCCCGTTCGAGTTGCTGGTGTCGGTGATGCTGTCTGCCCAGGCTACCGACGTCAGCGTGAACAAGGCCACCGCACCGCTGTTCCAGGTGGCCAACACCCCGGGCGCGATGCGCGATCTCGGGGTAGAGCGGCTCAGGGGCTACATCAAGAGTATCGGCCTGTTCAACACCAAGGCGGCGAACATCATCGAGACCAGCCGGCTGCTGCTCGAACGGCACGCCGGCGCGGTGCCCGAAGACCGCGCCGCCCTCGAAGCGTTGCCCGGCGTCGGGCGCAAGACCGCAAACGTGGTGCTGAATACCGCCTTCGGCCACCCCACCATGGCCGTCGACACGCACATTTTCCGCGTCGCCAACCGAACCCGCATCGCCCCCGGCAAGAATGTCCGCCAGGTGGAAGACCGCCTGGTGCGCCGGATCCCCAAGCCCTACCTGAAAGACGCCCACCACTGGCTGATACTGCACGGCCGCTATGTGTGCATTGCCCGCAAACCGCGCTGCGGCTCGTGCCTGATCGAGGACCTTTGCGAATTCCCGGACAAAATCGATGGCTGAGCCGGTTGCACCCGGCGGCAACCGCACCGGCACAAGCAAGGCTTTCCCCGTTCAGGCGATGGTCAAGGCCTCCCGGGCACTGTCCCAAGGGGCCAGGTCCAGGTCCATCGGCGGCAGATGCCCGCCCTCACGGTCGGCAAGGGTGGCGAGCAGTTTCGCATCTGCCTGCAGGCGACGGTTGAAATGCTGGCCGCTCACACAACTGAGCACCGGTGTCTCGCCCATGTAGTAGGCGACCAGGGCCAGCCGTGCGGCCGCCCGATAGGCTGCCTCGCCGGTCGGCCAGCGCTCATGTTCACGCCAACAGCTTTTGAGTTGCCGACCCGCCTGCTCGAGTGCGAGCGCTTCGCGTTCCTGACGGGCGGCATCGCCTTTCAACCCGCCCATCTCGATTGCGGCGGCTCGATTCCGCGGACGTTGCAACACTTGTGGGGGAAGGGCTCGCAAGGTGTTGTAGGCGGGCAACCCGAGTTGTTTCGCGAGATCCTTCGCGACCAGACGCTTGAGATCGACCAGCGCCCCCACTGTGCCTTGTACCTCTGGACGATGCACACTGCCGAACAGTCGAGTAACCTCAGCATTCGATTCCGGCAGCAGTTCGTCACCGTCTTGCGCGTCATCCACGCAGAATGCGACCCCGCGATAGGTGATTGCGACAGGCGCGGTGAGTTGCTTGCCGTCCGGCAGGTTCAGTCGCAAAGTGGCGGGGCGGCGGCTTGGCAGCGTCTCGCAGGCACGGGCATGTCGTGCCCAGTGAAGATAGTCGGCGTGGTCGATCAGTGAAATCTCGAACAGGCGGACGGTGATCGGTTTTCCGGCCGATACGCGCTGCAGGTGACCCGGAGCGGTCACCATCGCGGCCGCGACCGTTTCCATGACCATTCGATTGCTGCCGAACATCTGCACCTGGGCCTTGAGCGCCGACTCCAGCATCGGATTTGCCCGCAATCGATCTCGCAGTTCCTCGAGGTGTTGTTCGCCGGGAACCAGCGGACCGCTCTCGAGGCTGTCAACGACTCGCTCGAAATTCCCTTTCAGAACATCGTTGAGTGCCCGAAGGGCCGGGTCGGACGCATGACATAACCGCGAGTCGTAGAACGCCGGAAGACTGCTGAGACCGGCCCGCAACCCGCCAAACAGCAACTCGCCATGGGCATCGTACAATGCTGTGACCGCCAGCTCGGGCACATGGCCGTAGAGCGCTTTTTCGATCACGCTGTCGGCGTCGTTCCACCGGTACCCCGCCACGAAAAATCGCGCCAGCGCATCGCCCGGAGTGCCGCGGCTTTCAACCGCCGCGGTAGCAGACGAATCGTCCGGCAAAGGTACCTCCACACGCGCAACCAGATCGTGCCAGCACGCCCCGCTCGAACCGATTTCCGCTTGTAGCAGAACCAGTTGAAACCGCAAATCCCTGCACAGTTCCCGCGTTTGCGGGCTCAGGGCCACAGGGTCGTTCAACAGCTCGCGAAGGGCGGCCGCCTCGCACTCATTGGTTGGCTGGCTGGACCGGACGCGCTCCACCCGATCACCCAACCTGCCCCACTCATGCTCCTTCAGCGACCGGGTTCGCATCAGCGCCTGCCACTCGTCAATGCGCAGCAGGTCACGTTCGACACGGCACAACTGCGAGAAGGCGGCCTCGAGCCGCTGCTTCACTTGCGGCGACAGGTCGGTTCGCTCCCGCAACGCGTCGAGGCGCGCGTTGAGCGCCCGACGGCTGGCGTTCTGCCTCGCATTGAGCCAGGGGCGATCAACGAAAACGGCCGCGCTGTCGACGGCGGTCGATGCTGCCCTGATCTGGCGGGATCGAAGGTCGCGGGGCATTGTGCCAGCATCGCCAACCGCGCCCTTGCCGGCGCTTTCGGCCAGTGACTCGGGGCATCGCTGCGGCGACGCCCGCGACACCGATCGCCCCCCGGCCGTTCCCGGCCGCTGCACATCGGTGTTTCCGACGGCGGCGCCCCGGGTGCCCCCGCCTGCGCCTTCCGGAGCGGTTACCGGGTTATCCACGGATGCGGGCTGAAGATCCGGCGGCGCTGATGGCGCCATGTTCGCAAAGAGATATCGACTGGACCATTGGAACCTGTTTCTCCGCAACGGCAGTCTCATACTCGCGCCGCGAAAGTCGCATGACCCTAATGGAAAAGCACAAGAACCGGCATCACTGGCACTATTTGGCAGCACGACGGGGCAAAAGTTCCCGCCGGCCCGGCCAGGAACGGCTTGAGGGCTGTTCCCGGCAACCGGGCTGGCCATGTCAGCCAGCCCCGAGTCGTAGAGGTGTCCGTGGAGATCCGTTACACCCGTGCGACGGCCGCGGGGCGCAGGTGTAGCCCGGTTTCACTTGCCGTACCATGGGCGGCGACAACCCTGAGGTGACATGGGATGACCCGGACGATCCCCGCTCCCGACGAGAACAACCGCTGGCGCCTCGAGACGCCGGGCGCCGAGGGCTGGCCGCGCTCGGCCCGCCCCGACCACCCCGACAAGTACTTCATGGTATCCGCCGACGGCCACGTGCAGGAGCCTTCCGACCTGTGGAAGACGCGCCTGAACCGCAACTACCGCGACCGGGCGCCGACGGTGACGCTGGACGCGCAAGGCAGGCAGTACCAGAAGACCGAGGGCTTCCGGCCGATGCGGCTGCGCAACATCCCGTTCAGCGGCGAAGACCGGCTGCGCAACCGCGCCGGATGGACGCCCGAACAACGCATCGCCGACCTGGCGCTCGACGGCGTCGATGCCGAGGTGCTGTTCCCCAACAAGGGCCTGACCATCTGGGCGACGCCCGACCCGGTGTTCAGCCAGGCCATGTGCCGCGTCTACAACGACTGGGCCTGGGAGACGTTCGGCGACTACAACGACCGGCTCTCGCCCATGGCCTGCCTGGCGCCGGCCGACATGCAGGCGGCCATTGCCGAGGTCGAGCGCTGTGCGGGGCTCGGCTTCCGCGGCCTGTGCCTGCCCTGCAAGCCGGTCTGGGGCGCCCCGGACCACACCCAGCTGAACTACAACCTGCCGGACTTCGACCCGCTGTGGGCGGCCATCGAAGAAGTCGACCTGCCGATCACCTTCCACGTGTCGACCGGCCGCGACCCGCGCACGTCCCGGGGCAACGGCGGTGCCGTCATCAACTACGCGGTGCACTCGCTGGCGCCCACCATGGAGCCGCTCGCCAACCTGTGCGCATCGGGTGTGCTGGCCAGGTTCCCGGGCCTGCGCTTCGGCACCGTCGAGGCCGGCATCGGCTGGGTCGCCTGGGCCCTTTCGGCCATGGACGAGGCCTACCGCAAACACCACATGTGGGTACGCCCCAAGCTCGACCGGCTGCCCAGCGAGTACTTCAGGCAGCACGGCTTCGCCACCTTCCAGGAAGACAGGGCGGGCCTGGACCTGGCCCGCGAACACGGCCTGGTCGACAATTTCATGTGGGCCAACGACTTTCCCCACCACGAAGGCACCTGGCCGCACTCGGCAGCCGCCATCGAGCGCACCATGGCACAACTCACCGATACGGAGCGGGCCAGGATACTGGGCCTGAACGCAGTGCGGATATTCCGCTTTCCGGTGCCCGAGAGGTACATGAACCAACCGGATGTGGCGGCGGCCTGCCGGCCTTGAGCCGGCGCCAACCCCGACCCCGCGGCGGCAGCCGCACGCCTGCAGGCCGATTGCGCCCCACCTCCGCTTGGCGATGCGCGCCCGGAAACCCTGGGCGCCGCTTCTTCGCCGAGATGCAAAGGGTAGCGCAGGCCGACT
>CAZNFI010000129.1:0-8852 GCA_964572185.1 uncultured Pseudomonadales bacterium
GAATTCACGGCTGCAAATTCGCTTTCGCGACTTCCTACGGCGCAGGCTCCTAGCCCGGGCAGCGCGGTTGATCGGGTCAGTCGAGCAGCGTCATCAGCGCTTCGCGCTTTTTTGTGCCGAGCCGCCGAAAGCTGTCGATCAGCCGTTTTTCGGTGTCATCGAGCCGGCCGCGCAGCACATGTTCGAGGTGCGGGTGCAGGGGTGGTGCGATTTTCGATTGGGAGCAGTCACTGAACGACTGTTCCAATCGCGCTACAATTTCCGAATTGATGCTTCGCCGGTACTGGTGGGCGGCTTCCACGACGCGGTCGCGAACATTCAGGGGTAGCCGCGCCACGAACTTGTAGGGCTTCTGTTTCATGGGATGCCTCGCATGGTGCGAGTCACTCGCCGAGTCGGGACGAATGACAACTCAAACATTCGTCGCTCCCCTTCACCCTGGTGACGAGACGCCAAGATGAGAAAGGAACCGCTTGCGGCGGCAGTATATAAAACGAGGTGCGTCTAGTGGAGCCTTTGCAGCGCGGTAACATTCGGTTGGCGGCCACCGTGGTGCTAACCCGCCAGGGTGCCGGCGGCATCGAGGTGTTCATGATTCAACGGCCGGGCCGCGGCGACTTTCCGAACCTGCACGTGTTTCCCGGCGGCAAGGTCGATGCCGCCGACCATCTGCCGCAGTTGTGTACGGGTATCGACGATGCGGGCGCCAGCCGGGCAGTGGGCGTGGCCAGTGGCGGGCTGCGCTACTGGGTGGCGGCGATTCGCGAGTGTTTCGAGGAATGCGGCGTGCTGTTCGCGACGGCCGACGGCGGCCCGGTCACCGAAGAAACCGATTGGCAGCAGCGCTTTGCCGACTACCGGGCGATGCTGATCGATGGCCGCATCGACCTGGCGACCCTGTGCGCCCGGGAAAGGCTGCGCCTGGCCTGCGGCGAGATGCTCTATTTCAGCCACTGGCTGACGCCGGAAGCGGCGCCGCGCCGGTTCGATACCCGGTTCTTCGTTGCCGTGATGCGATCCAGCCAGAACACGCTGGCGCATGAAACGGAAACCCAGCACAGTTCCTGGATCAGGCCGGCCGATGCCTTGCGGCTGTGCGACGCCGGCGATTGGCAGATGATCGCGCCGACCATTACCACATTGCGCATGATCGAACCCTATGCGGACTGCGACGCACTGCTGGGCGCGGTGCGCTCGGAGAGCCACCTGCCGGAACTGACCTCGCACCTGCAATGGGAAGGCATGCAGGCCATTCGTTGAAGCCGGGGCCATGGGCGCTCACCTGATCAGGCTGCAGGCGGTCTGCAAGGGCTTCTCCGACGGGCAGCGCCACCGTGCCGTGCTCGATGGCTTCGACCTCGAGGTGCAGCCGGGGGAAATCGTCGCGGTGTGCGGGCCGAGCGGGTCGGGCAAATCAACGCTGCTGAATCTCATCGCCGGCCTGCTGCCGGTGGACGACGGCGCCCTGACCTTGCGCGAGGGCCAGCGGCTGCATGCGCTGCATCGCCTGTCCGAGCGCTCGCGCACCGCGGTGCGCCGGCGGCTGGTCGGCTACGTCTTCCAGTTCTTCAACCTGGTGCCGACCCTGAACGTGCTGGAGAACGTGCGCCTGCCCCTGTCGTTGAACAACCGCGAGCATCTGTGGCCGCGCGCCCGCGGGCGGCTGGCGTCGTTGGGGTTGGGCGATGTGCTGCAGGCGTTTCCCGATACCCTGTCGGGCGGCGAACGGCAGCGTGTCGCCATCGCCCGGGCCATCGCCCACGAGCCGGCCATCGTGCTGGCCGACGAACCCACCGGCAACCTCGACGGCCGCAACAGCGAACGCATTGCAGACCTGCTGTGGTCGCAGGTTGAGCGGCTGAATTGCGCCATGCTGGTGGCCACCCACAGCGATGCCATAGCCGGCCGCGCGCACCGCATCGTGGAACTCGGGCGGTGAGGCTGCTGGCGCGCAGCTTCCTGCGCTTTTTCGCCAGAACCCCATGGACCACGCTCACCGCCCTGTTCGGCGTGTCCCTGGGGGTCGCCTCGACGGTGGCGGTGCACCTCATCAGTCTCTCGGTCGCCGATGCCCTCGACGCCAACCGGCTGCCGCACCTGCAGGGCGTGACCCACCTGGCCGACCGGCGCGATGCGACCATGGTCGATTACTTCGAACTGCGCCGCCTCTGGCGCAGCGGACAGTTGCCCGGGGTACTCGGGCTGGTGCCGATCGTCGAGGGCCAGGTGGTCGACGGCGGGCGGCGCTTTCATGTGGTCGGCGCCGACTGGTTCGCACTGTACGGGCTGCCTGGCGAGCGCGCGCAGGAAGGGTTCCAGCCGGGATCGATCGTGCTGGACGCCGGCCTGGGGCTTGGCCGGGGCGATGCACTGAGGCTCGGCGGTGAGACCTGGCCGGTGGCCGGCGCCCTGGATTCCGGCGTGGCGGACGGCCTGTTCGCCGACATTGGCGATGCGCTGCTGCTGCTGCAGTCATCGCCGCGGCACCTGAGCCATGTCGGAGTAGCGATGCAGGATCGCTGGGGCGGCATTCGCTTCTGGCTGGAAAGCCTGTTGCCGGGACTGTCGGCGGGGCTGCCGGAAGGCCCGCGCGACCTGCAGGGCTGGAACCTGCGGCCGGTGTCCGGACAGCAGCCGGGCGCGGCGCTTGCCAACTCTATCCTGTTCAACCTGGGCGCGCTGGGTTCCCTGGCGCTGCTGGTGGCCTGGTTCCTGATCTACCAGGTCTGCGTCCTGTGGTTGCGCCGCCAGGCGCCGGTACTCGAGGGCCTGTTCGCGCTCGGTGCGAGCCACGTCGAGCTGGCGGCGTGCTTTCTCTGCGCGGTGGCGGCGCTGGGCGCGCTGGCAACGCTGGCCGGCACCGCGGGTGGCGTGCTGCTGGCGGATCTGTTGACCGGCGTCTCTACCGCCGGCTTGAACGCGGCGCCCCTGCCGCAACTGTCGCCCGCCGTGGTGGTCAAGGCGCTGGTCTCCGGCCTGGGCGTATCGGTGGTCGGTGCGGTGATGGCGTTTTATCGATGGCGGCGCAGCGCACGGGCGGGCGCGCGCGGTCTGTGGTGGCTTTGCGGAGTCGCCGCCGCCGCAGCGCTGATTGCGACCGGGGTCGGCCTGGAGCAGACCGGCCTGTTCGGTGGGTTCGCGGCGATTCTGGCAGCGGCGCTGTTGACCGCATCGCTGGTCACCCCGCTGCTGCGCGCGCTTCGGCGGGGTCTGCTGGGGAACGGGCGAACGGCTGCCGCGGTTGTCGAAGACGTGGCCGCCACTCCGGGAAACGGAAGGCATGGCGGTGGCGGCGGGCAGGTTGTCGTCGATGACGAGAGTGTCGCCGCACGAGAAGCGGCGAGCGTCCCGACCGGTCGTGCCGGGCTGCTGGCCAGGCTGGCACTTCGCGAAGCCACCTGGTTCGAGGCTGATGTGGGTACGGCCCTGGGCGCCCTGGTTCTGGCCGTTGCCACCAGCGCCGGCGTGGGCCTGATGGTGGACAGCTTCAAGCTCGACTTCGAGCGCATGTTGTCTCAGCGGCTGGCCTATGAGTACTTCGTGGAATTGCCGCGGGGCGAGGTATTCACTTCTGTACAGCCTTTTGCGAAGCGCTGGCCACAGGCCGGCATTCAGGCCTACGGAAGCCTGCGCACGCGCATCGACGGCCATTCCGTGGAGATCGGCCACAGCGAGTTTTCAGCGGCGGAGGCGGCGCGTTACGGCCATGCCCGAGCATTGCGCGCAGACGAGGGTATCGCCAGCGAGAGCCTGCTGATGGCGCTGGGTATCGCGGTCGGCGATAGCGTGGAGGTGGGCGGTGCACGGCTGCGCATTGCCGCGCAATTCCCGGACTTCGGCGCGGTCACACCCCGGTTGCTGATGCACGACGAAGCGGTCTCGCGCCGCTTCGGGAAACGTCACTTCACCGGCGTGGGCATCTCCGGCGTCGCCGCTCTCGACCTCGAAGCCTGGCTTGCCGCCGAATTCCCGGAGGCAACGCTGCAGCCCCGTGAACGGGCACGTGCCCGGGCCCTGGAAATCTTCGACCGCAGCTTTGCCATCACCAATGCGTTGACCCTGCTGGCATTGACCGTTGCCGTGGCGGGGCTCTACAACGCCATGCTGGGCTTGCGCCTGAACCGCAAGGCGACCGGCAGATTGTTGACCGCCCTGGGGCTGAGCGCGGCCGAGGACCGCTACATCGAACTGGTCCGGGCACTGGGCCTCGGCGCGCTTGCCATGTTGCTGGCGCTGCCGCTGGGTCTGGCGATGGGCGCGATCCTGTGCGAGGTGATCAATCCCCGCGCGTTCGGCTGGAGCATCGAGATGTCGATTTCCGGGCCGGCACTGGCCGGCCCCGTCCTGCTCGGGCTGCTGGCCGTCATCGCCGCCGCCCTGGCGCCCTCGCCAGGGGAGCGTGGAACCGGGCTCGCCGGAATGCGCGCGCGCTGACGTGCGGGAAACGGCATCGGGTACAGCGATGAGAGCGGGCATGAGGTGCGGTGCTCCGGCACGCCAGGCTGAATCGCTCGGGCCGATGGCATTGGTTGTTCGACACACCGGCCCCGCAACCCGTTGCGGGGCATCGCCGCCTGCCGAAGCGGTGCGTCGGCTCGGGCTGCGTCCGACCGGTGGCGACGCTCCTGGCCGCTCGGTGCCCGAAAGAAGCAACTGGTCGACCGGCGTATACCCAAAAAAACGTAAAATCAATGACTTGAAGAATTGTTCCCTGCGAGCGACAGCGTGTTCATTGATTGCCTGATCGGTGTGCGGCGATGCGCGCGGCTGCCTGGCCTGTTGCTGTTGCTGGCACTGTGCGGGTGTGCCGAGCCGGCGCCGCGCACCGATGCCCCGGGATTGCGGGTCGGCGACCTGCTCGGCGCCGGCTCCGACGGGCAGCGGTTCGCGCGCGCGGATGCGCCGCGACTGTTCGAGTTTCCCGCGGATCATGGCGCGCATCCGGGATTCAGGAGCGAATGGTGGTACCTGACCCTGGCTCTCGAGGATGACCATGGCCGGGAATTCGGAGTCCAGTTCACCATCTTCCGGCAGGCGCTGTTCGCCGGCGCCGCCGCGGACGATCCCTGGCGCAACGGCCAGGGCTATCTCGGGCACTTCGCGGTAACCGATGTTCAGGCAGGCACGCACCGCGAAGCCGAGCGATTGGCCAGGGGGCACCCGGCCCTCGCCGGCGCCGGCTGGGGCGGGCAGCGGCCGGGCTTGCGCCGGTCGAGCGATGCGGATGTCGTGCCCCTCGATGCAGCCGCATCGACTGACTCAAGCCCGGTGCATGGCCGTGTCTCCATCCGGGCCGGCGGCGGGTTTTCGGTCTGGCTGGAAGGCTGGTCGCTGGTTTCGAACGGCGAAGACTGGCTGTTGAATGCCGCCACGCCAGACCTGGCGGTCGCCGCCCGGCTGACGCCGACCAAACCGGTGGTGCTGCAGGGCGATGGCGGCCTGTCCGTCAAGGGCCCCGGCCAGGCATCCTACTACTACTCCGTACCCCGGCTGCAGGTGGCGGGCACCTTGCGAACCGGCGCTGAAAGCCGGCCGGTTACCGGCATCGGTTGGCTGGACCGCGAGTGGAGCACCAGTGTGCTCGCTGACCGGCAGATTGGCTGGGACTGGTTTGCCCTCATGCTCGACGGCGGCGAAGACATCATGGTGTTCCGCCTGCGCCGGGATGACGGCAGCCGCGATCCCCACGACCACGGCGTGCTGGTCGATGGCGCCGGCGATGCCCGCCACCTGGACAGCGCCAGCTTCGACCTCGAACCGCTCGAGTATTGGAGGGACGAGCGGGGCACCGACTGGCCGGTGCGCTGGCGACTGCGCGTTGCCGAGCGCCAGTGGCAGATTGCGGCACCGGTGACAGACCAACGCATGGATACGCTCTTGACTTATTGGGAAGGGCTTGTTCATGTTCTCGATCGGCGCAACAACAAGGTGGGTCGGGGGTACATGGAACTGACCGGATACCGGTGACCGTCTCCATGCCGGTGGCAGCCCCGGCCGACATGGCGGCCAGCGCCTCGGGCCGCTGCCGCCCGTGAGTGGGACGCGCCGCCGGGGCGACGCTGACGGGACGCCCCGCACCCCGGTGCCGCCGCCCGGTGATGCCGACCAGGTGCTGCGCGATCTGCGCCTCGAAAACCGGACGCTGCGAGCGCGCCTTGAACAGGCGCAGGCACAAATGGCGCGGGACCGGCTCGCCAGCTATCAGGCGCACCACGACCTGTTGACCGGCCTGCCCAACCGGGGCCTGTTCAACGACCGCTTGCAGGTCGCCATTGCCGGGGCGCAACGCAACCGAAGTCAGCTGGCGCTGATGTTCGTGGATCTGGATGGATTCAAGGCGGTAAACGACGAACTCGGCCATGGCGAGGGCGATCGCCTGCTGCAGGCGGTGGCCCGGCGCCTGCGGGCCTGCGTACGCCGCAGCGACACGCTGGCGCGTTTCGGCGGCGATGAGTTCGCGCTGCTGGTGCCCGACCTGCGCGCCAGCGACGATGCGGCGCTGCTGGCGGGAAAAATGCTGGCCGGCCTGCGGGAGCCGTTTGCGCTCGCCGGCCGCCGCCTGTCCATTGGCGCCAGCATCGGCATCGCGCTGTGTCCCGGTGATGGCTCGGCGGGCGAAACGCTGATTCGCAAGGCCGATGCGGCCATGTACCACGTCAAGGGCGAGGGCAAGCAGGGATACCGGTTTTACTCACAGGAGATGAAATTCGGGCACACGGACCGGGTCGTCACCGATAGGGAGCTGCACGGTGGCCTGATCCGGGGAGAGCTCGACATCTTTTTTCTGCCCTGGGTAAGCCTCGAATCCGGGCGCGCCAGAACGGTCGAGGCCACATGGCGATGGCGGCGCCCGGGCAAGGGATTGGTTGAACCCGCTGCCGTTGTGCCGGCCCCCGGATCCGGCGGACCTGTTGCGCAAGTCGACAACTTTCTGCGCAAACGGGCGTTCAGCCAGACCGTTGCATGGCATCGAACCGGTCACGACGCCCTGCGGCTTGCGCTCGACCTGCCGGCGGCGCGGCTGGCGGAACCGGATTTCATCGAGCACTTTGCGGACAATCTGCACGCCGCCGGGTTGCATGCGAAACACGTCACGATTCAGCTCGACGAGCAGGCGCTGAACCGGATGGCGGAAGTCATCGGGCCTCGCCTACAGGAGCTGCGCGCTCGGGGCATCCGGGTTGTGGCCGCCGACTTCGGCGCCGGCCTGTCGTCGTTCCCCTACCTCGAGCGACTCGCCGTCGACGGATTGAAGCTGAGCCCCGCCCTGCTTCGCGCCCTGCTGCCGAGTTTCCACAATGCCGGCCACAACCCCCAGGAAGCAACCGGCCGGCGTGCGATTGCCGCCATCGCCGCCGCCGCTCGGGAACTCGACCTCGAGCTGATTGCCGGCGGCGTGGAAACCCAGGCACAGCTCGCGCTGCTGCAGCCCCTTGGTTTTGCCGAAGCCGAGGGTCCGGTTTTCGCCACGGCCATGCCGGCCGCGGACATCGAACGCCTGATTGGCGCCAATTCCTTTGCATCGCCGGTCGGCGTGTAGTGCAATCGCCTTTTTGGAACGGTTCAGCCCTGTGAAAGGATTCACCAGCAAGATCGTGCACAGTGACCGCAAGGGATCGGTCGAGCACGGCTCGATGCACAAACCCGTGCATGCAACGGTGGCCTACGGCTACGACGATGCCCGCGACCTGGCCGCGGTGTTTCAGGGCACGGGGCCGGGGTACACCTACAGCCGCCAGGTCAATCCCACCGTCGAGGCCCTGCAGGCCAAGGTCACCGCCATGGAGCGTGGCGTGGCCAGCCTGTGCTTTTCCACCGGCATGGCGGCCATCGGCACACTGATGTTCGCGCTGTTGCGCAAGGGTGACCATTTCGTGTCGAGTTCCTTCCTGTTCGGCAATACCACCAGCCTGTTCCAGAGTTTCATGAATCACGGCATCGAGGTGACTTTTGTCGATGCCACCGACGCCGCGTCCGTCGCGGAGGCGGTGCGGGACAACACCCGGCTGGTGTTCGTCGAAACGATCGCCAACCCCAGAACCCAGGTCGCGGCGCTCGAGGAAATAGGCGCTTTCTGCAATGCGCGCAACCTGGTCTATGTGGTGGACAACACCATGACCTCGCCCTACCTGTTTCAACCCTCAGCGGTCGGCGCCAGCCTGGTGGTCAACAGCCTCACCAAGTACATCGGTGGCCACGGCAATGCGCTTGGCGGTGCAGTCACGGAAATGGGCGCCTACGACTGGCGCACATTCGACAACATTGATGAACGCTACAGGGGCAAGGACAGGGCGCAGTGGGCACTGACCCAGCTCAAGAAAAAGGGGCTCAGGGATTTCGGCGCCTCGCTCGCCCCGGAAGCCGCCCATCACATCGCCGTCGGCGCCGAAACCCTGGCGCTGCGCATGGAGCGGCAATGCGCCAGCAGCCGGCGCCTGGCCGAGTCTCTCAACGCGCACGAGAAAGTCCGGCGCGTCTACTATCCGGGCTTGCCGGAACACCCCCAGTACGAACGCGCCAGGGGGCTTTTCCGGCACCCTGGGGCGCTGTTCAGCTTCGAGCTTGACCGGGGCCTGGATATCTGGGAATTCATGAACCGCCTGGAGGTCATCGTGCTTTCCACCAACCTCGGCGACAACCGCACCCTGGCCATCCCGGTTGCGCACACCATCTACCATGAGGTGGGGCCCGAGTGGCGGGCCCGCATGGGCATTGACGACTCGCTGATCCGCATATCGGTGGGCATAGAAGACTGCGACGATCTCCTGGACGATTTGCTCCAGGCGCTCGCCTAGGAGCGCAGAAGGGCAAAAGACAAGCGAGGGCGCGGCCAGCGCAGTTTGTACCTGGAA
>CAZNFI010000130.1:0-8752 GCA_964572185.1 uncultured Pseudomonadales bacterium
GCGGCGATAGCGAATTTTCGCTTTCGCGACTTCCTACGGCGCAGGCTCCTAGCCGGCTGCGGGCATCCCGACCCCTCTATAATGCGCTGCAGGTAACGGGGGCGGACGGCTTGGACTCTTTCCAGACGATACTTCTGGCACTGCTGCAGGGCATTACCGAATTCCTGCCCATTTCCAGTTCTGCGCACCTGATTCTGCCTTCCGCACTGGCGGGCTGGCCCGATCAGGGCCTTGAATTCGACATTGCCGTGCATCTGGGATCGCTGGCCGGGGTGCTGGCCTATTTCCGCCGCGACTGCCTGGCGTTCGCCGCCAGTGGCTGGCGCTATGTGCGCGTCGGCCAGCGCGACGACCACCTGCGGCTGCTGCTCAAGATCGCCGTGGCCACGGTGCCGATAGCCGTGGCGGGATACGGGCTGTACGACACCGTGCAGACACGGCTGCGCAGTATCGAGTCGATTGCTGTCGCCACCATGCTGTTTGCGGTGGTGCTATGGTGGGCGGACAAACGGCGCGGCAGCGACACGGCCCTGAGCTGGCGCAATGCGTTGTTGATTGGGGTGGCGCAGGTGCTTGCCCTGGTGCCGGGAACCTCCCGCTCCGGCGTGGTGATCTCGGCGGCGCTGTTGCTGGGCCTTTCGCGAACCATGGCGGCCCGGGTTGCCTTTCTGCTGGCCATTCCGGCCATTGCCGGGGCCGCCCTGCTGGCTGGCGCGGAGCTGTCGTCGGCGCCGGCGCCGGTTGCCGGCCCCGCCGACCTGGTTGTCGGGGCCCTGGTGGCGGCGGCAAGCGCCTGGTTGTGCGTCCACTTTTTCATGGCCCTGGTAGAACGCACGGGCATGTTGCCATATGTGATCTACCGGTTGATATTGGGCATTATCCTGATTGGATTGGCGACCACGGCATGACTCGAGTTTACTTCCTGTTGACGATGTTGCTTCTGGCAGTCTGCGTTCAGCCCGCCCAGGGACGCACCGTCAAACCGGTCCTGCATGGCCAGCACTGGATCGCGATAACCGGCAAGCCGCTGGCGGCGACGGCGGGAGCCAGGATGTTCGAGCAGGGCGGCAATGCGGTGGATGCGGCCTGCGCGATGCTGGCCGCCACTGCCACCATGTGGGATGTGCTCGGTTGGGGCGGAGAGACCCAGGCGCTCATTTATCACCCGGGGCAGCGCAAGGTGATTGGCATCAATGCGCTCGGCGTTGCGCCCACTGGTGCCACCGCCGAGTTCTTTGCCGGTAGCGGCCTGTCCCATCCGCCCGAATACGGGCCATTGGCGGCAGTGACGCCGGGCACGCCGGGTGGCCTGATGGTCATGCTGGCCCGCTACGGCCGGCTGTCCCTGGCAGAGGTGCTGGCGCCGGCGATTCGCATGGCAACGGGCTACCCGATGGAAGCCTCCACGGCAGACGCCATAGAAAACACGAAGGAGATCATTCGCCGCTGGCCGACTTCTGCCGAGGTGTTTCTGGTGCACTCCGGGGAACCCCGGGAAGCACCGCATGCCGGAGAAATCTTCCGCCAGCCGCATCTGCGGGCAACGCTGGAAAAACTGGTTGCCCGGGAGGCGGAAGCCCTGGCGGCGGGCATGAATCGGGCGGATGCGATCATGGCGGCGTACCAGCGCTTCTACACCGGCGATATCGCCGAGGAGTTCGTGCGCGGGTCCCGTGAACTCGGTGGGTTGCACACCATGCGAGACCTGGCCGACTGGCAGGTGTATATCGAGAGACCGGTGACCACCAGTTACAAGGGAATCGATGTCTACAAGCTGACCACCTGGGTGCAGGGGCCGGTCATGCTGCAGGCATTGAACATGCTCGAGACGTTCGACCTGAAGGCGATGGGATACAACAGCACCCGCTACCTGCATACCCTGTACCAGGTTATCTCGCTGGCGATGGCAGACCGGGATTTCTACTACGGCGACCCGTACTTTCCGCCGGAAGAGCCCATCAAGGGCCTGCTGTCCAAGGCCTATGCCCGGGAGCGCGCAGCGCTCATCGACAGCGAGCGCAACGACCCGGCCATCAAGCCTGGCGACCCCTATCGTTTCCAGGACGGCGACAATCCATTTCTCGATGCCCTGAAGCGCTGGACCAACGTGCCCCGGCGCGGTGGCCTCACGCCGCCCTGGCAGCTTGCCGATGTGGACTTCGAGGCGTTCGAGGCGCGTTTCACGGCCGGCACCACATCGATCCAGGCAGCGGACGCCGACGGCTGGGTGGTGTCGGTAACGCCGTCGGGCGGATGGATTCCGGCGACCATTGCCGGCGCAACCGGAATCGGCATGAGCCAGCGCATGCAGAGCTTCGTGCTTGACGCCGACCAGAACCCGTACAACGTGGTCGCCCCCGGCAAGCGTCCGCGGGCGACGCTGACGCCGGGCATGGCCCTGCGCGACGGTGAGCCGTACCTGTCGTTCGCGGTGCAGGGCGGCGACATTCAGGATCAGGTGCTGTTGCAGTTCTTCCTCAACATGGTGGAGTTCGGGATGAACGTTCAGGAAGCGGTCGAGGCGCCGAACATGACCAGCTACCAGCTGCGCAACTCGTTTGCCGACCACCGTGCCCAGCCGGGGCGCATCCTGCTGAACGAGGCCACACCGCCCTGGGTGCGCAAGGAACTGGAAGGCATGGGTTATGACCCGGTCTACCGGCAACGGACGTCGGGGCCGATCAATGCCATCTACTTCGACCGCCGGCAGCGCACCTTCCAGGGTGGGGCGAGCGACTTCGGGGACGACTATGGCATCGCCTGGTAGGCGTTCGGCAGGGCACCACCCAAGCGATACGGTTGCTCGACAGCGCCGTTCGCTGCCGCGTACCATCATCGGCTCTGCATGGGGGGAGCAGCCGGCATGAGCGGGCGCGGCGGCAGCGACAAGAGGCCCGACAGAATCGATGACGACACCTATCGCCGGGAACTGTTTCGGCTGCAGCAGGAACTGGTCAAGCTGCAGGCCTGGATCAAGCACCAGGGCTTGAAGGTGGTGGTCGTTTTCGAGGGGCGCGATGCGGCCGGCAAGGGTGGCGTAATCAAGCGCATCACCCAGTACCTCAGCCCGCGCGTATGTCGGGTGGCGGCCCTGCCCGCGCCGACCGAACGCGAAACCACCCAATGGTATTTCCAGCGCTATGTGGCACACCTGCCGGCGGCCGGCGAGATGGTGCTGTTTGACCGCAGCTGGTACAACCGTGCCGGGGTGGAACGGGTCATGGGCTTCTGCAGCGATTCGGAATACCGGGAGTTCCTGCGTTCCTGCCCGGAATTCGAGCGCATGCTGGTGCGCTCGAATATCAGTCTGATCAAGTACTGGTTCTCGGTATCCGATGAAGAACAGGAACGACGGTTCCGGGCCCGCATCGCGCAACCGCACAAACGGTGGAAACTCAGCCCCATGGACCTGGAGTCGCGCACACGCTGGGTTGAGTATTCCAGGGCCAAGGACGAGATGTTCCGTCACTGCGACATCAAGCAGGCACCCTGGTTCGTGGTCCATGCCGACATCAAGAAACACGCGCGGTTAAACTGCATTCGCCACCTGCTGAGCCGGATTCCCTACGAGGACCTGACGCCGGAACCGATCACGTTGCCGAAACGCAGGAGCGGCAAGGGGTATGTGCGCCCGCCCCTGTCGGAACAGACGTTTACGCCGGATTACTATCCCTGAGCCCGCTGAGCCGACCGCGAGCCGACGCGAGTGCCGGCATCCGCGAACAGCGCCATCATGAAGAGGATTTGCCTGGCTCCTGAGAAGGGGACGATGAGTCAGCACCGCTGACATGGCCCTCAGTCACTGTCAATCGTTCGCGAGTCTCGGTTTGGCCACGCTGAGGAGTGTCGATTCTGGCGTTCAGGCTGTTCTCCAGGCCCGCGGTGCCCGAGTCGAGCCTGGCATCCGGACTGGTGTCACCCCGACCCCTTCGTGTCCGGCCAGACAGCTTGAAGGAGCATGGCTGCGCCCACGGCAGCGATTGCCCGGCATGACGGGCCCGGTCTGACCGTGGCAATGGGTTTGTCGCTGGTGTCGACAGGAATCAATTAGAACGGAATGTCGTCGTCGAAGTCGCCGTCGTCATCGCTGAGCGTGGGTGCATTGGTCACCGGTGCCGCAGGTTGACGTCCCGCAGCGACCGGCTCGCCGCGTTGCTCGAATCCCGAGGGTGCGCCGCCGTCGGCGCCACGGCTGTCGAGCATCTGCATGTCTCTGGCTATGACCTCGGTGCGAAAGCGCTTCTGGCCGTCCTGTTCCCAACTCGACGTGCTGAGGCTGCCTTCGATGTACACCTTCGAACCCTTGCGCAAATACTGACCGGCAATCTCGGCCAGACGCGAAAAGCAGACGACGTTGTGCCACTCCGTACGATCCTGTTGCTCGCCGCTTTGCCGGTCGCGCCAGGAGTCACTGGTCGCCACGCTGAACTTGGTGACCGCGTTGCCCGCCTGCGAGTACCGGGTTTCCGGGTCTCGACCGAGGTTGCCGATCAGGATGACCTTGTTGATTCCCCGTGCCATTTGCCCTTACCGTTGCCGCCTGTGAAGGCGATCAGTTTAGCCGATAGGCCTGTCGGAAATCATGTCGGTCGACGCACAAAGTCGTGCGTGCGACACCCGGAAGCCTGTCGGAAATGAACCATCGCATGGCAGTTGTCCCGAGCGGCGTCGGCTGCCGCCTTCCACTATAATGTACCGATGCGAATCGGGAGTGCCAGTGAGCGCCCATGATCACCGGCAACGCGGCCCACACGCGGGCAGTGGGGCCAGGCGGATGACCACCGGCGAGTCCTGCGTGCGCGCCGGATGTGAGCTTCTGCTCCGTTGATCTGCCTGTTCGGCGGCACCTTCGACCCGGTGCACAACGGTCACCTGCATGCGGCCGAAGTCGCCGCGCGCCGCCTTGCGTGCCCGGTCCGCCTGGTACTGTCCGCGCGGCCGCCACACCGGGCGGAGCCGGTCGCCGGCATCGCCGACCGCTGGGCGATGCTGCAGGCGGCCTGCACCAACCGTCCCGGCATGATTGCCGACGATATCGAAATCCAGCGACGGCAGCACAGCTATACGGTGGATACCCTGAGCCTCGTGCGCCGGGAAGGTCACGATGTGCCGGTGTTCTGGACGGTGGGAGTGGATGCTTTCCGCGACATAACCACCTGGCACAGGTGGCGCGATGTGTTCGACCTTGCTCACCTGCTGTTGCTCGACCGGCCCGGCGCGGAACTGGATGCTGGGCCCCGCGCAATCTACGAGCGATATCGGCTGGACTCACTGCCCTGCTCCCCCTGCGGCGGTATCCTGAAGGTGGAAGAGCCCATGCTGGACATATCCGCTTCGCGGATCCGTGCCGCGACGGCGGCAGGGCGGCCGGTGGCGCATTTGCTCCCGGAAGGGGTGGCAGCCTATATTACGCGGTACGGTCTTTACGCGGGAGAAAACGCAACTGCATACCCGGACGGCGGTGCCAGCGACGGCGGCGGTCAGTGAGTTCTGAACGCCAGCGCGACTATGTGGTCGCGGCGCTGGAAGACCGCAAGGGCCGCGACATTCTCGTCCTCGATGTCGGCAGCCTGACCGACATTACCGACTTCATGGTCATTGCCAGCGGTACTTCCAGCCGGCATGTGCGTGCCCTGGTCGACCAGGTTGTCGAGGTCGCCAAGCGGCATCGGCAGCCGCCGCTGGGCGTGGAGGGCAGGGATGCCTGCGAATGGGTGTTGCTTGACCTTGGCGACGTCGTGGTGCACGTCATGCAGACCATCACCCGGGAATTCTACGATCTTGAGCGGTTGTGGCGCCCGCTGTCGGCAGACACGGCCGGCTGAGCCCTACGTCAACGCAGCGATGCTCCAACTCGGCGCGACAGCAGGTATCCGGTGCAAACCCGGCGCATTCGAGA
Organism: uncultured Pseudomonadales bacterium; assembly: GCA_964572185.1. Taxonomy (GTDB): domain Bacteria; phylum Pseudomonadota; class Gammaproteobacteria; order Pseudomonadales; family Azotimanducaceae; genus Azophilus. The sequence continues at coordinate 5,900 of CAZNFI010000130.1, forward strand.
ATCTGGTCCGCGAACAAGAGGTCTGACAGAGCGATGCTGCAGTGCGACCAGACGGCATTGAGCGGGTGCACTCTCGGTGCATTCGAGTGCCTGAAACGCGGATAAGGAGAAAAAGAGCCACTGGAGTCTCATGGCGCCGACACTTCGCATCAAGGACAAGCACCAGGAACACAAAGCCTTCGTAAGCCGGGCGTTGGTGATGTTCGCGCTGGCCGTGGGCCTGGCCCTGTTGCTGGTGCTGCGCATGGTGCAACTGCAAATCTGGGAACACGATGTTTACCGGACGCGGTCGGATGACAACCGCATCAGCGTCGAACCGATGGCGCCGGCGCGCGGCATCATCTATGACCGCAACGGCGTACCGCTGGCCGAGAACCGGCCGGTTTTCAGCCTGGCGCTGGTCAAGGAGCGTATTGCTGACATAGATGCGTTCGTCGCGGAGCTGGCCGAGGTCGTCTCCATCGAAACCGACGACATCGAGCGATTCCGCGAACGGCTGGAGGGTCGCCGCCGTCCCTTCGAGCCGGTTCCGCTCAAGCTCTCCCTGAGTGAAGAAGAAATTGCCGCGCTCGCGGTCAACCGGCATCGGTTCATCGGCGCCGAAGTCCTGGCCCAGTTGGCGCGCTACTATCCATTCGGTGAACTGATGGCCCACCCGGTCGGGTCGGTGCGGCGCATCTCGGACGAAGATCTCGACGATCTCGATCCGGTCACCTACAGCGCCACCCGGCATATAGGCAAGCGCGGAGTGGAACAGTTTTATGAACGTTCGTTGCACGGCAAGGTCGGCAACCGGCGGGTGGAGACCGATGCCCATGGCCGGGTTCGCAGCGTTCTCGACATCGCCCTGCCCGAGGCAGGACAGAACCTCACTCTGCACCTCGACAGCCGCCTGCAGGTTGCGGCGGCGGCGGTACTGAACCAGCGGCGCGGCGCCATCGTTGCGATCGACCCGCACTCGGGCGGCATATTGGCGATGGTCAGCAACCCGAGCTACGACCCCAACCTGTTTGTAACCGGCGTCAGCGGCGCGCAGTACCGTCAGTGGACCACTTCGCGCGCCAAGCCCCTGTTCAATCGGGCGATCAATGGTCAGTATGCGCCGGGTTCCACATTCAAGCTTCTGGTGGCGCTGGCGGCGCTCTCCAACGGATCGGTCAACTGGGAGGAAGAGATTCTCGACAGGGGCTGGTTCCGCCTGCCAGGCGGCAAACGCCTGTACCGCGACTGGAGTTGGACAAAGAACAACTCCGGCGGGCAGGGCGTGGTCAATCTGAATCGCGCCATCTATCGTTCGTCGAACGTGTTTTTCTATCATCTCGGCACGCGGCTGCACATCGACCAACTCGCCGACTTTGCCAGAGGGTTCGGATATGGGCGTGTCACCTCCGTTGACGTGGCGGGAGCCAGTGCCGGGCTGGTACCCGACCCGGTCTGGAAAATGGGTGCCAAGGGCGAAGCCTGGTACCCGGGCGACAACGTCAATCTGTCCATCGGTCAGGGAGACCTTCTGGTTACGCCCCTGCAGGTTGCGACAGCCGCGGCGGTGATCGCCAACCGGGGCAGGTGGGTGCGGCCACGCATGTTGCTGGCGAGCGACGGTCCCCTTGCGGAGGTCGACCCGCCACCGCCCATGCCGCCGGTCGACGGACCGACACCGCAAGATTGGGAACGCCTGGTAGATTCCATGGAAGACGTGGTTCATCGCGGCAATCAGGGCTACCGGCAGAACGGCACGGCCTGGGCCCACATCGGCCGAGGCATCGGTTACCGCATGGCCGGCAAGTCCGGAACCGCGCAGGTCGTGGAGATCGCCCAGGGCGAGGAGTACGACGAGGAACTGCTCGACGAGTACGATCGCAAGCACGCCTGGTTTCTGGCCTTTGCGCCGGCCGACGACCCGGCGATTGCGGTTGCCGTGCTGGTCGAGAATGGCGGCGGCGGCAGTTCTGTCGCAGGGCCCGTTGCCCGGGAGGTGATTGACGCTTACCTGTTGCCGCGGATCGCGCGCAGATGATCAGGGAGCTGTCTGCCGGTCCCGTGCAGATTTCCTGGCGGGTCATGATTGCCCGCATGAAGGGCGTCGACCCGCTGATGTGTTACATGCTCGGGGCGGTCATCGCCTTCGGGCTGGTGGTGCTGTACAGCGCCATCGAAGGCGATGGGCCGCTGTTTCGGGCGCAGCTGCTGCGCGTGCTGCTCGGTGTGGTCGCGCTGACCATCGCAGCGCAGTTCGCGCCGGTGTTCTACATGCGTTGGGCACCATGGCTGTATGGCGTGGTCGTACTATTGCTGTTTGCCGTGTTTGTGAGCGGAGTTCAGGTCAAGGGCGCCGCTCGCTGGCTGGACGTTTTCGGCCTGGTGCGATTTCAACCGTCGGAACTGGCCAAGCTGGTGTTGCCGATGATGATTGCCTGGTATCTGCATGACCGGCCCTTGCCGCCATCGTTGCGGGATGTCGTTGTGGTGCTGTTGCTTATCGCCGTGCCGGCGGGCTGCATACTGTTGCAGCCAGACCTGGGCACGGCGATTCTGGTTATGGCAGCGGGGCTTGGAGTGCTTGTGCTCACAGGCATCCGCTGGCGTTGGATCGGTCTGGCAATGTTGGGCGGGGCTGCCCTCGTTCCGGTGATGTGGTACGGTCTCAAGGAGTACCAGCGACAGCGGATCATCACCCTGTTCGACCCGGAAGGCGACCCTCTGGGAGCGGGCTGGAGCATTCTCCAATCCAATACCGCGATTGGTTCCGGCGGCTTTTTCGGCAAGGGCCTGGGTTTCGGTACCCAGAGCCAGTTGAAGTTTCTGCCGGAGAGTCATACCGACTTCATCATTGCGGTGGTTGGCGAGGAACTG
>CAZNFI010000131.1:0-8664 GCA_964572185.1 uncultured Pseudomonadales bacterium
GTCCATGCCGAACCAGACGGGATTGAGGTCCCGGCCCATCATGAAACCCCGCTGCGATTCCGCCGGCGCATCGCCCTTGCGCGCACCGCCCCAGTACAGCCAGGCGGCAAGGCCGAAAGAAAAAATGTTTGCCACCACGAACAAGGCAGCGAAGTGGGTGTACAGGGCTGCCAGGGAGAACCATCCCAGCAACTGGGCGAGGCCGGCCACCGCCGCGACAATCAGGAACAGAGCCAGCCCGTTGAGCCGATAGCTGCGCGTCGTGCCCTCGGGGTCGGTCATCTCGATGCGGCGCCCCGGCACCAGTATCGACCCCACGAACAGGGCGGCGATGAAAACCAGCAGCATTGCCGCAGCCTCGAGCAGTGTAGCCACCGACAGCGTGGCAATCGCATTTGGCAACTCGAACCCTCCCATGACCGATCTCCCGCTTGCACTCCAGCCGCTCGCGCCGGTTTCCGCGGTCAGCATCACTGCTCGGCAACGGTGCGTTGGGCCGTGTCCGACGATGCTATACGAGATGGCACAGCCGCGCCATGCGCCGTTGCTGCGCCGCCGGAAGCGGGCGAGCAACACAGCAGGTGACGGCAATACGGCGCGCAAACCCGTATCGCGGCAGGTTGCGCCCGGTTCTCAACTCGACAGTGCTTTGCGCCCCCGGGCCCACAGGCGAGGACAGAACATGGCGGCGCAACAACCCCTCGACAGCGTAAAAAACAAAATGATATGCGCTGCCGATTCCGGCGCTGTGGGCACTTGCAGCGACCGGTGTGACGCCGTGCCGCACCTCACGCCCTGCAGATATTCAACCCCCCACCTGAAACACCAGGTCGATCCCGTAGGTGCGCGGCCGGCCCCAGGTAGTGCCGGCGAAGCCGAGCGTCGCGAAATCGATGCCCCACTCGCGGTATTCCTTGTCCGTCAGGTTTTTTACCCATACCGAGAGACGCAGGGCACCGTTGCCGCCGATGGCTATGTCGTTGAGGCTGGCGCGCGCATCGAGCAACCAGCGGCCCGGGGCGCTGTCGTACTGGTTCAGAAAGGGATGGAATTGGGAGTCGCCGATATAGGTGGCATCGAACCGCAACGACATCGCGCCAAGGGCGGCAGGCCTGAAATCGTACTGCAGGCCGATGCTCGCCGTGTTTTCCGGCGCCGGAATCGAGGTGACATCGGCAATGTCCGCCTCCCGGTCGGTGCTGGGATTCAGCGCCACATACTCATCGAATTCGCCGTCCAGGTAGCCGTAGGTCAGGTCCAGGATCAGGCCTTCCGCCAGAATGGCCACCACATCCAGTTCGATGCCCTGGTGGGTGGCCTTGCCGGCATTCACCAGCCGCAGCGAGGCGCCGCCACTGCCCGCCTCGAACTGGCCGATCTGCAAATCGTCGAACTTGTTGCGGTACAGGGCAATATTGGTGCGCAGGCGGCTATTCAGCCAATCTGCTTTCAGGCCGACATCAATGGCGCTGATGCGCTCGTCGCGAACCGGAGAAGCAAACGCCGAAACCGAGAGGGCGCGTGCGTTGAAGCTGCCGGCGTTATAGCTCGTGGAATGGGTCGCATATACGTGGATGTCCTCGTTCACGGCGTAACTCAGATTGACCAGGTAGCTCAGGTTGTCCCAGCGCTCAGCATTCATCAGCCGCTGCTCGAAGGAGGTCTGCATCAGGTTTTCATTGAAAAGGAAGGCGGATTTCCTGTCCTCGGTGTAGCGCAGGCCCCCCGTCACATCCAACCTGTCGGTGGGCGAGACGGTGAATTGCCCGTACACCGCCCAGGATTTCGAATCCTGGCCGTAGACGAAGTCGACGAAGCCGTTGCCGTTGGGGTCCGCGCCGGGGAAGGAAAACGGCAGGGGCAGGCGTTGCGAGCCGACGCACACCGGCCCGACCCCGGGCACCTCGTTGCAGAAGCCGCTGCGGGCGTAGGCGCTGCCGAGAATGGGGGCCTGCTGCAGCACAAAAGCGATCGGCAGCGAGAACGTCTGCGGATTGTCCTCGTAAACTTCCTCCTTGTAGCTGTAGAAGCCCAGCGTGAAGTGCAGCCGGTCTTCCAGGAGGTCACCCAGCAACTGCAGTTCATGGGTGGTCATGTCTACCGAACTCTCCACCATTCGCGCATGAAAACCGGGCGCGGGTACCGTCATGCCGCGGGCGTAGAACCGGTCCCGCGCGATGTGGGCGCCACCGTCCAGATCGGTTCCGTCGTTGTGCTGCAGCGACTGGCGATTGGCGAAGATGTACTTCAAGGTGACCACATCGAGGTCGAACGCCGCGGTCAGGGTGTGGCCGCGCGTGTCGAGGTGGGCCAACCCTATGTGGTCCAGGCTGTACTCCTCGCGCCGCTCGCCCGGGTCGCCGACGGTGGCCGCCATGGCGGCGAACAACTCGCCGCCCAGAACCGCGAACGGGAACGGGGTGGTGCTGAACCCGTCGTAGAGGCTGTCTTTCACCCTGACGATCTGAAACGGCGCGGCGTAGCCCTCGTTGTCGGTCTCGTCGAGCGCGTAATCGACGGTGATTCGATCGCCCGGCGTGAGCCGCAGCGCAACCCGGTAGGACTGGTTGCTCTCGCTGCCGAGCCCGCTTTCCCGGCCGGGGTAGACGTTTTTCGCCCAGCCGTCGTAGTCCGTCAACATGCCGGAGACCTTGGCGGACAGCACGTCCTCGATCACCGGCAGGTCGACCGAGCCGGTGTATCGCTGATAGCCGTCGTTGCCCACCGAGGCCCTGAGTTTCATGCCCGGTGTGCCGCTTGGCTTGGCGGAGGCGACGATCATCGCGCCGCCGGTGCTGTTACGCCCGAACAGGGTGCCCTGCGGGCCGCGCAGCACCTGGATGCTCTCCAGATCGATGAGATCGAATGCGGCGCCCGTGGTCTTGCTCACATAGGCGCCATCCAGGTACAGGCTTACCTTCGGGTCGATCAACAGCGACGTCTCGCCGGCTCCGACGCCGCGGATGCGCAGGTCCATGTTGGAATTGGACGCTGGCTGCCTCAGCACCGTGGTGTTGGGCGCCCGGCCACTGAGGTCGCTGACATCGAAAATGCCGAGATCCTCGATCTTGTCGCCGCTGAACACGGTGATGGCCACCGGCGTTTCCTGCAGCGCTGTTTCCCGCCGCTGAGCGGTGACCAGAATCTCCTCGAGCGCCGCCGATTCCTGCGCCAGGGCCGGAATCGACAGGCCACCGGCCATCAGGGTGACAGACCCCAACGACAGGATGGCGCTTTTCCATCCACGACTAGACATGGGCCTACCTCCTCGGCGCACGATCGCGCCTGCTTTATTGCGTAGTGACGCATGGACATTCTTGCGAACTGGCAATTGAAAATCCAGAAAACTTCATGCGCCGGGTCGGCTGCAGGCACCGCGCGTGCGCCCCGAGAGGCCGATAAGCACATTGCACAGTCGCCTGAATCGGTGCGGCCTGGCAGTTTCCGCTTCTTCGTTGCACATCGATGGAGAAAATCCGCCTTTTCGTGTCTAAGCGGCAGGAAAGCCAACGGAGTCCCGGATGATGCTGTGGTCCAAATTGCTGGTCGGTAGTTTGTTGTTCTCCACCACCACCTGTTGGAGCACCACCTGGCAGGTGCAGGACGGCAAGGCCGCCCATGCGGTCGGTCTCGTCGCCAGCGACGGTGCACCCGCGTCGATCGAGGTGCGATGCCGACCGGAGCTGGCGGTGCGTGTGATGCATCCGGTGCTGGCAGACATGCCGACCGACCAGGCCGGGAAGCTCGACTGGTACCAGGATGCCCTCGTTTTCAGCGGGTGGGGGTTGGAGCTGACGCGACCGGACCATTACGGGCACCTGGGTCGCTGGATGCGTTGCGCAGAACGCCCGGACTGTGCAAGCCCCCTACCGGGCGAGTTGTCCTCGTATGTCACACTGTTGAGGAACCAGTGGTCCTTGTTCCTGCGCTTCGACCCGCCCGGCGAAAACGTCGTCGACCTGCGCGTACCTCTCGTGGGCTCCGCCAAGGCGATCGATGCCGTCTGTCCATGAGCGGCGGCGGCGTTTCGCCCGCCGCCCGCAACTGCAGACAGCGCTTCACGCAGACATTGGAATCCAGCCGTAGACCGACCCTCGCCAGTTTTGGCATATTCACAGCGCCCCTGGCCAGGCCGCCAACCCGATGTCGAGGGTCGGCGACACAACGGAAATCTCGACATGGACCCAATCAGCCAAGCCGCGATAGGCGCGGTCGCACCACAGGTCGTCATGCAACGCGAGCAACTGCGCGCTGTCGCACTGGTCGGCTGCCTGGCCGGCTTGGCTCCAGATCTCGACATTTTCATCCGATCACCCACCGACCCCCTGCTGATGCTGGAGTACCATCGCCAGTTCACCCACGCACTGGTGTTCATCCCGGTCGGCGCGGCGGTCGTGGCATTGCTCCTGCACCGCTTTGTACGGCGCACGCTGCAACCCCGGCAGACGTACCTGGCGTGTCTGCTCGGCTACGCCACGCACGGCCTGCTCGATGCCTGCACCTCCTACGGCACCCAGTTGCTCTGGCCGTTCTCCGACTACCGGTTCGCCTGGAACAACGTCTCCGTGGTCGACCCCCTGTTTACGCTGCCGCTGCTCACCCTGGTGATACTGGCAGCGGTGCGCCGCCGCCGGGCTTTTGCCCTGGCGGGATTGCTCTGGGCACTCGGCTACCTGGCGCTCGGCGTTTTCCAGCACCATCGCGCCGAGGCGGTGGGCGCCGAGCTGGCGGCGGCCCGCGGCCACCAACCGGTTCGCCTGTCCGCCAAGGCCGGCTTCGCCAACCTGCTGGTGTGGAAACTGATCTACGAATACGACGGGCGCTTCTACGTCGATGGCATCAGAACCGGCCTCTCCACAACCATCTGCCCCGGCGCCAGCATCGCGCGCCTCGATGTGGCGCGCGATTTCCCCTGGCTTGACCCCAACAGCCAGCAGGCGCGCGACCTGGAACGGTTCCGCTGGTTCTCGGGCGGTTACGTCGCCGTCGACCAGCGCCGCTCCAACCGGGTCATCGACATGCGCTACTCGGTGGTACCCAACGCCATCAAGGCACTGTGGGGAATCGAACTCGACCCGCAAGCCGCCGCCAGTGAACACGTTCGCTATGTTGTGGACTGGGCGGCGCGCCTGGAACAGCGAGGCCTGTACTGGCGACTGGTGACAGCGCAGGATTGCGGCGACTCACCCCAAGCGCCCCGATAGGCAGCCCGGCACTGCATCGCGCCCGCCGCCAATGAAATGGATTGCAAACAGACCGTTCAAGTCACATGATCGGAACCGGCGGCGGCGAAAGCGTACCCGTCATTCGTCGCATGTGGCGGTGAGCGGGCAGAAGGTCTACCAAGCGCACCCGGCAACCAGCGCAATCAGGAGATGTACCATTGAAGCGCCTTGCAGTCTGTTGCGACGGAACCTGGAACACGCCCGAACTGGACAGCCCGACCAACGTCGTGCGCCTTGCCCAGGCCATTCGTCCGAGGAGCGACGATGGCCGGCCGCAGATCGTCTACTACGACGAGGGCGTCGGCACCCACGGCCCGGTCGACAGGCTCATCGGCGGCGCCATGGGTGCGGGCCTCGATCTCAACGTGCGCCAGGCCTATCGCTTCATCGCCGGCAACTACGAGGACGGCGACGAGATTTATCTGTTCGGATTCAGCCGCGGCGCCTACACGGTCCGCAGCCTGGCCGGCATGATCGGTGTCGCCGGCCTGCTTGGCAGACGCCACATGACGCTGATCGACGAGGCCTACGAACTCTATCGAGAGCAAAAGAATGCGGCCGGGCCGCCGGCGCAGCGGTTTCGCGCCGACAACAATGTCGATGTTCCCCGGATCACGCTGCTCGGCTGCTGGGACACGGTCGGTGCCCTGGGCATCCCCGACAAACTGCCGGGCATCGGTCTCGACCGGCGATTCAACAAGCGCTACCGGTGGTTGAACGACAACCTCGGCGCCCACGTCCTGCACGCCCTGCACGCCCTCGCCATCGACGAGCGCCGCAGGGAATTCAGGCCCACCCGGATGCACGGCGCCACGCCGGGCCAGACGCTCGACGAGGTATGGTTTCCGGGTGACCACGGGTCGGTCGGCGGCGGCGAGCCACACAAAGAGCCCTTGTCAAGAATTGCGCTGCAGTGGATGGTTCAACGCATCGAAGAGCTTGGCCTCGGCCTGGCGATCGATACCGAGTTCGACAATCTTGCGCCACGCGACCACAACATCTACTTCAGCCGCAACCGGAGCCCCATCTACAGCCGGGCAGCCCGCGACCTCGGTGCTTCGCCACGTTTTCACGAATCGGCTCTGCAGCGTTATCTGGACCTTCCCCACTATGCAGGCTCATTGAGCCCCGGCCAGCGCAATCTGCTCAAGGCGGCATGCACGCAACAGGGTGTGCCCGGCAAACTGCAGATTCCGGCAAGCCGCATCGCACTCGAGCCCGGCCAGGTGGCCGACGCCGTCGTGCACGCGGAAAAACAAAGGAACGACACCGGCATCAGGCTGGAAAGCGGCGGCGTTTACCGGTTGGCGGTGGCCGAAACCCAGTGCTGGCGCGACGGCGACATACCCCCATGCGGTGCTGCGGGCTGGAGCACGAACCACCCGGCGCTCGCGCGAACCTTTCGCCGGCTCAATCGCATCAAGAAGCCGCTGATCAGGATGGGGCGCGGCAGGCGCGTCGTTGCCGAGGCCGATTGGTTCGAACTCATCGGTGTGCTGAGGCGTTCGGACGGCGGCGAGGAAAAGTTCCGCATCGGTCAAGGCACCACCTACACCGCCCCCTTTGATGGCCGCCTGTTCGCGCTCGCCAACGATATCGCCTCGCGCATCGACCTGCTGGACACCTACGACAACAACGAGGGCTGGCTGGTGCTCAACATAGCGCGCATCGAGTAATCCGGTAACGGGGTCGTTCGTTCCGGCCGGCGAGCCGGCCCCGAGCGGACACGCGATCAAGCACCGGAGGGCAGCGCTCCTTCCTCCCAACCCGGAATCCACCGGGCGAAAAATCATCAGTTTTGATGATTCGCCGGCTAGACCAAACTCCTAACCTGCAGTAATCGCATCAGGTACGGGCCAGCCCATGGGCTATTGCCGGTTCGCCCGCCCGAAACTGCACGCAGCGTTGCTCATGTTCGGCTTGTGGGGTTGCATCAGCGCGGTTGCCGCGCCGGCAACGATTGCCGATCTGCAGGATGCGATGCGCAATGGGCAGACGTCCAGCGAGCGGCTGGTCGCCGAGGCACTGGCGGCGATCGCCCGGCACCGGTCTCTCAATGCCTTCATCAGCGTCGATGACCAGGGCGCGCTGCAACGCGCCCGGCAGCTCGACCGCATGCGTGCACAGGGCCAGATTCTTGGCCCGCTGCATGGCATACCCATAGCGGTAAAAGACAACATTCATGTCGCCGGACTGCCGAACACCGCCGGCACGCCGCTGCTCGAATCATTCGTTCCAATTGCAGACGCGCCCGCCGTGGCGCGGTTGAAGGAAGCCGGCGCCATCGTGCTCGGCAAGACCAACATGCACGAACTCGCCTTCGGCATCACCAGCAACAATGCCGCTTTCGGGCCGGTTGGCAACGCTCGAAACGGAAAGTTCATCGCCGGCGGCAGTAGCGGCGGTACCGCGGTAGCCATCGCATCGGGCATGGCAATCGCCGGTCTCGGCACCGATACCGGCGGCAGCAGCCGCATACCCGCCGCATTGAACGGCATTGCCGGTTTCCGGCCGACCACCGGCCGCTATCCCTCGGCGGGCCTCACGCGCATCTCCCATACCCGGGACACCGTGGGCCCCATGGCGGGTCGCGTCACAGACCTGGCGCTGCTCGACGGCCTGATGGCGGCAACAGGCCCGATGGCCGAATCGGAGAGCCTGCTTCCCACGGTCAGCCTCGAGGGGGTGCGGCTGGGCGTTCCCCGGGAACATTTCTTCGCCAACCTGGAGACCGCGATCGGCGCCGCCATGCAAGACCTGCTGGCCAGGCTGGAGGCGGCGGGGGCCGACCTGGTGCACGCCGACCTGCACCAGGTCAGCGAACTGAACCATCAGGTCAGCCTGCCGACCGTTCTGTTCGAGTCCGGGCCGCTGCTTGAAGACTACCTGTCGGCGCACCGCCCCGGCATGAACCTGAGCGATCTCGCTCGAGCCATCGCCAGCCCGGACGTGCGGGACCTCATCGCGCAGGTTGCCGCGCACAGCATCTCCGAGTCGGCCTATCGCCAGGCAATCGACATCTACCGGCCCAGGTTGCGCGCCGCTTACGCGAACCATTTCAACACACACCGGGTAGAAGCGATCGTCTTTCCCACTACCGTGCTTACCGCAAGGCCAATACGCGAAGCGACCGACACGGTCGAACTGAACGGTGCGCCGGTACCCACTTTCGCAACCTATATCCAGAACACCGACCCCGGCAGCAATGCCGGCGTACCCGGCTTGTCCATTCCGCTCGCCATGGCGAAACCCGGAATGCCCGCCGGAGTCGAAATAGACGGCCCCGAGCACTCCGACCGGCGCCTGCTGGGGATCGGCGCCGCCATTGAACGGCTCATCCGCAGCCGGGGCGCCACTCCAGGGTCTAACCAACTGCTGAACCAAGGGGACAATCATGCAGACTCGCCATGACTTGAAACGCGCATTCGCGGCCATGCTG
>CAZNFI010000132.1:0-8578 GCA_964572185.1 uncultured Pseudomonadales bacterium
CAGCTAGCGGGGAGGCGCTTCATATTCGCCGCCCATTCGGGGCATGACTCCCGTCGGGTGCCGGCTCTTGTATTCAGCAGCTGACCCGACTTCAGGTTAGCTACAGATCCAGTACACGCCGCCAACTCTGAGCCAGGCCCGAAGGGTTGTCAATTGAAAATCAAATGCGGATGTGGGCACTGAACTGGCGGTGCAACCTGAACCTGCCCGTCGCCGCCGGATCAGCGAGTCACGATTTCGCCACGCCTCCCAACCTCGCGCCGATTGCCAACGGCGCTATCGGTTCTTGCATGGCCGCGCGACTGGTTGGTTTCAGTGAGGGCGCGTCAACCTCCAGCTAGGAAAGGCAACTAAAATAATTCCATATCTTATTGTTTATATGAGAAATATTTGGCGTTGGCGGAGGGGCAGGGATTCGAACCCTGGGAGGCGTTACCCTCGCTGGTTTTCAAGACCAGTGCTTTCGACCACTCAGCCACCCCTCCGGGCAACACCCATCTTGTCGGCATCCCCCTGGCGGTTCAACCCCGCACCCGGGACGAACCTTTCCTGATTCACACCCACCCAGGCCACCTGTACGATTGTCGCCTGCCTTTTTGTGGGAGATTTCGCAATGCGATGCCGCCGACGCCTGCTGGCTCTTCTGGTCGGCCTGTTTGCGGGTAATGCCATGGCCCATCCCTGCGATGCCACCTACTGTACGGATGCACTCGTAGTAGGCATCTCGGACGGCGACACGGTCACCGTACTCGGCGATTTCTCCGGCACCCGCGAACAGAAGCGTGTGCGGCTCACCGAAATCGATACGCCGGAGCGGCGTCAGCCCTGGGGCACCCGGGCACGCCAGGCGCTGGCGGACAAGGTCTTTCAACGCCGGATTCAGCTCGCCTCCGAGGGTGAAGACCGGTACGGGCGGCTGCTCGGGCGGCTCTATCTGGGAGACCGGGACATCAACCGTGAAATGGTCCGTGAAGGCCATGCCTGGGTGTATCGCCGGTATTCCTCCGATGTCAGCCTGCTCGAGGACGAACAGGCGGCACAGCAGGCCCGGGCCGGGCTTTGGTCGTTGCCGGACGCACAGCGCGTCCCGCCCTGGGAGTGGCGGCGCGGCAGCCGACGGCAGGCGGTGGCGCAAACCGAATCGATCACGGCGCAACGCAAAGGGCTCGGAGGCAGCCAATCGTTCGAATGCGGCACCAAGACCTATTGCCGCGACATGTCTTCCTGCGAAGAAGCGCGGTTCTTTCTGCGCCAGTGTGGCCTGCAGCGGCTGGACGGTGACCAGGACGGCACGCCCTGCGAACGGCTCTGTGCTGACTGAACCGCGCCAGGCCGGCGAACGGTGAGCATCGCGGGCCCCGCGCGGGCCCAGGCGCCGGTGCTGTCCGCAAAACCCCTCGCTATAATCCCCGGCATTGCCCCGAGGGTTGCCCATGGTCATCTCCATCGCCGTGCACGGCGCGCCCTACTCTTCCCAAGCGTCGCGCAGCGCGCTGCGCTTTGCGGAATGCGCGCTGGCCCGCGGCCATGCCATCCACCGCGTGTTTTTCTATCACGAAGGCGTGCTGACCGCCGGCGACCAGGGCATTGCTCCCCAGGACGAAGAAGACGTGCATGCCGGCTGGGTCGCGCTGCAGCAGGGCCATGGCATTGAACTCGCGGCCTGTATCGCCAACTCCCTCAAGCGCGGCATGCTCGACGAACAGGAGCGGGCGCGCTACGACAAGGCGGCGGCGACCGTGCACCCCGGCTTCACCGTGGTCGGGCTCGGACAACTGGTCGATGCGGTCACCGCCAGCGATCGTTTCGTCACCTTCGCCGCCTGACCGCCATGCAGCCAAAGCGCATACTTTTCCTGATGACAGCGGCCCCCTACGCCTCCGCGCGGGCGCTGGAGACGCTGGAATCGGCCCTGGTGGCGGGCGTGTTCGATCAGCGGGTGAGCGTTCTGTTCAAGGATGCGGGCGTCTACCAGTTGCTGCGTGGCCAGGACGGTTCGGCGATTGGCCAGCGCACCGTCGGAAAGGTGTTGCAGGCGCTGCCGGAGTACGAGGTCGAGCGGCTGTTCGTCTGCCGGGCCTCCATGCGCCGGCTGGGCCTGCGGCAATCCGACCTGTGCCTGCCCGTCAGGCAACTCGATCGTGCGGGTCAGCGCGAGCTCGTGCGTGACCAGCACGCGGTGGTAAGCGGTTGATGGCGGCCCTGCACATCGTCAACAAGGCAGCGGCGCTGGCATCATGCCTACCGATACTCGGCGAAGACGACGCCCTGCTGCTGATCGAGGACGGTGTCTATGCCGCCCGGCTTGCATCGGCCGCAGTTGGCCGCTGCTATGTTCTCGACTGCGACCTCGAGGCTCGCGGGCTTACCGGGCAAATCGCTGCAGCGTTCGAAATCGTTACCTACGACGGCTTCGTCGAGCTGGTGGAGCGTCATCAGCCCATCGTCTCCTGGAACCGCTGAGATGGCCCGCGCGGGCGCGCTCCGGCCGAAGACGGACAAGCAGGGCTACCTGCTCGACCTCAGCGACTGGAACGAGGCGGTTGCGCTGCAGATCGCCTCGGCAAGCGGCATACATCTCACGAAAGAACACTGGGAAATCATCGAGCTATTGCGTGATTTCTATAATGCGCACGAAATCAGTCCGCCCATGCGCCCACTGGTGAAACGGGTCAGGGAACGGCTCGGCGCCGAGAAGGGCACCAGCCTCCATCTGCTGCGGCTGTTCCCCGGCAGCCCGGCCAAGGTGGCCGCCAGGATAGCCGGCCTGCCCCGCCCAACCCACTGTTTGTAGGCGGCGAATTGTAGGCGGCGAATTGTAGGCGGCGAAGTTCAGCTTACTGGCGGCGAAGTGCGACTACCCGGCCGATGATCACCAGGGTCGGCCCATGCACTTCGGCATTGTCGACGGCGCGGGCCAGTTCGCCTACCGGCGCCTCGATTTCCTGCTGGTCCGGCAAGGTGGCCCGTTCCACCAGCAGCGCCGGCGTATCGGCCGGCAGGCCGTTGTCGACCAGGCGGGCACAGATCTCGGCAAGGCCCAGCAGGCCCATGTAGATCACCAGGGTCTGTGCCGGGTCGATCAGCTCCGGCCAGTTCAGGTTCACCTGGTCGTGAACCCGGTGGCCGGTGACGAACCGCACCGAATGGGCCAGCTCGCGGTGCGTTAGTGGTATGCCCGCGTAACTGGCGGCACCGAGCGCCGCGGTAATGCCGGGAACCACCACGCAGTCGATGCCCTGGGCCGCCAGGGTTTCGATCTCCTCGCCGCCACGCCCGAAAACGAAGGGGTCGCCGCCTTTCAGCCGCACCACCGAGCGCCCGGCCGTGGCGTGTTCCAACAGCATCGCGTTGATGGCTTCCTGGCGCACGCCGGCGAAACGGCGGCGCTTGCCGACGTAGATGCGTTCGGCATCCCGGCGCGCGTAGCCGAGGATGCGGTCATTGACCAGGTTGTCGTAGAGAACCACATCCGCCTGCTGCAACAGGCGCAATCCGCGCAAGGTGATCAACTCCGGGTCGCCGGGCCCGGCACCGACCAGGGCGACCAGGCCGTTGGGTCGGTCCGGCATCTGCAGTTCCCGGGCGAATGCCCGTTCGGCGCGCTCGGCATCGTCGTTCAGCACCTGTTCGCCGGTGGTGCCGCCGATTACCCGGTTCCAGAAACTGCGGCGGCCCTCAAGGGTGCCGATGGCGGCCTTCACCCGGTCTCGCCTGGCCGCCGCGAACTCGGCCAGACGGCCGAGCCCCGGTGGCAGGCGCGCCTCCAGCCAACCACGCACCACCCGCGCCAGCATCGGCGACCGGCCGCCCGTGGAAATGGCCACCAGCACCGGGTCGCGGTCGACGATACTCGGGAATATGGCGGAACTGAGTGCCGGCGTGTCGACGGTGTTCACCAGCACACCGCTTGCCTTGCAGTCTTCGTACACGCGCCCGTCGACCTGCGCATCGCCGGTGGCGGCGATTGCCAGCGCGCGGCCGCGCACGTCTTGCGACACATAGCCGCGTCCTGTGAGTTCGAGACGGCCTTCGCGCGAGAGGTCGCGGATAGCGTCACGGCACTCGGGCGCTACCACGGTTACCCGCGCCCCGGCCTCGAGCAGCAGCTCTATTTTGCGGAGCGCTACCCCGCCGCCGCCGACGACCAGGCAATTCCTGTCGCGCACATCGACATAGAGTGGCAGGTAGTCCACGCCGGATTCCGTTCGGAGCACAAGATGCGCGGCAGTTTGGCAGATGAACCAGGCGAGCGAAACAAGGTCTCCGGGTACGGGTCGGCAGGCTGTCCCTGCCGGTACGGTCAGGCGGCGGGGGCGCCACCCGTAGCTGCTCAGACTGCGCGACGCCCGGTTGCGGGCATCATTCCCCGCTCAGCTCGATGCTCGCGGCGCCGCCCATACGGGCGCGCAGAACGTCCGGCACGGCGACCCTGCCCTCGCCGTCCTGGTAGTTCTCCAGCACCGCGATCAGGGTTCTGCCACCGGGCAGGCCGGAGCCATTGAGCGTATGCACGAATTCCGGCCGGCCGGAGTCCGGGTTTCGATAGCGCGCCATCATGCGCCGCGCCTGGAAGTCCAGGAAGTTGCTGCACGATGAAATCTCCCGATAGCGGTTCTGGCCCGGCAGCCACACTTCGAGGTCGATGGTCTTGGCCGACGCGAAGCCGAGGTCGCCGCCGCACAACGCCACCGCGCGGTAGGGCAATTCGAGCTTCTTCAGAATTGCCTCGGCATGGCCGGTCAGTTCTTCCAGTGCCGCCCACGACCGGTCGGGGTGGATCACCTGCACCAGCTCCACCTTTTCGAACTGGTGCTGGCGGAACATGCCGCGGGTGTCCCGGCCATAGCTGCCGGCTTCCCGGCGAAAGCACGGCGTGTGGCAAACCAGCCTGGCTGGCAGTTGCTCCGCATCGAGGATGGTATCCCGGTAGACGTTGGTGACCGGCACCTCTGCCGTCGGCACCAGGTAGGTTTCCTCCTCACCGGCCACGCGAAACTGGTCATGGACGAACTTGGGCAACTGGCCGGTGCCCAGCAGCGAGGCGGCATTGAGAATATAGGGCACATAAATCTCGGTATAACCATGCTCGTTGATGTGCGTATCGAGCATGAATTGCATCAGCGCCCGGTGCAGGCGTACCACCGCGCCCTTCATCACCACGTAACGCGAGCCCGAGATCTTGGCGGCAGTCTCGAAGTCGAGCGACCCCGATGCTCCCAGGTCCACATGATCGAGGGGTTCGAAACTGAAGTCGGGCAGCTCGCCCCAGCGGCGCAGTTCCAGGTTGTCGTCTTCGTCCGCGCCTTCCGGCACCGAGGCGTCCGGCACGTTGGGAATGGCCTGCAGGAATTCCCGCAGACTGTCCTGCGCCTTCCCGAGCCTGGCCCGAAGGTCGTTCAGCCGATCGCCCAGGCCACCGACTTCGGCGACCAGCGGGGCGATGTCCTCGCCCCGGGCCTTGGCCTGGCCGATGGCCTTCGACTTGCGGTTGCGTTCGTGCTGCAGTTTCTCGGTGTCCTGCTGCAGGGTCGCCCGCTCCGCTTCAAGAGCCTGAAATCGGGCGACATCGAGTTCGAACCCCTTGGTCGTCAGCCGCGCGGCGACCGCTTTGGGGTCCTGTCTGAGAATTCGCGTATCCAGCATGCGTTGAGTCCCTGTGCCTGTACGGAGTATTACGCCACGGCCAGCCGATAGCCCAGCGAAACCGCCAGCAGGCAGCCGCACAGGCTGCACAATACATAAAGGGCCGCGGTACCTGGGCGGTTCATCTGCACCAGGGTCAGCACCTCCATGGAAAACGCCGAGAAAGTGGTGAATCCACCCAGTATGCCCACCGCCAGGAATGCCCTGCCCCACTCCTGGAACCAGGCCAGGCTGCCCCAGGCGCCCCACACCAGGCCGATGGCCAGCGAACCGCCGATGTTGACTGCCAGGGTGGCGGCCGGAAACTCGCCGCCGGTGCGCATCAGCAGCGACAGCAGGTAGCGCAGCACGGCGCCAACGGCCCCGCCCGCGGCCACCCACGCCAGGTTAGCGGCCATTATTCCCAAGCGCCCGGGTGGTCATCCGGAAGCGGCTGCCGCGCCGCCGGTAACGCCGGCCGAGTGGGCTGTACCAACGCCCCGTCGATGCGGGCGCAAGCAGCCTGCTCATACACGTCAATGCCATCGGCGATGGCGGTGAGGAGCCCCGTTCTCATTGTGCTGTCGCGGCGTTCCGGTCGAGGGCCTTCAGCCGTTCCAGCCGCGCCTTGATTTTGGCTTCGAGCCCCCGGTCGGTGGGCCGGTAGTAGCACTCGTCAGCCAGTTCTTCCGGCAGATAGCGCTCGCCGGCCGCATACGCGCCCGCTTCGTCGTGGGCATAGCGGTAACTCTCGCCGTAGCCCAGGTTCTGCATCAGGCGCGTGGGCGCGTTGCGCAGGTGCATCGGCACCTCGTAGGACGGTGTGGCTCGCACCCGTTCCATGGCGGCCCCGAACGCCCGGTAGGCCGCATTGCTCTTGGGCACGCTGGCCAGGTACAGAACCGCCTGGGCAATCGCCAGCTCGCCCTCCGGAGACCCCAATCGATCATAGGCATCGGCTGCTGCCAGGGTGAACTGCAGGGCGCGCGGGTCGGCGTTGCCAATGTCCTCGCTGGCCATGCGCACCAGCCGCCGGGCGATGTAGCGCGGGTCGCAGCCGCCGTCCAGCATGCGGCAGCACCAGTACAGGGCGGCATCCGTGGCACTGCCGCGTACCGCCTTGTGCAGTGCCGAAATCTGCTCGTAGAACGCATCACCCCCCTTGTCGAATCGCCGCCAGCGGGTACCGGCCGCCTTGCCGATCAGGGCTTCGTCGATGGCGCCGTCCGCCAGTTGGGCAACGGTTTCCAGCACGTTCAGCAGCCGCCGCGCATCGCCGTCGGCCAGGTCGATCAGCAGTTGTTTCCCGGCAGCGGAAACCGACACGTTCAAGACCGCCTCGGCCCGTTCCGTGACCGTCCGCAGGGCAGCCTCGTCCAGCGGTTTCAGCACGTACACCCGGGCGCGCGACAACAGCGCAGCATTCACCTCGAACGAGGGATTCTCGGTGGTAGCACCGATGAAGGTGACGGTGCCCTTCTCCACATGCGGCAGAAACGCATCCTGCTGGGCCTTGTTGAAACGGTGCACTTCGTCCACGAACAGCACGGTGCGCTCGCCCAGTTGCAGCGTCGCCTCGGCGCTGCGTACCGCCTCGCGCACATCGCGCACACCGCTGAGTACCGCACTCAGGGCAATCCAGTGCATGCCAGCCCGGTCGGCGAGCAGCCTGGCAAGCGTGGTTTTGCCGGAGCCGGGCGGGCCCCACAGAATCATGGAATGCAGGCGGCCCGCAGCGGCGAGGCGGCCAAGCGGCGCATCGGTGCCCAGCAGGTGATGCTGGCCGACCACCTCGGCGATGTCCGCCGGGCGCATGCGATCGGCCAGCGGCCGGCCGTCATCGTTGGCCGAATCAAAGGACATCGGTTCCAGGGGGTACGTTCAATTCGAAGTCGGCGGATTGTATCACCGAAGCATCCTGGAACCGGTGAAAACGGATGTCGGTGGTCTGGCCCAGGTGGTCGACGATGAGCATGCCGATCAGGCCCGGCGCTCCGAACTGCAGGACGATTTCCGCGAACAGCGCGTCTTCCGATCGCGGCTTGACACTGAATCGGTCGGCATCGAGCGCCAGAACGTCGTATTCCTCGCCCGGCACGGTCGCGCCCCGCGTCAGCAACGCCAGGGGCGTGTCGTCAAGCACCTCGGAGAGCGGGCGCACCGTTACCTGTTCGAGGTCGGGGTCGTACAGGCGCAACTCATCGCCGGCGGCCACCAGTACCAGGGCATGCGGCTGGGTCACTTCCCAGCGCAAATTGGGTGCCAGGAGTCGAACGTAACCTCTTGATTCCTCGATCAGTTCACCATGAGCGCCGGCAATGCGCTGGGTGAATTCCGCTGCCATGTGGCCGAGCCCGCCGAGGCGAACGCCGAGATCCTGCCTGGCATCCCCCCAACTCGCGGCGCAGGCAAGGCTAACCGCGGTCAGGAACCAGTACTTCACGGCTGCCGTTACTGTTCATGCTGGAAACGACGCCGGCTTCCTCCATGGCTTCGATCAGGCGTGCGGCCCGGTTGTAGCCGATGCGCAGTTTGCGCTGCACGGAGGAAATTGACGGGCGCCGTGACTCGATGACGAACTGAACCGCTTCGTCGTACAGCGGGTCGTCGTTCTCCGCCGACCCGGTCTCGCCGCTTTCAATCTGCAGGAACGGTTCACCTCCGCCGCCGAGCAGAACGTCTTCGCTGTACTCGGGGCTGCCGCGCTTGCGCCAGTCGGAAGTCACCCGGTTCACCTCGCCATCGGAAACGAAAGCGCCATGCACCCGTATCGGCACGCTGGTGCCGGGGGGCAGGAACAGCATGTCGCCGTAGCCGAGCAGTTGTTCCGCACCGCCCTGGTCGAGAATGGTGCGCGAGTCGACCTTGGAAGAAACCTGAAAACTCATGCGCGCCGGAATATTGGCCTTGATGAGCCCCGTAATCACGTCCACCGACGGGCGCTGGGTGGCGA
>CAZNFI010000133.1:0-7530 GCA_964572185.1 uncultured Pseudomonadales bacterium
GGAGAATGCGTGAGCATTCTCGATCGCCTCGCCGTCAGGCGAGGCGCCTAGAATCTTTGAGCGGCGTTTGTGCGTACAGATGAGTTGCCCAAGCAACACGGAACATCGATGGCCGTGAACACCGTCAGCCTGGTCTACGAGGGTCGGCGAATTCAGTGCCCCCAGGGGATTTCGGTAGCCGCGGCACTGTCGGCTGCCGGCGAGCGGGAGTTACGCAATGCCGGTCCCGGGGATGTTCGTGGCCTGTTCTGCGGCATGGGTGTGTGCCAGGAGTGCCGGGTGCAGATCGATGGGCAATCCGGGATGCGCGCCTGCATGACGCCGGTTGCAGACGCAATGCATGTGTCGCGCATGCCCGAACGGGTGCGGGCGGGCGACTATTCGGCAAATGAACCGCGTGGGGACCTGCCCGGGTCGCCTGATATTCTGGTGATCGGGGGCGGCCCCGGTGGGCTCACGGCTGCATCCGTTGCCGCCGAAGCGGGGGCCGAGGTCGTTGTCGTCGATGAGCGTCCGGCACTCGGCGGTCAATTCTTCAAGCAGCCCGCCGCTGCAGCGGAACTGCCCCCGTCCCTGGCGGGAGACCGCCAGTTCGAGCGCGGGCAGGCGCTGATCGAGCGCGCGGTGCGCTCTGGCGCGCGCATCTTCAACGGCACCGAGGTGTGGGGCGCTTTCACGCCCAATGAGTTCGGCGTGTTTGACGGGCGCAACAGTTGGATCATGCGGCCGCAACGCACCATCGTCGCGACCGGTGCCTTCGAGCGGGGCGTACCCATACCGGGGTGGACACTGCCGGGCGTGATGACAACGGGCGCCGCCCAGACCCTTTTGCGAAGCTATGGCGTGTTGGCGGGAAGCCGTGTGCTGGTGGCGGGCAATGGCCCATTGAACCTGCAGGTGGCATTGGAACTGCAACGCGCGGGTGCAACCCTGGTGGCGGTGGCCGAAGCGGCGCACCGGCCCCGCTGGACCCAGTTGCCGCAGGCCGCGCGCATGTTTCTGTCGGCACCGGGGCTGGCGCTGGACGGGTTGCGCTACCTGGCGGGTTTGCGTGCCAGCGGTGTGCCCGTGCTTTATCGCCGGGTGCTGCGGGCGGTAGAAAAGTCCTCGAACGGCGGGTTGCTGGCGACATTGGCCCGAACGGGGCAGGAGCACGGAGAGGCCGACCGCCAGGTGCAGGTTGACACGGTTTGTGTCGGCTACGGATTCCAGCCCAGCAACGAGGTGTTGAGGTGTCTGGGTTGCCGGCATGTGCACGATGGGCGCCGCGGTCACCTGGTAACCGAGCGCGATGAGCATTGCGAAACCACGCTGCCCGGCGTTTACGCGATCGGTGATTGCTGCGGCCTGGGTGGCGCGCCAGCGGCGCTCGAGGAGGGAACCATCGCCGCCTGCGCGGCGGTTCGATCGCTTGGCCTCGAGCTTCCGGGGCGTGTCGCGGCCGGGCTCGTCCGGGCGCGTCGTGGCTTGGTCCGGCAACAGGCGTTTCAATCGGCCCTGTGGCGCCTGTTTGCAGCGCCACGCTATCAGGCTGAACTCGCCACGCCCGACACGCTGGTATGCCGGTGCGAGCGCGTCAGTCTCGGTGAACTCAACTCGGCCCTGGAGGCGGGCGACTCGACCATCGCCATGTTGAAGCGGCGCACCCGGCTGGGCATGGGGCCGTGCCAGGGCCGCTACTGCGCACCGGTCGCGGCATCGATCATCGAGCGACACGGCGGCTGCCCCCAGGACGAGTACTCGCTGTTTGCGCCACGCGTACCGGTCAAGCCCGTGCGCATCGGCGACGTTGCCGGTGTGGGCGAGGCATGACCCCCAATGCGCGACCGGTTTCGCACGCCCGGCAGCGTGGATGGCGGCCGGCGGTCAGGCTATGTATCGGACAGCAAGTGTTCGATATCCCGATAGGGGGTTTCAGTCAGCCCCAATGCAGCCGTGGGCGCAACTGACTGTGTCGCTGGCGGCGGTTGTGGCCCCACGGCCCGTTCGCTGCCCGTCCGAGCGGCTGGCGGCGGTGAGTGGGTGCGACCGCGGGCGGGGCCCGGGTCGGTCGGTTTCGGCTGCAACTGGAGGTTCCCCGTTTGGCGACCCGGTGCGCCGTGGCGCTTGGTGATCGCCGATAGCTGTTCGGTTGCCTGTCTATTGGTTGAATCCAGGTAACGGTTGAGCGCGTACAATCGATACTTTTCACCATTGGCCGACAGTCTCTCGGCCGCTTTCCGGATTTGGGAGATGTGTGGCTGCGCTGCCTGCTCGGTTCTGCGTTGGCGCTGAGAGCTGTTTCGTTTGCCACCGAGATTCCTGTACTTTTCTGCAAGCCTGGTCAAGATGTTGTTTGCGGCCTCGGAGCACTCGCGGGAGGCAGCCAAATTGCCATCGTAATCATACTGGATGGCGCACTTCGACAACCGCCGGTAGTGGACAAGGCAGGAAGACGGGTCGACGGATAGTCCGGTGGTGCTGTGCTGCTGGGCCGGCGGCGATGCCCCCTTCTGCATCTTCGCGTCGCTGCGGCCGCTGGACTGGAGGCTTGAGCCCGGAACCGTGCAGGATTGCGCCGCCCTGCTGCACGCGGGACGGTCAGGCGCACCCGTGCAACGCGACGACATGACATAGCCGCGCTCCAGATGGTTTGCGACCTGCAAGATTCGGCGGTTGTCGAGCGGCAAGCCCTGTTTCCTTTCGCCCTTCAGTTGCTCTATCAGGTGGCTTAACTGTTGGGCGTGCTTCGACCGCGAGATCGCCAGTAGAAACCTCTGGTAACCGCCATCGAGTCTTTCCCTGAGCTCTCCGTTCAGCGCCGCGGCGGCAACGAGCGACTCTTCGACGCCCGGCTTATCCGGCAGCGACAGGGCGACCGCCTGGCCGTCGCGCACGGCGACGATGCACCTGCCGTCATCGCGGCCAAGCGCCGCTGTAGCGGCCGATACGAACTGTTCATAGCTGTCGAGCGGCGCTGAATTCACCGGCAGTTGGGATATGTCGTCTAAGGGCATGGTGGCTTCGCGCACGCCTGGCGAAGGCGTAAGACAATGTCATTCAGAGATAGTTTCCTGGCGACCTTGCCAAACTTGCCGGGCAAGCAGTTCTGGCCTTGTTCGAGGTTGCTGGCATATTCTCTTGCCCCTGCACCGGGAAGCATCGAGGAAACTGGTACGTGAACGGTACCTTACCCAAGGTTCCCTATTCGCCGCGCACGCAGTGGTACGTGGTGTTGCTGCTTACCGTGGCATCGACCCTGTCGTTCGTCGACCGACAGATTCTCAACGTGATGATCGGTCCGGTGAAGCGGGATCTCGGCGGCCTGTCCGACACCGAGATCTCGCTTATCATCGGATTGGCTTTCTCCCTGGTCTATACCCTCGCGACGCTGCCTCTGGCACGGGCGGCGGACCACACCAACCGCCGCAACCTGATCGCCGCCGGCATATTCGTCTGGAGCCTGATGACGGCGCTGGCCGGCAAGGCGGACAACTTCCGCAACCTGTTCCTGGCGCGCATGGGCGTTGGTATCGGCGAGGCGGCGCTGGGTCCCGCCACGGTGTCGATGCTTGCCGACTACTTCGACCACAACCGCCTGCCGCTCGCCTTCGGCATCGTCGGCGCGGCGCCGTTCATCGGCACTGGCCTTGCCAACATCGTCGGCGGCCCGCTGGTCGACTGGCTGGAAGCGCAGCCGAACTTCGTGCTGCCGGTTTTCGGCGAACTGTATTCCTGGCAGATGGTGCTGGTGACCGTGGGCCTGCCGGGCATCCTGCTGGCAGCGGTAATGTTCACCATTGCCGAGCCGAAGCGGCGCGGCCTGGTCACCGAGGCGGCGACCGGTTTCGCGTTGCGCGAGGTCTGGGCTTTCGTCCGCTCGCGGGGCAGGTACCTGACTCTTCACTTCATCGCCTACCTGTGCCTGTCGATCCAGGGTTGGGCGTTCATGACCTGGGTGGTGGAGTTCTTCGTGCGCAAGCACGACTGGTCGAGAACGGAAATCGGCCTGACCTACGGCATCGTCGCGCTGGTCGCGGGCCTTGCCGGCAGCATCTGGGCCGGGTTTTACGCGGGGCGGCTGATCGGCCGGGGCGGGGCCGATGCGCCCATGCGGGTCACGCTGTGGGGCACCATCGTGCTGGGGCCGGTGGCCGTCGTGCTGCCGCTGCTGGAAAGCGGGCTGGCGGCGGCGGTCATGCTGGTGCCCATCACCTTCACCATGGCCATGCCGCCGGGCCTGAGCAATGCGGCGCTCGGCGCCATCGCACCCAACCAGATGCGCGGCCAGATGATTGCCCTGTACCTGGTCTGCGTGAACTTTCTCTCCTACCTGTTCGCGCCGCTGATCATCGGCCTGATGAACGATTACGTTTTCGGACGCGAGGATGCCATTGACCTGTCGCTGGCATCGCTTGCCGTTTTGAATTACTCGGTCGCTGCATTGTGCCTGGCGCTCAGCTTGCAACCGCTGCGCGATGCGGTGGCTCGGCTGGCCCGCGACGTTCCCGCCGGGCGGGATTGAAAGCCACCGGGCATTGAGGAACGCGCGCCCAGCGGGAGTTCGCTCGCCGCACCGGCGCCCTCAGCGTGGGCGCACGAGGGGCTCGCCGCCCCCCTGCAAACGTGTTGCGACCCTTGCCAATATGTTTGATATTGGCTGCGGGCCGCGCCTTGCATTGACGCGCCGAGCGAACTCTGATGTGCAAGGCGTCAATCGGACAGGACACCAATTCACCAGCCGAGGATGGGACATGGCTAGACTACGGGTTGAATCCGGCAAGGAAATCTATTTCGAGCACCACCCCGGCGACGGTACGCTGGTACTGTCGCACGGCTGGGGGATGGGGTGCCGGGCCTGGGATGACACGGCCGCCCGGCTGGCCGACGAGGGATTCGGCGTGGTGGCCTACGACCACCGCTGCTGCGGGGCTTCCGACAAGGATTTCGCGGACGTGTCCATCGAGGCGCTGGGTTCCGACCTGGCGGCGCTGTGTGCCCACCTGCAACTCGATCGGCCGGTGCTGGTGGGCTGGTCGCTTGGCGGCGCCATAGTGGTCGACGCCGGGGCTCGGCTGGGCAGCAACCTGGGCGGCCTGGTGCTGGTCGGCGGCGCGACGCCGCGTTACACCCAGGCCGATGGATTTCCCCATGGCGGTACGCCAGACGACGTTGCGGGCACTGTGGCCGCGCTGCGTGCCGACCGCATCAATTTCCTGAAGACCCTGTATTTCGACGGCGTGTTCGCGCGCGACGTCGGCGAGGCGGTCAAGCAGCGCTGCTGGCAGATTGCCCTGCAAGCGAGCCCGGCGGCGGATGCGTCGCTCGGCGCGCTGGCACAAATCGACCAGCGCGACACCATGGCCGGCCTGCGTTGCCCGGCGCTGGTCTGCAGCGGCGGCCAGGACGGGGTGGTGCCCGCGGGGATCGGCGAGTTTGCGGCGGGTTTGCTGGCCGATGCGGAACTCGTCGAGTTCGAGGACTGCGGTCATGCCCCGTTCCTGGAGGACACCGAGCGATTTCACTCGGTCCTGCTCGACTTTCTGGCAAGGAGGGTGAAATGAGCGAACGTCAGGTCAATTTCGGCCTCTGGTACGATTTCCGCAATCCACCGCCCGGCGCGGTCGGCTTCGAGCAGCTCTACCGGCAGTCCCTGGACCAGATCGTCTGGGCCGAGTCGCTGGGCTTCGACTCGGTGTGGCTCACTGAACATCATTTCTGCGCCGACGGCTACACGCCGTCGCCGCTGGTGCTGGCGGCGGCCATCGGCGAGCGCACGAAGCGCATGCGCATCGGCACCAACCTGATGCTGCTGCCCCTGGCCGACCCGGTGCGGTTGGCGGAGGACGCCGCGGCCGTGTCGATCCTCACCGGTGGCCGTTTCGACCTCGGCGTCGGGCTCGGTTACCGGGCGCTGGAGTTCGACTACTTCGGCCGCCGGCTGAATCACCGGCCGAGCCTGATGGAGGAGGGCATCGATATCATCCGCCAGGCCTGGTCCGGCCAACCGGTCAGCATCCAGGGCAAGCGATTTCAGGTCGACGGTCTGCCGGTCGCCCCGGTTCCTGAAAACCCGCCGCGGCTATTGATGGGCGGTATGGCGGAGCCGGCCATCGCCCGTGCCGCGCGGATCGGCGACGGCTTTCTCTCCACCGGCGGCATCGGGCACGACCTCTATATCAACGCACTCGAGGCGCAGGGCAGGGACCGCTCGGAAGGTGTCATCTGCGCGGGCAACTGGATGATCGTGGCGGCGGACCCGGAGGCGGAGGTGGCCCGCATCGGCGAGCACGTGCTGTACCAGACCAACCAGTACATTTCCTGGGGCGCCTTCGGGCCGCCGGAATCGGTGCCGCTGTTCGAGGATGCTGCGAGCGCCATCGAAGGCGGGCTATACGAATTGTGCGATGCGCACGGGGCCGTCGCCGGCCTTACGCAGATGCTCTCGGACTATCCCGAGATCGCCGATGTGCATTTCTGGGCGCAGTTTCCCGGTGAACCGGTCGACAGCGGCAGCAGGCGCATCGAGTACCTGGCGCGGGAGGTGCTGCCGAAGGTCCGGGCGCACCTCGAAGGGGCCCGGTGACGGGTTGTCGGGCTTTCGCTATAGTGCCCCCGGGGCCGCTTGGGAGGGGGGCATGCACGTCAGTACGAAAATGGCGCCGCTAGCGCGTTGGCGTAGCGCCATCAGGATTTCTACCCGGGCGCTGTGTTGGTCGTTCGCCGTTTCCGCGTATGCGGTCGACACTCCGGAGACCACCCTCCTGCCGATCGTCCCCGGCGATACGGAGACCCGTTCCGCCCCCTTCATCGCCTGGTATCAGGACCTGTCGGAATTCGGCTACGTCGAAGAGGAGTTCCTGGTATCGGGAGACGCCAGCATCTACGAGTACGAGGATGAAAAGGGACAGGGGCGTACCGTTCGCGTGCGCGACGAGGCCATCCCCTATACGTCCAGGCTGCTGGTCCGCAGGCCGGTGCATGCGAATCGCTTCAATGGCACCCTGTACCTGGAGGTACTGAACCCGACCGCCGGCTGGGACGGCGACCCCATCTGGCAGAACACCCACGACTACGTGATGCGCTCCGGCGCCGCCTATGCCGGGCTCACCAGCAAACCCGTGGCGCTCGATTTCCTGCGCGACAAGTGGGGCAGGGACCCGTACCCGAAACGCGACAGCAGCCGTTATGCGCAACTGGAGATGCCCCGCTTCGGGCAGGTCTGGGACATGTTGAGCGAGGTTGCGGCGCTCCTGAAGTCTCCCGGAGCCGAAGGCAATCCCCTGGCCGGATTTCCGGTGCGGCGCACCATACTCACGGGCTACTCGCAGTCGGTGGCTTACCAGGTCACCTACGCCAACTCCTTTCATGCCCGCGATCGAATGCCCGACGGCAGCCCCCTCATCGACGGCTATTACCTTTCGGCGGGCGGTTCGGCGAAAAACGTCAACCGACCGACCTCCGAAGCGGAAGGCCTGCCTCCCGGCGACCCACGCAATCTGGTGGTTGTGGATGTGCCGGTGGTGCGATTCCAGACCGAAACGGAGGTGC
>CAZNFI010000133.1:7540-8547 GCA_964572185.1 uncultured Pseudomonadales bacterium
CCGGACTATCCACTGGTGCGCATCTACGAGATGGCGGGCGGTGCGCACGTGGACCAGGCCACTGTGGATGAAGGCGGCAGGGCACTGGCGCGCGATCTCGGGCTTGCGAACTTCGCCGCCGGCTGCGACGAGCCGGTCAACCCGGTGCGTATCGGCTACGTGCAGTCGGCCATGCTGGAAATCATCGAGCAATGGGTGCGCGGTATCGCCGAGCCGCCGGCGAGCCGGGTGATCGACCTGGTCGACGGCGCCGGGGGTGCCCGGGAGATCGCGCGGGATGCGGCGGGCAATGCGCTGGGCGGGGTGCGGCTGCCCAGCCTGGAGGTTCCGCTTGGAAGCTATCTGCCCAACAACACCGGGGCGGGGTTCTGCTTCCTGATCGGGTCCTTCCTCCCCTTCGACGGGGCACAACTGGCCAGCCGTTATCCGGACCATGAAGGGTATGTGCAGCGAGTTGCCCGCGCGGCCGAGCGAGCCGTCGCCGAGCGTTTCCTGCTCCAGGCCGATGCGGAGCGCCTGCGCGCCGAGGCGGCGAACTCGGGCATCGGAAAATAGGCAGGCGCCGGCAAGCTGGGGCGGCGGATCGTGTCTGAAACCATGACGCAGCGTACGTATTCCCGGCGCGCCCTGATTGCCGGAGGACTGGCCGCAGCGGCCGGATGGGCCATCGGTTCTGCGCCGGCCGGCAGGGTCCGGGCAGAGGAAACGCCGGTCTGCGTCGACCCGGACCGGCTGAGCGGCGCCGATGCGAGCCTGCGATCGGGCCTGGAATATGTCCGGCGCTCGGCGGATCCGGCAACCCGGTGTTCCGCCTGCGCGTTCTTCACCGCCGATGGCGAGGACGGCCTTTGCGGGCAGTGTGCGCTGCTGAGCGGCCCGGTGCATGCCGGCGGTCACTGCGTATCCTGGTCGCCACGGGAATAAAATTGTCCTATTTCAAACAGATGTGTCCAGGTGCCTCGCCTGGCGGCGAGGCAATCAAGTTGCTCCGCAACTTGTCGAGGTCG
>CAZNFI010000134.1:0-8537 GCA_964572185.1 uncultured Pseudomonadales bacterium
TGTGCCACCTGCAGACCGGCTACACCGAGACCCCCACCGCCGAGGACGGCTATGCGACCAGTTGGCTGGTGGTCGAGGACCCGGCGGTGACCGGCGACCCGTACCCGGTCGGGCGCATCGATGCCATCGACATCGCCACCGGCCGCCAGGCCTGGCGGCACGAGCAGCGTGCCGCGGTTCTCGGCACGGCTGTATCGACGGCGGGCGGCCTGCTGTTCACCGGTGATATCGACCGGCGCTTCATGGCGCTCGATGACAGCACCGGCGAGGTGCTCTGGCAGGCGATCGTCAGCGCGCCGGTTTCCGGCAGCGCGGTGTCTTACGCGGTCGATGGGCGCCAGTACATCGCCGTCGCCGTCGGCGGCGGCACGGCATCGCCGGAACGCCGCGCCCTGTCCATCCACACCGAACTGAATCCGCCGCGCGACAGCCCGGCGCTGTTCGTTTTCGCATTGCCGGCGCGCTGAGCGGGCCTGCTCAGCCTGCGGGTTCGACAAGAAAGATATGCACGTTTTCCTGGCCGGGGGTGCGCCAATCCGGGTACTTGGCGAGAAAGGCCTGGTAAACCGGACCCCTGATGCTTTCGTCATCGATGTGTCTGAGCGTCCGGTCAAACAGACGGCCCCCGATTTTCATCCGTACCCGGGGATCTCGCAGTACATTCCGGTTCCAGGCTCTCTTGTCCGGGAAATTGCCCCCACCCCGGTACGAGGAGAACAGGTAAAAATCGCCATCGAATACCGCACACCACACGGTGACAGAGTGCGGAATCCCGTAGACGGTATTGGTCTGCAGGTATATTTCCCCAAACCGGTCGGTAAATCCCCAATCGGTCACGGGCTCGTCGACAAGTTCTCCGGCAAGCCACAATCCCGGACGCCCGTCACGAGGCTCGAACCCGAAGATTTTCAGGGCAGCAAGCGCGATGGCGAGTACCAGAACGAGGCTGATTGCGGCGATTTTCAGATTTTTTTTCATGTGGCCAACAAGCTCAGGCAAGCGGGTTATTCTACGACAATCTCATGGGAGTGGCGTTTCCGTGGCGGAGCGAAAGTCTAACCGGGGTTGGCGGCATTACTGGCGCGAGAATCGCCTGGCGGCGTGTGTGCCCGACAACCCGGATTCCGCCGCCGCCATCGAGGCACATTGGGCCGGGTTCTTTGCGCAGCTCCCCCACGGCAAACGCGTACTGGATGTGGCGACCGGCAACGGCGTGCTGCTGGTCTGGGGGGCGCGCGCCGCACAGGCGGCAGGGCGCGAGTTGACGCTGACCGGTATCGACCTCGCCGACATCGATCCGGCGCGCTTCCTGCCCGAGCACCGGGGCGATCTGGCGGCAGCACGCTTCATCGGCAAGACGCCGGCCGAGTCGTTGCCGTTTGCCGACGGCAGCTTCGATGTGGTGGTCTCGCAATACGGCCTTGAGTATGCGGACCTCGAACGTGCCTTGAACGAAGCCGGGCGGGTGCTTGCGGCGGGAGGTCAACTGCACTGGCTGGCGCACGGCAGCGACAGCATCGTGGTTGCCCAGGGTCGTGCCCGGTTGCTTGAGATCGACCTTTTGCTGGACTCGGAAGGCCCCTTCGCCGCGATGCGGACTTACTTGAAGGCTTGTGCACGCAACCGCAAGGTAAGTCGCGCGACGCACGCACTCACCCGGGCCTTGCGCAGAGCGGAAGCACACTGCGCCGCCAATCCATCCGCCAGCCTGGTACGCCAACTCTGCGGCGGTATCCTCGAGACGGCCAATCGAATGGAAAAGTACCACCCCGCCGACGTCGAGCGTTGGCTCGATGAAAATCTCGCCCGTCTGCGCGGCCAGCGGCAGCGGACCCGCGACCTGCTGTCGGCGTGCCTGTCCGGGCGTCGTCTGGAGCGCGTCGAGCGGGCGCTGGCCGGTGCAGCCTGGTCAGGCGCCGAGATCTCCGCACTGAAGGTGGGTGCGGCGGGTGACACCGTCGGACAACTGATTCACGCGGTCAGACTCTGAGCGCTTCAGCTACGTGGACGGGTTCCGAAGCCTGTTCGCCTGCGAAACGCCAATACACGCGACCGCATCGTCTTTCCATTTGCTTCAGGGCCATTTGCTTCAGGGCCATTTGCTTCAGGGCCATTGGCATCAATCAGAGCAAGGCTGGTGGGCCTTTGAAAAACTCCACTTGCTGTTGGTCAAGGGATGAACCGAATGTCCGCCGCGCCAGCCTCCAGGCCCGCTTGCTCTTGTTGTAAAGCGGCGGCAATTGCCCGTCCGCATGGTCGGCTACTGTGGCCAGGAACTTCAGTTCGGAATCCACCTGTATGGCCAGGTCGGAATCGGCACAGTTCAGTATCGGAATCTCGCCCATCAGGTGACCGATCAATGCCAGCCGCGCAGCGATCATGACTGCAATCGCACCGGGCGGCTCGGCGCCGTCGCTCTTTCCCCACGCTTGGCACAGCGTGCGAAGTTGGCTCTCGGCTTGCTCCAGGGTTTTGGCATTGATCCGGGCGATCCTGTGTTCCTCCTGCAACTGTTTGATCTGGGCCATCAGCGCCGACGCGCGTGCGTTTTCCGAGCCGTCGGGTGCGCACGTTCGACCGTATTCCCGGTGCAGGTCGACTATCTTGTGGTCCAGTTGCCGGAGACGCAGGCGCATGGCCTCCTTTACGTAACCGAGGTCACTGGTTTGCCCGTGTTCGTCACCGTCGAGCAGAACGAACAGGCTATGCACCGGTAACCGGCTCGGCGAGTCTCTGCGCCATGGGGTGCCCGCCTCTCCGGATGCGCGCACGGGCTTGAACGGGGGCAATGTCGACCTGCCGCCCACTTTCCTTTTGTTCGTGGCGACATCGAATTCGCGGACCCAGACCTGAGGGGATAGCTTGCGCGCGTGGCCGCCCGATTCGCGCAGGTGCAACGGCACCGGCCTGTGCGACAGCGCCAATGCCTGCAGTTCGGACAGTTTGTTTTTTTTGAATGAAAAACAGGGAGTGAACTCGGGCGCGAAACCGAGCGAAATGAAGCACAGCGGCAGCACGACGGGGTGTCCGTCGAGTGCCATGCGAAATCTACGCGGGTCGGCAACCAGGGCCGCTGCCGCAAGTTCCAGTTCGTTGCCGGGCACTGCATTGCGCCCCGCAAGCCGGGCGTGGGGGCAACAGCGAAGCCCGGCATACAACAACCGGCCGTTGGCATTGACCAGGGCGGTCGCGCCAAGACCCAGCGTTCGCGCAGCACGGTGATTGCTGCCCGCTGACGTGAGCATGCGCGGGAAACCCTGCGCAAAGTGGGCTCGAAGCGCTGCGCCTGGCATCACGCGGCTCTGGACCTGAGCCGGGTGGCGGGGACCGGCCGGTAAGCCAACCGCGACGTGCTTTAGCACAGGCTCGGCTGACAGGCTGTGCTGGAAGCTGATGGCATTGTAAATGCGCATTTCAAGCTCGGATGCCAGCTTGGGAAACTGCGATCGCAGGTCTTTCCGTGTTCGCAGGCCCCGTATCGACGGTTCCTTGGGGTACGCGGTGAATTCCGAGTACGATTGGTCCAGTTTGGAGAGTGTTCGCCAGTCGCTTTCGCACAACATGCCGATGCGGGACTTTTCAATCAACTCGACCCACTGCAGCATGTCGCTTTCGACTTTTGCAACCACACCAATCGCTTTTCGCAGATGCCAATCCGGGGGCGATGAACGCTCCGCTGCGTACAGTGCCTTGCGCAGTTCAGAGTCCAGCATTCGGCAGCGTTCATTGATAGTGCCCGGCCAGGGGCGGTTTCTTTTCTCGATCGGTATCGGCGGTATGGCAAAACCAGGCCGGCCCGCGGGAGCAGTGCCATCGGATGGGAGCATCGAGTTTTTCAGTAATGGGTTGCCCTGTGGTGCAGGCTGCGATGGCAGCGCTTTTTGCCCGGGCAACGAGAGATCCTTGCGCAAGGCCTGCAAAGACAACAACGCTGCCGACGGTGGTGGCTGCAGGCGGGTCGCATTCGGTACCGGCGGATTTGGGCGGTGCCCCGGCGGAACCGCAGCCCCCGCCGGCTGTAACCGGTGCGGTAACGGGTGAACCGTGACGCTGCGCCAACTTTTCAGGCCACTTTGCGCATCGCTGCCACCGGCCTGAGCCCCTGGCCGGGCAGCTCGGCGGCCGGTGCGATTCGGATGCGCCGGTCGTGCGATGTGCCTGCTGCGAAACGCTGCCCTGTCCGTTCCGGTGGCATTGGCAGGCAAGCTGCTGCCAGAATGTGCAACCGGTGCCTGCGCGGCGCTTGCGACGCTGTCCATTGATGACTTGCCCTCTCTCCACGAACGATGGAATCAAACGCATCCGCCGGTACTGACATCGCCAGGTTGGTTTGGTTCACTGTCGCCCGCGACGAAGGTGGTGCTTGAGATCGGCAAGTTCTTGCCGGTGAAAAGAAGAGTGTCCAGGCACCTGCAAAACCTGTGAGTCGGGCTCTGAAATCCCGACTGTCATGCCCACCGCGTGAGCGCGTAACCAGCGCATGACTTGGGGTATCTGGTGATGCCGTTCGTTCCGCTGCCCTGAACGGAAGCGCGGGACGGGGTCCGGATCAGGCGGCGTGCTTGTCGATGAAGTGTTTCAGGTCGGCCATGGACTGCTCGTAACACTGCACCAGAAAAAAGTGGCTGGCCTGTTCGTAGACTCGGAGCTCGCAGTTCGGAATGCGCCTTGCGATTTCTCTGGAGGCGTCGGCCGCACAGAGCACGTCCTGTCCGCCGGTCATCACCAGGGCCGGGCATTGCACCTGGTGCAGGCGGTCGAGCGAGTCGTGGGTAAGGCAGGCGTGGGTGGCATTCGAGTAGCCGTGTACGGCCCCGGCAGCGTTGGTCAGCGTCTCCTCGAAAGCGTCGAGTTGTTCCCGGTGCTCGTTGAAGTAGGCCGGCGGGAAGAAGAACAGCGACTGGTGCCTGGCCGCGGCCGCGAAGCCCTGCGCTTTCACCACCTCGTTGATGTTGTGGAGAATCCGGTAGCCGTATCGGTCGAGCTTGCCGAACGAGGCGGTGATGACCAGGCTTCTGACCCGGTCCGGGTAGGCGAGCGTGATTTCCTGGGCGATGGCCCCTCCCATCGACCGGCCGACCACATGAGCGGGCTCAGTGATGCCGACGGCATCCATAAGCCCGATGGTGTCGTCGGCGAAGTGCTTCGTCGTGTAGGGATAATCCGGTGCCGAGCTCCGACCCGCGCCCCGGTTGTCGAGAGCAAGTACCCGGTAATCCTTCGAGAGAACCTCGATCTGCGCCTGCCAGGCGTTGCAATCCCCGGCGAGACCATGGATGAGCACCACGGGCTGCCCGGTGCCGTGAAGTTCGTAGTACAGTTCCACGTCACCTACGGATCGGGTCGGCATGAAAAAACGCCTCCTCGTTTTCGAAGAAGGCGCCTACTGCGGCCCGGCCTCGACCTGTTCGTTTCGGCCCGGGGCCACTTTGTCCATGAACTCCCGGTTGTCCAGCACCCATCCCAAGCAGCGCCCGACGTTCTGCAGCCCGAGGGTGTGAAGGTCGGGCCCGTACATGCTCGCCACGCAATCTGAGAGGACGACCACGCTGTAGTCGTAGTTGAACGCCGTAAAGGCGGTGTTCATGACGCAGGTGTTGGTATTGATGCCCATCATGCAGAGGTTCTTCACGCCCAGCATATCCAGCAGGCCCTTCAGGTCGGTTCCCATGAAGCAGTCCAGTCGCTTCTTGTTGTCGATGACGTAGTCGCCGTCCTCGTACAGGCTGGGGATGATCTCGGTGGTGACTTCACCCATGATGTTATGGTCGTTCACGGTGCTCTTGCGCCCGAGGGTGAGACGGTTCTTCTCGTCCTGGATGTCGTGCAGCGCCTTCCAGAAGGGCACCGTCATGCCTTCGCTGCCCAGGCCGGGTATTTTCCGAAACACCAGCTTGACGTGAACGATGGGAATCTCGTAGCCGCGGGCGAACTGCAACAGTTGCTCGGCATTGGCAATGACTGTCTCGCAATCCTCGTCACTGGCCGGCATGGTTGCCACTTCGGGGTCGAGGTGGCCCCGGTGCATGTCGATGGTGACGATGGCCGTTTCCTTCGGGTCGAGTCGAATCATGCCCTTCAGCCGGTCGGTCATTTCCGATCGATCGAGAATCTCTACTTGGGACACGGATCACCTCCTGTCTGATTGATTGAGAATTGCGCTTGAGACGAATTCGTTCGATAGACAGCCATTTATATCAAATATCCGAGCAGAAGTGTCTCAATTGGTCTGGGCCGACATCTCCGGCAAGCCCACTCGCTACCCGGAAAAACCACCTCGCCAGACATTTTTTCCATGCGAGTCGGGAACCCGGCGCGCCGGGACGCTGGCGCGCAATGACGTGCGGGGAACAACATTGCGTCCCGGCAAGAGCGCTCGGTGCCCGAGCGAAGCTGCGAATCGACCGGGCGCCAGGCACCTGCCGGGTGTCAGGCAGCGGCGACTGCAAACGACGGGATCGCGGACCGCCGGATTCGATGTCAGTGAAGTGTTTTACAATCGAGGGTGTCGGCATGGCCATTTTTCCGGCCTGAGGCGAGAGGCCCTTCGGCACGCCCCGCCATGAGGCCTGTGAGTGTCCACGATCCCCGAGTCACTGAAGGGTCACGGTCTTTGAACATTCTCCACGGCGCCAGGTTCGCGTACCGAAGCCAGCGACACACCCTGGTGAGTGCGCTGCTGTGCCTGTCGTTCAACCACAGCGCCGCGGCCGTTCCGGCGGCCGACGCGATCGACGCGGCTGAAGTCCCGCGCCACGGTGTAGCGGACCGCCCGGGCTCCGGCCTGGATACCCTCCCTGACACCGCGCAGATCGTCGAGGAGCATGGTCAACGCTTGCGCGTCACCCCGCTCAAGGGCCTGGAACGACCCTGGGCGCTGGCGTTCCTGCCGGATGGGGCAATGCTGGTGACCGAACGGCCGGGCCGCCTGCGGCGCGTGAACGCGGATCTGACGCTCGACCCGCAACCCATCGCCGGCGTCCCCGCCGTTTTGGCTTCCGCCTACAAGGGGCTGATGGACGTGGCGCTGCACCCCGGGTATGCCGACAACCGGTGGGTATACCTCACCTATTCCAAGCGCCTGCCCGGCGAGACCGATGCCGACTGGGATCAGTTGTACGGTCCCGCGGGAACCGCCGCGCTGGCGCGCGGTCGCTACGACGGTGCGCACGGGCTGCGCGACGTCGAGGACCTGTTCATCGCCGATGCCGCGAGCAGCGGCGTGAGTGCGGCGCGAATCGTTTTCGGCGCCGACCACAAGCTGTACATGAGCATCGGTGCACCCAGCTACCTGCTTGAGCATGGCGGCACCAACCGCATCGGCAGCGCGCACGACGCGCAGGACCCGGCCTCGCACGCGGGCAAGGTCCTGCGCATGAATGACGATGGCTCGGTGCCACTCGACAATCCGTTCGTCAACGAGCCGGGTTACTACCCCGAGATCTT
Organism: uncultured Pseudomonadales bacterium; assembly: GCA_964572185.1. Lineage (GTDB taxonomy): Bacteria > Pseudomonadota > Gammaproteobacteria > Pseudomonadales > Azotimanducaceae > Azophilus. Next base: position 7,447 of record CAZNFI010000134.1, read on the forward strand.
TGCCCTTGGTGTACGCAACACGACGGGCATCGTGGTGCATCCCGGCACCGCGGCGCTCTGGGAAGTCGAACACGGTCCCCTCGGTGGCGATGAACTCAACATCATAAAAGCCGGCCGCAACTACGGCTGGCCGCTGGTCTCCTACGGTCGAGCCTACAGCGGAGAACGGACCGGCGACGGATTCGGGCCCATGCTCGCAGGGCCTTCGGCGCCGGGCATGGAGGATCCGTGGCTGCACTGGTCACCCAGCATTTCGCCGGGCGGCCTGGCGATATACCGGGGCGAGCGCTTCCGCGACTGGCACGGTCACGCCTTCGTCGGCGGTCTGCGCGGCGCACAACTTAACCGGGTAGCGCTGACCGTGGAGGGCTTGCCCCGGGGACGGCAGTCGCTGCTGCTGTCGCTGAACCAGCGCATCCGCGAGGTTCGCGAGGGCCCGGACGGCCTGCTTTACCTGCTCACGGATCACGATCATGGCGCGCTTCTGCGGGTGGAGCCAGTCGGGGATTGAGGCTCGTGATCCACGCCGTTTGCCGTGCTGCGTACGCCCGGAACAGCATGCGCCGGCAAAACCATGCGCCGGCAAAACCATTGACACCATCGATCGCCCGAACCATAGTATTATCAAGTGTCCAAACGCTCAGGCGTTGTGTACATTGGGGGGGTTCAACTCGGCAATTTGACATCGGTCGGATGTCGGTGGGCCGACGTTTGCCAATAGCAGCCAGTGGGCTTTGCAGTCGGCGTGATATGGGGTGTTCCACTGCCCGCCGCCGGCCGCACCTGTAGTCAGTTTAGGGGAATTTGTTGATGAATCATCGTCTTACGCCAATCAGCCAAGCAGTGCAGTGCGCTCTGGTCGCAAGCGCGGCCGCAGGCGCGGGCTTCACCGCGACTGTTGTCCATGCGGAGGAATCCATAGTCGAGGAGGTCATCGTCACCGGCTCCCGCCTGCGGCGCGACCGCGACTTCGTCGAGGTGAGCCCGGTGGCCACCGTGGGCATGGATGAGATTCAGAACTCGGGTTTCCTGACCTTGGAGCAGACCGTGAACCGGATGCCCCAGCTAAGGCCCGAAACCACCTCCAACTC
>CAZNFI010000135.1:0-3748 GCA_964572185.1 uncultured Pseudomonadales bacterium
AATGCGCACTCCGGCGCCGGCTGTGGGGACGGTTGCGGACCGGGCAGGTTCCGGGCTTCGGGATTCGAGCAGAGGGCGCGTGGCGGCACAGGTCAGTCAACCCGCCCCGCACAGCAAAACCGCGGGAAGTTTGCGTGGCGACCGCCTACAACTCGCCGTGCGCCAGAAGGCGATTGATCGCATGCGCAACGCCCGCATCCGTATTCGGCTTGCTCACATAAGTGGCTGCCGCCCGGGTCACGTCGTCAGCCTGCCCCATGGCGACCGAAGCACCGGCCAGCCTGAACATGGCCAGGTCGTTCTCGGCGTCGCCGAACGCGACCACCTCGCCGGTGTCCAGCTGCAGGTGGTCACAGGCTGCCTGCAGCGCAGCGCCCTTGGTCGCCTCCCGCGCGGTCAGGGTGAGAATGACCTTGCCGGTGGGCCCAATCGAATCCACGATGTTTACCGTGCCTCGAAAAGCCTCCCCGAGTTCGCGTCGTATGCGTTCGCCGCAATGGCTGCCCTGCACCGCCGCCACCCTGGGCAGGTTGTTGCGGCCCTCGAGTTGCAGGGACTGCGCCCAGCGCATCTCCGGGGACATGAAGCGTTGGTTCGGCTGCCCGTCCATCTTGATCTCGACGTGCTCGTCCAGGGTAATGGTGGCGATGCAGCGCTCTTCGTTGCAGATGGCGTAAAGCGCCTCGACGAAATCGCGGGGCAGGCGCCGGTCGAATACATCGCCGGGCAGCGCCGGGTCATACACCTGTGCGCCGGAACAGGCGATCACCGGCCCATCGATGCCCAATTCTCCGCCCAGGCGCAGCGCGAACTGCGACCAGCGCGCGGTGGCGATAATGACACGCAATCCGGCAGCGAGAGCGGCCCGGATCGCTTGCACATTGGCCTGCGGAACGTCATCGCCCACCAGCAGGGTTCCGTCCAGGTCAATCGCCAAGGCTGCATACTTCATCGGTTCATCTCATCGGCTCGTATCGGTACTCGACCCTTCGCCGCCTCGAGCGTGCTCGGGAAACAACGCCTGGTCGTACAAAAAGAGTGGGTGTGCGGTGTACCCCAACAACGGATCAAGTCGAACGACAATCAAAATACCTTGATTTTTAACAAGTTGAGTCTTGTTCTGCGAAAGCGCTTAGCTCGCCTTGTCGTCCGGGGTTTCCGGCATTTCTTGCTCCGACGGCCCTTCCCGTTGCGGCCGATTCGGTCCGAGCGGCCAGCGCGGCTCGAAGGCCTGACGCATGAGATTGAGGGGGTTCATTTCGTTCATTTGCCGGAAATGCATGCGCAACTGGTCCTGGTGGTCCATGAAGGCGACGATGCTCTGCTCGATATACCGGCCGACAACACCGCCCATCCTGTCGCCGTAGAAACGAATGAGCTGTTCGATGACCCGGTTGGTGAGCACGCTTTCATGCCCTTCCGATTCCTGCTCGGCCAGAATCTGCAGCAGCACCGGGCGGGTGATGTCCTCGCCGTCCTTGCCCTCCACGACATGGATGCTCTCGCCGCTGACGATGAGCTTGCGCACATCGTCCATGGTCACATAGCGGCTCTCGGTGGTGTTGTACAGACGCCGATTGGGATATTTCTTCAGTTCGTGCATGTCACTTTTCCCGGACGTAGGACCCGGGGGCGTCCTCCAGCGGCCGATAGGTCTTGTTGCCGAGTTGCGCGGGGGCCTCCTTCCGCTCGGAGTGCGACTGCAGCCAGGCTACCCAGTGATCGCGCCAGTTGCCGGCGGTCTCGCCGCTTCCCTCGAGCCACTGATCGGCATCCACCGGCAACGCCTCGTTGCGCCAGTAGCGCAGGTGGCGGTTGTCCGGGTGGGCGCTGATGGTCTGGGTGTGGTTCTGGCTGGTCAGCACGAACTCCACATCGCCGCCGAACAGGTGCGCGCTGCGATAGCAGGGCTTCCAGGGCGTGATGTGGTCCGTTGAGCCGGCCATGATGTAGACGGGATACTGAATCTGCGCCAGGTCGAGGCGATGGCCGAGAACCTCCAGCGTTCCGTTCGCCAACTGGTTCCTGTGACCGAGGTCGATCAGGTCGCATTGCAGTTCCGCGGGCACCCGGGTGTAGTCCATTGACCAGAACAGCAGCGGATGGGCGAGCGGGTCCTCGCCGCGAAAGTAATTGCTGCGCATGAAGCTGAATACGCTCTCATCGAGGCGCAGCATGGCGAACATCTCCAGGATATCGCGCTCGGTCATGCCGCCCTGGGCGCGCACCCGCTGCTTCTGGGCGGCGACCGATTCATCGGTGACGAACAGGGTAAAGCCGCTGTCACCCGGCTGGTTGTCCAGGATGGACACGAACAGCGACAGGGAGCCGAGCCAGTCATCGCCGCGCGCCTGCATCACTGCCGCGGCGGTGGCCGCGACCAGTCCGCCCGCGCACAGCCCGATCAGGTCGACCTGGCGCTGGCGGGTAATGCTGCGCGTAATGCGGGCCGCCTCGGTGACACCTTGGGTGTAGGTGTCCAGCGACCAGTGCGCCTGGTCCCGCGACGGGTTCTTCCAGCTCATGGCGAATACCTGGATGCCGTTGTCGACCAGCTGCTTGAACAGGCTGCGCTCGGGGGTGAGGTCGCCGAGATAGTAGCGGTTCACCTGGCTGAACACGTACAGCAGCGGCCGCTTGTGCACCTTGGGCGTCACCGGCTGGTACTGGATGAGCTCGAACAGTTCGTTGCGGAACACCACCTTGCCGGGGGTGGCCGCCACGTCCCGGCCGAGTTCGAATGCGCTGCGGTCGGCCACGGCGGGATAGCCGTGATTGTGCTGCAGATCATCGAAGAACTGTTGAATGCCCTTGACCACGCTGGCGCCGCCGGTTTCCACGGCCTTGCGTATCGCCTCGGGCGTGAATGGACTGTTTACCGGGGCATAGGTGTCCTTGGCGGCATCCATGAGAAACTGGGCGCGCTGCCGGTCGATGCCCTGCAATCCGGAGTTTTCCAGCCACTCGTCAAGGGCTTCGCACCAGGCCACATAGGACTGGCGAACGCGCTTGAACACCGGGTTGTCGTTCCACTCCGGGTCGGCGAATCGCGAGTCCCCCGGCAATTCCCGTTCGGCGTTGCCAAACCAGATATCGGCCAGTGCCGCCTGGTAGCGCATCTGGCTTTCCAGCGCCAGGGCGGGCTGCGCGCCCAGGTCCCGGGAGAACCTCTGCCAGGCCTCGGCCATGCTCTGCCGGTCGGCGCCCCACATGCTGCCCAGCGCCACGCCTTCCACCCGGTCGGCGGCCGCCTCCACTTTCTTTTTCTGTGCCTCGTCCATGACAAACTCCTCGACCGGACCCGGTGCGCATCCATAGCGCCGTCCCACGCGCTGCTGTACACTCCGCGCCGCGTGATGGCCCGCAGCCGTTCGGTGAAATGAAGGCAGGCGGGCCGGTCGCCTTGCCGTCAGCACCGGTCCGGGTTGCCTTGGGCAGGCCCGGTACCCACCAGAAACTCCCGCCCGTCGGGCCGGGGAATCCGTTGTGCCGACGGCGGACATGATACTGTATCTGCTTGATAATTTTGCCGGTATCGACGACATGACGGTTTTCGGGGCGGCAAGCAGAGGGCAGGACAGGCATATGAAAATTAACGTGGAAGTGGACCTCACGCCGGAGGAATTGCGGCGTTTCATGGGTCTGCCCGATGTCGGAGGCGTACAAAAACAGATGCTCGAGCGGTTCGCCAAAGGCATCTCGGAGTCGGCCGAGCAGCGCGAAGACTTTTTGCGCAACGCTTTTGCCG
>CAZNFI010000135.1:3758-8509 GCA_964572185.1 uncultured Pseudomonadales bacterium
CCTGGCAGAACTTCTTCGACATGGTGTCCGGGGTCGGCGACCCGCCGGACGACCGACGCGACCGGTAACCGCCCGTCCGCGACGGGCACTCGGCCCTCAGAAACAGGCCATTGTCCTTGCGGGCAGTGGCCGCCACGGAGTTGCACTTGAACAGATTGCGCAAACCTGCCGATCGAACCAGCGCGGAGACGGCAAGATGACCATGCGACTGAGCACGCAAGACGCGTCGTTTCTCTACTCGGAGACGGCCAGCGGACCCATGCACGGGTCGGCGATCTCGATCATAGAAGGCGAACTGCCATTCGAAACCGTCTATCGGCACATCGCCTCACGCCTGCACCTGGTGCCCCGCTACCGCCAGCGCCTGGCCATGGTGCCGTTCAACCTCGCCCACCCCAAGTGGGTGGACGATCCGGATTTCGACCTGGCCAACCACGTCAAGGCGCACCGGTTGCCCGCCGGGTCAACCCTCGACGATGCCCTGCAGGCGGCGCTGAAGCTGAACCAACCGCTGCTGCGGCGCGACCGGCCGCTGTGGTGCATCACCGCTATTCAGGGCGTGAAGGACCGCACCGTACTGTTGCAGTCGGGACACCATGCCATGGTCGACGGCGCCTCAGGAGTCGATATCTCCCTGGTCCTGTTCGACCTGCAGAAGGACGCGCCCCAGCCCACCCCGGAACCCTGGGCGCCAGAGCCGTTGCCCAATCCGGTGGAACTGGCCACCGAGGCCGCGCTTGAGACCATGCACAAGCTCACCCCCGACAACCCGTTCAAGGCCGCCAATTTCACCTCGGAGCGCAGCGAACTGCTGCGGCGCGCCACCGAATCGATGACCCGCTTCGTGGCCGAACCGGTATTGACCGCACCCTGGAATGCAGCGCCAGTGGGACCGAAACGCGACTTTCGGTGGCGCAAGTACTCGTTCACCGACTTTCGTCGCATCCGCAGCATCTTCGGCGGCACCATCAACGACGTGGTGCTGGCGCTGGTCAGCGAGGCTGCCGCGCGCTACCTGAAGACCCACAACGAGCGCACCGAGGGACAGAACCTGCGCATCATGTGCCCGGTGAACGTGCGTACGGAAGACGAGCGCGGGGCGCTGGGCAACCGGGTCTCCGGAATCTTCCCGCTGTTCGCGGCCAATCCCATGGAGATCACCGAGCGGCTGCAAAAGGTGCGCTGGGAAACCGAGCAGATCAAGAACAACCGGGAAGCCCAGGCCATGCAACTGATGATGGAGGCAGCCCCGGAAGTGCCCCCGGTCGCCATGGCGCCGACCCAGTTCGTGGGCACGCCACTGGATCCCACAGTGATCCCATCGGCCTTCCCGCTGCCGGTGCCCCCCAGCTTCGGCCCACGGCTGCCCATGCTCGGTTTCAATTTCGTCTGCACCAATGTACCGGGCGTTCAGACCACCCAGTACCTGGCCGGTCACCGCATTCTGGACAACCTGGGCATGCTGATGCTGAGCGGAACCATGGGATTCGGAATCGTGGTGTCCAGCTACAACAGGAACCTGTACTTCAATTTCATCTGCGACCCACGGCTGATGCCGGATCTCGATCTCATGGCAAACCGCGTCGACGATACCTTCAATGAACTACTGCGGGCCGCCGAGCAACAGCAGGCCGCGGCCGCAAACTGATCTTTCAGGGAGTACCCATGTCCGCCATCACCAGTATCGAAAATACCCTCGAACTTTATCCACAGGAAGTGACGCCGTCGGACGGGCGCCGCATCGAATTGCGCGTCGTCGGCCCGGACGACCGCGAGGCGATTCTCGCATTCGCGCGCGCATTGCCCGAATCCGACCTGCTGTTCCTGCGCGTCGACATCACCCAGCCGGAAGCCGTCGACAAGTGGCTGGCCAACGTGGCCGATGGCACCACCGTATCGATCATCGCCTACGATGGCGAAATGATGGCCGGCTATGCGACAGTCGACCGTACACCGGCGCGCTGGACCCGGCGCGTTGGCGAAATCCGCCTGACGGTGGGCCGCGACTACCGGGGACAGGGTCTCGGACGCCACCTGAGCAGCAGGATATTCGATCTCGCCAGAAGCCTCGGTCTGAAAAAGCTGGTCGCCAACATGACCCCCGACCAGCGCGGCGCCCAGGCGGCCTTTCAGCGGTTGGGGTTCGTTCCCGAAGCCCTGCTGAGCGACTATGTGGAAGATCGCAACGGCGCGCTGCACGACCTGGTGATGATGACCTTCGACGTGGACGGGCTGACCGACCACGCCGACCACGCCCTGCAACTGTAACGCTCGAACGGCGTCACCGATGCCGGGGCGCGAAGACGGGATCGGCACAGCGCCTCCAAACGGCTGGCGCAAGACGAAGACCGCAGGCATGCAACGTGACGTATGCCAGTTGTTGCAGCGCATGATTCTCGCTCACGGCGATAGGCATCCAACTCGCGAGTCACTGAATCTCCAGGCCGGGAATTGAACCAGATTCGTACAATACCGGCCTGGAATCCGGTCGCAGATCCCGATTTCGGGTCTTGAACGCCCGATAGTGACTCTAACGCTCAAAAAAATGTTGCATTGCACAATATTGCGATGCACAATTCACGCTTGTGTGCAATGCAGCATAGCGCTGCCCACCAAATCGCAACTTGATGGAGATATCCGATGAACACCATGGAAAAGCAGATGCAACTTGGCCGCGACCTGATGGAACTGAATTCCGAGTGGTTCCGCAAGATCACCGAGTTCGATTCCAAGAGCTTCAGCGACTACGTTCAGTTCAACCAGGACTTCGCGGGCCGGTTGCCCGAGGTGAAGGACATCCAGGGCTTTGTCGACCTGCAGCGCGAGTACGGCGAACAACTCTGGAACGGCGCCCAGGAAACCCTGAAGACCCGTGGCGAGATGCTGCAGGATGCCTTCAACGCCAACAACGAGACCATTCGCAAGGCTTTCAACGCCGAAGAGAAGCCGCAGGCCAAGCGCTCCACCAAGAGCAGCGCCGCCAAAGCGGCAGCCTGAACTGCGGGGGCGTTCTCCCCTTCCCTCCCCCTCCCCCGCATCTACGCCGGCTCCGCGGACAGCATTACGCCCGTTGAGCCGGCGGATTCTTTTCTACCCCGAGTCGGGCGGTTGTCCTTGCCGCCGTACTTCACGCGGCCAGGCAACGGCCCTCTCCTACCACCCGTTTTTCACCAGAATCGACTCGTGAAAGTCGCGCATTGTCGCGTACAGGCGTTCCGTGGCTTGGGGAACCGTGGTTCCGGGAGCGAAGCGGATGGGGTCGAGCACATGCGCGGCGACCGGCCCCGGCCGGATTTCCCGGGTACCCGGAGGACGAATCTGTTTCAGGCCTTCGAGATACACCGGCACTACCGGCACGTTCTTCTCCAGCGCCAGAATGGAGACGCCGTGCTTGAAATGGGACAGATGCCGGCCGCGCGCCCGTGTGCCCTCGGGAAACAGCATCAGGTTCGCGCCCTGTTCGAGCAGCCATTGCGGGTACTCGAGAGTACGGGAACCGCCGCCCCGCCGAATCGGATACAGGCCCATCACCAGTGACTGGTACCAGGGCCGCAGCGTGATCTGCTTGCGTCCCTTGAGAAACCAGCGGTCGGCGGCGGCGCCGTAGAACAGGTTGGTGCGGATGCGCAGCGGGAGGGCCTTCATGAGGCAGTACTGGTCGAAATGGCTCTGGTGATTGGAGATGACGATGCACGGCCCCCGTATGGCATCGAACTTTTCCTTGCCATGCACCCGATGCTCGGTGAAAAACCGCCAGCCCCAGCGTTGATAGGCATAGGGATACGCGACCAGTCGCGCCAGGCGCGCCCACCAGCGTATCTGCCAGCGATGCGGCCCGTCGGTGTGGGCGGACTGGTGCATCAGCCGTTGGAACAGCGGCAGGTCGATGGCCGGCAGAATCTCGGTATCCGCCGTGGTACTCATTTCCTGGGCCAGCGTTGCCCGGTACGCCTTGAAATTGTCGGGCGCCTCGATCACGAAGCACTGGTCCCATTCGCCTAGCAATCGGTACCCCATGACGATGCGAGCTTCCCAGCGTTCCAGTGCCTCGCACACGCCCGTTACCGCATCCGACCCCTCGCGCATGGCCTTCAGGCCCTGGGAGTGGTCGCGCATCAGCAGCACATAGTGGCCCAAGGGTCAGTCTTCCTGGCGGGGCGCTGCCGAATCCATCAGGCTGACGAACTGCTCGATGGAAATTGCCGGGAAAGTGGTGATCTTGATGGTGCCCCGCGAACCGAGTTCCATGGACAGGCGTGCCATCACTTCGTTGGTAGGCGCATCGATCACGTTGACGAAGTCGTAGCCGCCGAGCACCGCATACTGGGCCACTACCCGGGCACCCATGCTCTCGACCTCCTTGTTGACCTCGTTCAGGCGTTCCGGCCGTTCCTTGAGGGTCTTGCGCCCCTCATCGGTGAGCGTGCTGAGCATCACGTAGGTCGCCATCGACTGCCTCCAGTTCGTTTGCTGTTGAATACTGTCGCCTGCCGGCGTGTCAAGCCGGCCACCGTGAGGCGCAGCCACGGAGCCCTCCGGAGAATGGCCAGCGATCGCCGGCGCCGGTGCACGAATAGTGTGCGCGCTGAGGCCAGCGGGCGCAACCGGCCGAACGGGCCGCCGCCATCGGGAGAGCGGCTCTGGGCAATCGGAGCGCTTCGGTCCGATCGACGGCCGCGCGCCGCCTGACGGCGAAGCGATCGAGAATGCTCACGCATTCTCCAAACGGCGTTGCGGAACTTTGCTCAACT
>CAZNFI010000136.1:0-8312 GCA_964572185.1 uncultured Pseudomonadales bacterium
CTTCCATGGTCGGTGTGTAGATGGAGAACAGGCCGAGGTAGATGGCCGAGATCAGCGGATAGACGATCACCGCGCAGAACACCAGCACCGTCGGCGCGATAAGCAGCACGCCGAGCAGCCCGTAGCGGGCATCGAGCGACCATTTGCTACGCCGGACGATGGCGGTCACAGGTGCAGCCATGGAGCCCGGGTTGCTGGCGCCGTGTTTGCGGGGACGGATGCGGGACATTCCGGATTACGCTGTCCAGATTGCTGAATGACCCGATCGCCTTGCAGGTACGCGGGGCGCTCAAGCCTTCATGACCGATTCGATACGGCGCGCCGTGTCGGCCAGCACACGGCGCGGGTCGTCACCGTTCAGCACCACACGCTGCACCATCTCGGCCAGTATGCCGCTGTTGACCAGCGCCCCGGCCCTGACATTGATGCGGTGGTGCGGAGACTCCCAGCCCAGGTTGTGGCCGGCGGCCGCGGCCCTTGACATCAGGGCAATTTCATCGCTGTAACGCCGCACCAGCGCATGGTCGAGATAGCGCTGGTCCTCGGCGGTGGTCTTGAGCACCGGCAGGATGTGTCCGGGGGTGGCGTGCAGTTGGCGGATGTATCCCTCGCCTTCGTACAGCCAGGCGGCGAACTGCTGGGTCAGTTGCCGATTGGGGGCGTTCGCGGGGATGAACACGCTGGGGTAGTCGTTGAACGTCCAGGCGGGCACATCGCCGGCTATGGTCGGGAACTCCACGCAGGTCACCTGTTCCTTGAGGCGCGGGTTGCGGTTGTTCACGTTGGCGAGCACGCGTCCGGCATACAGGCCGGTAGCGGTGGCGCCGCTGACAAAGGCACTCAGGCTTTCGCCCCAGCTATAGGCGGTGGCGCCGGGCGGGCAGAACTCGCGCATCGACCGGTAGAATTCCAGTGCGTTCACGGCTTCCGGGCTGTCGATGGCCACCTCCAGTTCCGGCGACAGAATCTGTCCGCCGGCGCCGTGAATGAAGCTGATGATGACCAGGCTGGTGGCGCTGTTCCTGGCGTAGGGGAACTGCGCGCCGTATACGCCGCGGCCCTGCATGCGGCGGCAGGCCTCGCGCAGTTGGTCCCAGGTGGCGGGGGCGCGCTCGATGCCTGCCTGCTGCATCAGGTCGGTGCGCAGCCACAGCATGTTGGCGGCGGTGTTGCCGATTCCAGCCGCCGCATGTACGCCCGGCTCGATCTCGTAGACGCGGTTGGTGCCCTTGAAAAAGCGCTCCGCTCCAACCGACTCGATGACCGGGTCGAAGGGCGCCAGCAGTCCGGCGCGCCAGTAGTCGGCGACGGCGAACGACGGCAGGTGCGTGACCAGATTGGGAACGTCGCCACCGGCGAAAGCGGCCGCCAGTTGCGCCGCGTAGCCTTCGTCCGAGGTCTTTTCGAACAGCACCCGGACGCCCGGATGCCGCGCCTCGAAGGCGGCGATCTGATAGCGGTAGGCGGCAAGTTGTTCTGGCGACGACTGCGTGGACCACCAGCGGATATCGGTATTCGCGCGCAGCGGCCGTGAGCGCAGGCCGCATGCGCCGGCAAATAGAGACAGACCGCCACGCAGAGCGTTACGGCGCGTTATTCCTCCCTTGCTCGTAGAACTGTTCATGTGGCGACCAGCCCGCTATACGGATGTGGGTGAGCCTCCCTGGCACTGTCCAGAATGGTCACTCATATACCGTGAGGGCGCAAGTTTGGCAAACGCGAGGAGCGCGCCCCGCGGACGCGCTGCCCGGCCCACTCGGGACCCGAACGAAGGACTCCGTTGGCAGGTCCACGCTGGAAATATAAAAATGTTAAAAATCAATGACTTGAAGAATCGTTCCATGCGAGTGCTGCGCATTCCCTTTGCACGATGAAGTCTGGCGCTCGGGGTTGCCGGATCCCCTGATTGCGCGGGTCACTGAAACCGGTTGGGCGAAAACGGCTGCAGCGGATAGTCGGGTGAGCGGCCGAGCATGGCATCGACCACCAGTCGCGCGCAGTACGGTCCCAGAGTGAACCCGGCATCGCCCGGAACGGCGAAATGGAGGCCCGGCAACGACTCGACCGGGCCGAGTACAGACACCAGGTCGACCAGAGTGTTGACACCGGCCCAGGTGCGTTGCAGTTGCAGGCCCGCAATGTCCGGTACCAGGTGTTGCGCGAGCAGCAGGTTGCCGGTGAGGCTCCGCGCGACCACCGCCGGGGGCAACTCGTCGCGGTGCCTCGTGGCGGGCCAGCCGCCACCGATCAGAATCTGTCCGGTGCCGAGTTGTTTGATGGTGATCGCCTCTGCCGCGTGCTGGACAAGGTGGTGCGTCAGCGGCGCACTTGGCTCGGTGATGCACATCTGCAGCAGTTCCGCGGCACAGGGCAGTTGCAGACCGAGGGTGGCGGCCAGCCGGCCGGAACCGGCCCCGGCGGCGACCACTACCTGAGGGACCCGGATGGTTCCCCGTTCGGTCACCGCGAGATACCCGGAGTCGCCGCGTTGCAACCGTTTTACGAGCGTGTTGTCACGGATGTGGGCGCCGGCGCCGATCGCCTGCCGGCGCACCGCGGCCATCGCCGGGAGGGGATTGATCTTGCCTTCCTTGGGGCAGTGCAGGGCGCCCAGTACACTCGGGTTGAGATAGGGCGCAAGGTCCAGCAGTTCACGCTGCCCGATCAACGAGGACTCGATCCCGTACTTGTGTTCGGTACGGCTCTTGTTCGCCAGCGCCGTCATCTGTTCACCGGTTTCGGCGATCATCAGTCCCCCGGTAATGCGGTACTCGATGTCCTCGCCAAGCCGTCCGGCGATCTCCGCCCAGTGGTCGATCGCCCGGGGGTAGGTGGGCAGCATCTGCAGATAGTTGGCAAGCTGTTCCGGAAACTGCCGATGCATGCGGCTTTGCATCTGCCCGTGCAGGCTGCCGGCATTGGCCGCCGATCCGGCATCGTGGCCGGCATCGAGGCATAGCACGCCCACTCCCTCCTCGGCAAGAAACCAGCTTGCGCTCAATCCGACGATGCCGCCGCCGATGACCAGAACCTCGAAGCCCTTGTCGATGCCGTGCCTGTTGCCGTTCATGTCCGCGACCGGGCACGGCAGCAACGATCAAGCGGCTCTGGTCTTGTGCCGGGGACACCAGGCTTGGCGGGGGCGATCATCGGCTTTTTGGCCCATCCGGAGTTCTGTACCAAACCTTACAAACTGTGCGCATTGCGAACAATCGTTCTAACCAGGGCAGTTGGCATGTGATAGCATTATTCTCGGTCGCCGGTGGTGACTGCCGGTATCGAAGTTTGGGGGGAGAGAACATGAAATCGGGTACCTGTCTTGCTGCGTTTGCAGTTTTTTTTCTAACACTGACCATTGCGCCGTTCGAACTGGTTTTCGGCGAGGAAGCGGAGGCGATCGAGGAAGTGGTGGTCACCGGTTCGCGCATTCGCCGCGACCCGCTCAACGAACCGACCGCGGTCATGGAACTGGGCAGGGACGACCTGGTCAACAGCGGCTTCACCAACCTGGGCGATGCCCTGCAGAACCTGCCCATTACCGGGTCGGCGCCAAACTCGCAGTTCAACATTCCCGGCAACCAGGGCTTTCCCCAGGACGGGGCGGGCATCGGCGCCGGGTCCGTGCAACTGGCGCTGCGCAACCTGAAGTCCATACGCACACTGATCCTGGTTGACGGGCGGCGCTGGATCGCGGGGGCATCGGCATCCGGCGTACCGGGCTACGTTGACCTGAATTCACTGCCGGACAACATGATCAGCCGCATCGAGATCCTGCAGGACGGCGCCTCGGCCATCTACGGGTCGGATGCGATCAGCGGTGTCGTCAACGTCATCACCGACCGTAATTTCTCCGGCTTCGAGGCGGATGTGCAGACGGGCGAATACCTGTCGCACAACGATGGCTCCTCGACTTCCGCCGGCATCAAGTTCGGCGGCGGCAACGACCGCTCGCACTTTGTCGTCAGCGCCAGCTACCGGGACGAAGGGGGCATCGAGACGGCCAACCGCAAGCGCTCGGCCTTTCCCAACCCCAATGCGACCACCTGTGACGTACCCGGTTCCTACTGTTCCTCGTTCACGCCCCAGGGGCGCTTCATTCTGGGCTCGGCATTCGGGGGTGCGAGCATCACCCTCAATGACGGCGTACTGAACGACGGCTACATGAACAAGCCGGTGTTCAACCCGGACAATCCGGGCTCGGGAGACTTCCACCCGTTTACCGCCGCGGACCGCTTCAACTACAACGGGCCTGGGTTCAACTTCCTGCGCACGCCGAACGAGCGCGTGAACATCTTCGCAAGCGCGCGCCACATGCTGACCGACCGTATCGAGGTGTTCGGCACGTTCTCGTATACGAACCGGCAGTCCCACACCAAGGCGGCGCCCGAACCGCTGTACCTTGGCAGCGGCGCCGGCAACCCCATCCTGGAGAACTTCTTCGTCCACAGGGACAATCCCTACAATCCCTTCGGCGTAGACCTGTCAATCGCCGATGGAACCATGGTCTTCATGGGGCGCCGGCCGCTGGAATCCGGTGGGCGGTTGTTCTATCAGGACACCGACACCTATTTCGCCACCATCGGCGTTCAGGGCGAGTTCGATCTGGGTGAGCGCACGGTTTTCTGGGAGCTGTACGGCAGTTACGGCGATAACCAGGGGTTCCAGGAGAAAGAAAACTCACACAACGGCGCCAAGCTGCTCACCGCCCTGGGCGACCCGGCCATCTGCGCGGCCACCCCGGGCTGCGTGCCGTTCAACTTCTTCGGCGGCCAGGGCCCCGACGGCAACGGCTCGATCACCCGGGAAATGCTCGACTGGGTGACCTACACCCAGCGCGACTACAGCGAACAGACGCTCAAGAATTTCGCCTTCAACGTCTCCGGCGAGGTATTCACCCTGCCGACCGGCGATGTGGGCTTCGCAGCCGGCGTCGAGTACCGGGACCATGACGGTTCGTTCCGGCCCGACCCGATCGCCGCCAGCGGCGACACCGCCGGTATCCCGTCAGGCCCGACGGCGGGCGACTTCGACGTCACCGAGTACTATGGAGAGTTGAACGTGCCGCTGCTCGACAACGGCAGCCAGTACTGGGAAGTCAATGGTGCGGTGCGTGTTTCCGATTACAGCACCTTCGGTTCCGAGGTCACCTACAAGGCCAGCACGCTGTTCCAGCCGGTCGAGCAGATTTCACTGCGAGGTTCCTATTCCACGGGTTTCCGGGCGCCTTATATCGGCGAGCTTTTCGGTGGCGCCGCGCGGGAGGACTTCACCTTTCAGGACCCCTGTTCCGATGTGCTCGGCCTGGCCGGCTCCGCCAACGGCGGCCGCGATGCGCCGGCTCCGGCCAATATCCAGGGCAACTGCGCGGCACTTGGTGTGCCCACATCCTATGTGCAGCCCAACCCGAGCCTGAACGCCATATCGGCGGGCAACGAGAATCTCGATCCGGAGACGTCGGACAGCTTTAACGTGGGCGCCGTCTGGAGTTCGAGTTTCGACACCGACTGGATCGCCCGGCTGACCGCATCGATCGACTACTACGACCTCAAGATCGACGATGCCGTGCAGGGTCGCAACCCGAGCGATGTGCTGGTGGCCTGTGTCGACACCCTCGATGCCCAGTTCTGCAGCCTGACGCCGCGTTCCTCGAACGGTGTGCTTGGCGTCATCGACAACCAGTTGCAGAACCTCGGCGCCATCGATTCTTCGGGTTTCGATGTGGCGGTGGCTTACAGCAGCCCCGACTGGCCGATCGGCCAGGTCGATGTCACCTTCAATGCCACCTTCCTGAGCGACTACGAGGAGACGACGGAAAACATCGACGGTTCGGAGAGCGTTTCCGACCTGACCGGCACGCACACCAACGAAACCTTCCAGCGGGCATTCCCCGAACTGCGCTGGACCACCACCGTCGACTGGACCAAGAATCGCTGGTCGGGAACCGTGGCCTTCCGCTGGACGGATTCAATGGAGCTTTCCGGCGACAACAAGGTGGACTCGGCGCTGTTCACCGACCTGCGCCTGAGCTACAGCCCGAAACTGATGGGCGAGGGCATAACGGTGACCCTCGGATTCAACAACGTCTTCGACGAAGACCCGCCGCTGTGCTTCCCCTGCAGCGTCATCGGCATGAGCCAGGTGGTCCACGACCTGCCCGGCCGCGTCGGCTATCTGCGCATGTCTTACCGGCGGTAACGCACACGCAACCCTGAAGTCCGATAACCGTACTCAACCGGGCGGCCTGCAAAGGTCGCCTTGTGTTGCTGGGAACAATAACGGTGGTTTTAGCGCCTGCGATGGCATTTGTGTGGCGCTGGCGGAGGCGCTGTCGGTACCGCCGATCACAAGCGGACCGCCGCCCCTGTGGGGCACGCCGCGCAGCGGTATTCAAATCGAGGTTTATTGACGGCGTCGAACAGGGTGCTGCCGACGGCAAGGGATGCCGACCCGTTGCGTTCAGGGTCGCGGAATGGGATTGACGCACATCGGCACGTCATAGCCGCGCTGCACGGCGGGCCGGTCGGCGATTTCCAGGTACCAGCGCTTCAGGCTCGGGAAATCAGCCCAGTCGATGCGCTGCCATGCATAGCGCGATACCCAGGGCCAGGTGGCCATGTCAGCGATGGAGTAAGATCCTGCAAGGTAGCCTCTTTGCGAGACCCGTTTGTCCAGCACCCCGTACAGCCGCCTCGCTTCCGCCGCGAAATGGTCTTCCGCAAAGGGTGCCTTGTTCGGGTTGTAGTACAGGAAGCGGTGTGCCTCGCCGAGTATGGGCCCGATGCCGGCGACCTGCAGCATCAGCCACTCGATGGTCTGCCACCGGTCATCGCCCCAGAAGCGGCCATGTCGCTCTGCCAGGTAAAGCATGATGGCGCCCGACTCCATCATGGCGCGACCGGTGTCCCGATCATGGATCACCGGGATCTTTCCATTGGGGCTGATCTCGAGGAATGCGGGGGCGAACTGTTCACCCTTGGCGAGGTCCACCGGATGCACCCTGTACTCGCAGCCGAACTCTTCCAGGGCGATCGATGCCTTGCGGCCGTTGGCGGTGGCCGAGGTATACAGGTCGATCACGGCAACGTAATCCTGTCTGCTTGTGTATCGGTCATTCGATGTTATCCCATGTGTCTGCAGGCCCGCTTGTCGCGGCCGCTCGATTTCCTGGTGGTCTCGGATCACTCCGATCTGCTCGGCGTGATGGATCAGCTCATTCACGGCAATCCGGCACTGCTCGAACATGGAGAGATTCGCGATCTGTACGACCGGCTCCAGGCGGGCGGCGATGCGGCGGCCGAGGCCCTGGCGGTGATTGGAAACGTGCTGGACGGTGACTACTCCGGTCCGTTGCTCGACCGGGCGCTGATGCGCTCGGTCTGGGAGCGCTACGTCGAGACGGCCGACCGATTCAATGAACCGGGCAAGTTCACCGCGCTGATCGGCTATGAATGGACGCCCACTCGAAGCGGCGACAAGCTGCACCGCAACGTGCTGTACCGGGACGACGCCGACAAGGCACGCCGGCTGTTTCCGTTTACGGCGGCCGACAGCATCGATCCCCAGGATCTGTGGTCCTGGATGGCGCGCTACGAACAGGAGACCGGCGGCCGGGTGCTGGCCCTGGCCCACAACGGCAACCTGTCCAACGGCCAGATGTTCCCGGTGGAGACGAACCCGAACACCGGCAATGCCATTGATGCCGATTACGTCGCAACCCGCAGCCGCTGGGAGCCGCTCTATGAAGTGACGCAGATCAAGGGAGACAGCGAGGCGCATCCGTATCTTTCCCCGACCGACGAATTCGCCGACTTCGAAACCTGGGATCGCGGCAATGTCTCGCTGGAAACCCTGAAAACGCCGGACATGCTGCAATACGAATACGCCAGGGAGGCATTGAAGAACGGGCTCAGGCTCGAGCGCGAGCTTGGCACCAACCCCTACCGGTTCGGCATGGTGGGGTCCACGGACAGCCACACGGCCCTGTCGACCGGGGAGGAGAACAATTTTTTCGGCAAGTTTTCGCTGATGGAGCCGTCGGCGGAGCGTGTCGGGCAGCCCATGTTCGAGGTGGGTGATCAGCCGATGTGGGACATCTGGGAGTTCGGGGCATCGGGATATGCGGCGGTGTGGGCCACGGAAAACACCCGCGCAGCCATCTGGGATGCGATGCAGCGCAGGGAAGTGTACGCCACCACCGGGCCACGCATGACTGTGCGCTTCTTCGGCGGCTGGGGTTTTTCCGACGCCGCGCTGGACCGCCTACGATGCTGCGCACTACGGCGTCGCCCTGCCGCCTGAAGCGCCGGCGGTAC
>CAZNFI010000137.1:0-1697 GCA_964572185.1 uncultured Pseudomonadales bacterium
TCCTGTCCCGCCTGCTTTGTCGCGTCAGCGGCGGATTGTGCGCTGGTGAGGCTTAGGCGGTAGACTTTCGCCGGCAGGCTACGCGGATGCCGGCCAAGGGCCGCACGCCGGCCCCGGGCTTGACTTTACGCAAGCGCATCTTTCGCCCGACCGGGCCGGCCGGAGATGGACTACGGGCGGCCGGCAGCAGGCCGAACACGGCACGCAGACGACAAACAGACAGACGACAAACAGGAAGACAAACAGGAAGAAGGAACATGGCGGAACCGCTGCACAATGAATTTCCACCGGGCTCGCTGGAAGCGAAAGATCTCGAACACCTGCTGCACCCCACCACCAACCTGAAACTGCACCGGGAAAAGGGTCCTGCGGTGCATGCCCGGGCCAAGGGCGTCTACCTGTGGGACAACCGCGGCAAACAGTACCTGGAGGGCCTGGCAGGGTTGTGGTGCACGGCGCTCGGCTACGGCGAGGAAGAACTCGCCCGGGTGGCCGCGGAACAGATGAAACAGCTCAGCTACTCGCAGTTGTTCGCCGGCAAGACCCATGAACCCAGCATCCTGCTCGCCGAAAAGCTGAAGGCGATGGTGCCGTTCGAAGCGGGACGGGTGTTTTTCGGGCTCTCCGGCAGCGATGCCAACGATACCCAGGTCAAGCTGATGTGGTACTACCACAACGCCATCGGCAAGCCGGAGAAGAAAAAAATCATATCCCGCCTCGGTGGCTACCACGGGGTCACCGTTGCCGCCGGCTCACTGACCGGGCTGCCGCCCTTTCACGCCAACTTCGACCTGCCGATCCCCCAGGTACTGCACACCGACCGCCCGCATTTCTATCGGGATGCACACGATGCCGAGAGCGAAAGCGAATTCTGCGACCGGATCGTCGCCAGTCTCGAAGACCTGATCGAACGGGAGGGCCCGGAGACCATCGCCGCGTTCATAGCCGAGCCCATACTCGGGGCGGGTGGCGTCATCGTGCCGCCGGCCGGGTACTACGAAAAAGTTCAGGCGCTGCTGGCCAGGCACGACATCCTGTTCATCGACGACGAAGTGATCTGCGGGTTCGGCCGCACCGGCAATGCTTTCGGTGCCCAGACCATGGGTATCAAGCCAACCACCATGAGCGTGGCCAAGGCATTGAGTTCCGCCTACCAGCCGATATCCGCCGTGATCATCCCCGAGTTCCTGTATGAACCCTTCGTGGAGGCGAGCGCCCGGGCCGGTGTGTTCGGGCATGGCTTCACCTATTCCGGCCACCCGGTATGCGCGGCCGTGGGGCTGCGCACCCTGGAACTAATGGAAGAGCGGAACCTGTTCGAGCATGCCGCGCGGGTCGGCGAAACCTTCCAGCAACGGCTGCTGGCGCTCGTCGAACACCCGCTGGTCGGCCATGTGCGCGGCGCAGGCCTTATCGGCGGCGTGGAGCTGATGGCCGACAAGGCTACGCGGACGCCATTTGCGCCTGCGCAGGGAGTCGGCGCCTATTGCAATGATCGCTGCGAGGCGCACGGGCTGATACTGCGCAATCTGGTGGATATCATGGCCATCTGCCCGCCGCTGGTGATTACCGATGACCAGGTGGGCGAACTGTTCGACAAGCTGGAACTGGCGCTGGACGATACGCTCGACTGGTTGCGCTAGAATCGTTGAGCGACCTTGATGTGTACAGATGAGTTGCATTCTGGATCGACCTCG
>CAZNFI010000137.1:1707-6519 GCA_964572185.1 uncultured Pseudomonadales bacterium
CACCCTGTTCCCCGCGGTGCTGTCCCTGCTGGGCGCCGCGGCCATTCTTTTCTACCGGCTCGACAGCAAACTGGTCGCCCGCATAGAGATCGAACTTGCGGAACGGCGGCGCTCTGGAGGCAGCCAGGCCGCGTAAGCCAGGCGCACCCGGGATTACCGGCGCGGCGCGGCCGGCTGCTCCCGTAGCAGGGGCATGCGTGCCGGATAGCGGTGCAATTCGAAGTGCCTGCCCTGCGTGAGGGGCTAGGAAAGCAACCGGCGGGCGACATGGCTTGCCCCGAGCAGCCCCGGCTGGGGGTGGATGACCGCCAGCGTGGGAATCGCTTTCATGATGCGCTGGTGCCGGCCCTTGTTTTCGAAACCTGACCGGAAGCGGCTCCTGGTGAGCAGATCGAGGTGCCGCTGCGCGATGCCACCGGCGATGTAGATTCCCTGGAAGGCGCCGATGGACAGGGCCAGATTGCCGGCAATCTGGCCGAGCATCTCGAAGAACACGTCGACGGATCGGAGCGCATTGGCGTCGCCCGCCCGGGCGCGATCGAAAATCTCCGCTGCGCGCGGGCTCGGGTGTTCGCCCGGGCTGAATGCGCGGTAAATGTTTTCCACGCCCGCGCCGGATGCCAGGCGCTCATCGGAGACCCGATCGAAGCGGTCCTGCAGCCGGGCGAGCAATTCGAATTGTTCTTTCGTCTCGGGGGCGAAGCCGACGTGGCCCGCTTCGGTGACCAGGGGTGCGGTGAGGCCGCCGCGGCGCACCAGCCCGGCGGCGCCGAGGCCGGTGCCGGGGCCCAGCACGCCGATGGTGAAGTCGTCCCGGCTCAGGTCGGGCGCCGCCGCGTTGCCGACCCGGTGGCAGGCATCGCCGGCCAGCAGGGGAATCGCCCAGGCAATGGCCTCGAAGTCGTTGATGAGGCGCACCCGGTCGGTGTCGAATTCCGCCCGTAGTGGCCCTTCAGCGATCTGCCAGGGACTGTTGGTGAACTGAACCGCGCCGTCAAAGATCGGCCCGGCCACCGCCAGGCAGATTGTGCCCGCACCCTGTAGCCCGGCATCGAGCAGGTAGGCTGCGATTGCTGTCTCGAGCGATGGAAAGTCGGCACAGAAGTAGGCTCTTTCCTCCACGAACCCCGCGCGGTCCGGGCAGGCGAGTGCAAAGCGCGCATTGGTGCCGCCGACATCGCCGATGACGCAGGCTCGGGAATTCATGGCGCGGATTGCGCGACAGATTGAAGTAGTAGTCAAGCGATTGTTTGGATTGCCGGTGCGGAACGGGCTTGCCGGACTTTGCTGGAACAAACGTCTTGCGATGTGGTCTTTCCGGGCAGCGAGTGGCCATGCGGTGCGGGCCTCCGGCACGCCGGGTTTTCTACTCGCGTGCAACGATTTCTCGATCCCGGTCATTAGCCGGTACGGAAAGCGATGGTCGGTCGGCTAATCTGATAGATTCACGCCATACCAGCCCGTTCATGAAAACGCGAGATCGGAGGAAGCGCAGCCCATGGCCCTGTACGACAGCCTGTTCGAGCCCGTGAAAGTCGGCCCCATTACCATCAGGAACCGCATCGTGCGCTCTGCACATTCCACCGGGCTGACCGAAGAGGCCCTGATCGCCTATCACGAGGCGAGGGGCCGGGGCGGCGTGGGCATGTCGACCATCGAAGCCACCAGTGTGCACCCGCTTGCGCCGGGGCGCATTCCGCTCTGGGACGATGCCTGCCTGCCCGGGCTTGCCCGCATTGCCGAGCGCATACGCCCGACCGGCATGAAGCTGCTGTTGCAGCTTTACCATCCGGGCGCAGGCTATGCGGAGGCGGCGGGCATGCCGGAACACTGGTCGGCCAGCGCGGTGCCCAACCCGATGGCGGGCGTGGTGCCCATCGCCATGACCAAGTCCATGATTGACGACGTGGTGGAGCATTTCGCCAACGCGGCGCGGCGCTGTCGGGACGCGGGCCTGGATGGCATCGACATTCACGCCTCGAGCGGTTACCTGATTCACGAGTTCCTGTCCCCGGCACTGAACAAGCGGGATGACCAGTACGGCGGGTCGTTCGAGAACCGGCTGCGTTTTCTGCAGGAGATCATTGCCGCGGTACGCGCCGCCGTGGGCGATGCCGAATTCGCCATGGGCGTGCGCCTGCCCAACGAGGACCATGTGCCCGGCGGTCTGACCGCGGTCGATAACGCCCGTGTCGCGCGGGCCGTGGACGACCGGGTCGATTATGTGTCGCTGCACATGGGCGCGTACTGGCGCTTTCACAAGCTGATTGCGCCGGCGGACGATCCGCTGGGGGTGGAGATGCCGGCGAACGAGGTGATCGCGCCGGACCTGTCGAGCCCGGTCATGGTGGTGGGCCGCATCATGACCCTCGATCACGCCCTGCACCTGGTCGACAGCGGCGCCGCCGAGATGGTGTCCATGGTGCGCGCGCTCATCGCCGACCCGGAACTGGTCAACAAGGCGCGGCGGCGCGAGGAACACCGGGTGCGCCCGTGCCTGGGCACCAACATGGGCTGTGTCGGCCAGTTGATGACCAATGGCCGCGTGAGCTGCGTGGTCAACTACACCAATGCCCGGGAGAACGCGTTGCCCTACGAGCCCGATGACCGGGTCGCCGAGCCCAAGAAGATCCTGGTTGCCGGCGGTGGCCCGGCCGGCCTCGAGTTTGCGCGCAATGCGGCGTTGCGCGGCCACGAGGTCGAGGTGCACGAGGCAATGCAGCGCCTGGGAGGGCAGGTGGCCATGGCCGCCGGCGCACCGCACCGGGCGGATGTCGGCGCGATCGTCGGCTGGCTGGAACAGGAGATCGACGTGCTCGGCGTCAGCGTGCGCCTGAATGCACCCGTGGACAGCGCCACCGTCGAGTCTCTGGCGCCGGACGAAGTCGTCATCGCCACCGGTACGACGCCCCGCGCCGACGGCTTCCAGCTATCGACTCCGGCGGCGCCGGTGCCCGGCTTCGATCTGCCCCATGTGCATGATTCCTGGGATTTCTTCGGCTTCGGGGGTCAATTCCACATCGACGGCCCGGCGGTTGTTTATGACGACACCGGGTCGTTCGAAGCTATTTCCGTGGCCGATGTGCTGCTGAAAGCGGGCGCCCAGGTGACCCTGGTTTCCCGGCACGACAGCATCGGCGGTTCGCTGCCGTTCCCCGCGGTCACGGCGGGCGCGGCGCGCGAACGGCTGTTTTCCGGGGACTTCGACTTTGTCGGTGGACACTACATTCGCGAGATTTCGCCGGACGCGGTCGACATCGGCGTACTCTTTACCGACCGGGTGCGGCGCCTGGCAGCGGCACTGGTGGTGTTCGTCGGCTACAACGAGCCCAATCGCGCGCTCGCGCAGGAACTGGCCGCCAACTCCGTTCCCCATCATCTGGTCGGTGATGTTCGCGGCCGCAACAGCATCATGAGCGCCATGCACGCGGGCGCAGCATTGGGTCGGACCATCTGAGTGGACCGAAACTGCGCTCGGCAACCGCTTCAATGGTCTGACTGGAGCGTTTGCGGTGGTGGGACGCGACGGTTCCGGATGGCGGCATGCGGCTGCTGACCGGCATTGGCACGCTGCTCTGTATTGCCACCTGGCTGACACCCACCCCGGCTGGCGGCGGCTGGCTGTGGGATCTGGGCAACGGCATCGGCCTTGCGGCCCTGGCACTGGTTCTCGCCCTGAGCTTCGAGCCGGGGCGCGCGAACCGACACCGCCTGCTGGCCTGGGCCGCCGTGCTGCTGACCGCCGTGCACGGCGGGTACCTGTTGCTGCTGGACGACACCCTGCTCGAATATCTGAAACCGACCATGCCGGCGTACATGGGGGCGGGGCTGTTTGCGTTGGTGCTGCTGGTGGTGGTCGCGCTGACGTCGTCGCGCGGCCGTCGGCGCAAATTCTACGACCGCCGCGGCTTCCGCCATGTGCACTGGGCGTTTGCGACGCTGGTGGTTGGGCTGGCCGGGTATCACATCGCGGGCAGCGGCTTTTACCTGAATCACTGGGCGGGTACGGCCCTGTTCACTGCCGTGTTGCTTGGGTGTGTCGCCTGGCCCGGGGTCGCGCGGCCGGACCACGGTGGCGCCCGGCCGGCGGGCACCACGTCGTCTGGGCCATGGCTGGGCCGCAACCTGCTTTTGCTGCTGGTTGTTGTCGCCGCCCTTGTGGTGGCGCCGAGAAACTTCTGACGTGCGCCTGCTGGCGGTTGCGATCCTCGTCGGGCTGGCCCTGGCGGGCTGGTTCTGGTTGTCGGAAAACCGCCGCGAGACCGTGGCCGCCGCAAGACCGTTGCCGCTATCGTTCGCGCACCTCGATCATCGCGAGGTCAACTGCATCGGCTGCCATCACAACTTTGCGGACGACAGCGGCGACGGGCTGTGCTTCGACTGTCATGAGCATTCCGCGGCTGTCGGGCATCTGCTCGAAGCGCAGTTTCACGCCCTGTGCCGTACCTGCCACGTGCAGCGACAGGCCGATGGCCTGCCGCATGGCCCGACCCGGCGCTGTCTGGCCTGCCACGTGGCCGATACGGCGCCCTGAGACGGTGACGCTATACTGGTCCATGGGTCGGCTCCGCGAGCGGCCCGGTACGGGCGCGTGGGCTGGCGGCTCATGGCCGGAGGATTGGAACAACAGGAGACGGACACATGTGGCTGAGACTTAGACAGATCGCGCTGGTCGCCCGGAACCTCAAGGCGGTTGAGGAAGAACTGACCGAGGTGTTGGATATTGCGGTCGGGCACCGTGATCCGGGCGTCGGAGCCTTCGGACTGGAAAACGCCCTGCTACCCATCGGCAACCAGCTCCTTGAGGTGGTG
>CAZNFI010000137.1:6625-8166 GCA_964572185.1 uncultured Pseudomonadales bacterium
CACCGCCGGTGGCCGCTACCTCGACAGGCGCGGCGGCGATGGCGGTTACATGGTCATCACTCAGTGCGACGCGCATGCGCCACGGCGTGCGCGGGTTGAAGAACTCGGCATCCGCATCGTCAATCAGTACGACACGCCGGGCTATCGGCACATGCAGTTGCATCCCCGCGACACGGGTGGCTCGTTCTTCGAGATCGACGAGCAGCTCGGCGAGCGTGCACACGAACCCGACGGCCCCTGGGAGCCTGCCGGCGATGACTGGCACCGGTTTCGGCGGCTGCAACGGGTGACCGGCATCGTGGCCGCGGAAATGCAGTGCGATGACCCTGCCGCGACCGCGGCGCGCTGGTCGGAGATTGCCCAGATTCCACTGACCGGCGACGGCCACCAGACGCTTGCGCTGGAAAATGCCACGCTACGTTTCGTGGCCTGCGCCGACGGACGCCCGGAAGGGCTCGGCGGCATCGATGTGGCCTGCGCCGATGCCCGGGCGGTGCTGCGGGCGGCAGAGGCGCGCGACGTTCGCAGCGGCGACCGCCAGGTATACCTGTGCGGCATGCGAGTCAACCTGGTCTGAGCAAATCGGCGTGGCCTAGGCGGCCTGCTCGCGGTTAGAATACGCGCGCTTTTGCCCCCGGCAATGCCAGACACTTGAGGAACCCGTAGATGAAACTGGCCCTTTCCCTGATCGTTTGGACCCTGATTGCGCTGGCTGCGCTGTTTGTGCTCGGTCCGGATACCAGCCGCGAACTGCCCAAACCGAAACCGCCGCCGACCAAACCGGCCGACCACGCATTGGCGCCGTCGGCGCTGCTGCCGGTCGCAGCCGTTGCCGCGGCAACCGGGCGCGGCGTTCCACCTTCGGCTTATTGCTGAGTGATCCAGGCGCATTCGCCGCCGGGCAGCGCCCGTAGCCAGATTACCGACCGTTGAGACAAGCGATGTCAAGAGCCATGTTCGTTCTGGGCGCGGTGCTGCTGTTGGGTGCGTGCGAGCCGAGGGATCAGCGGCCCGGATTGTGGCTGCGCGGCGAGGCGGCAGCCTATCCGGACGACTGGAGCTTTACCAACGAGCACCTGGAGATCGCCATCCAGGTGGCGGCGCCCTACTTTCTGCCGCACTCCGTCACCATTATCTGCGGCACCCATGAAGGCGATCTGTACGTGGCGGCAAACCGCTGGGAAACCAAGAACTGGGCGGCCTGGGTCGCCGACGATCCCAATGTCGTGCTGAAGATCGGCGAGTCACTCTACGAGGCGCGGCTGACCCTCGTTGAAGATCCAATGGCCATCGCCAACGCGCTCGGCGCCTATGCCGCCAAGTATCGGAGCAGCGGCTCGATTCCCACCTCTGTCCGCTTCTGGCGGGTAGACCCGCGCGCCTAGCAGCCCGTGGCAAAAGTCCGCCGGCATTCGAACGCCGCTGCATCCCGCCTGACGGTGTCGCTTGGAAAGCGCCTCGTCGCTCAAATGCGCCCGATATTCTCGCTCCTCTGCCTTGGCCGGTCATCCGGCACCTGCCCTGGCCGGTCATCCGGCACC
>CAZNFI010000138.1:0-8136 GCA_964572185.1 uncultured Pseudomonadales bacterium
TGGATAAGTTTGGATAATTTGCTGCGTCAACTGGCCGCACTACCCGGCCGACCTGTCCTTCGAGATGGGGATCGGGGGTCTCCTAGTCCACCTTCACCCGCGCGAAGCTCGGTGCCCGGCGTTCCACGAACGACGCGACCCCTTCCTTGAAATCGCCGCGGGCGAGGCTCTCGTCCATCCAGGTATTGGACTCGACCATCGCCGGGTGAAGCTCGGCGTTGAGATGCCGGTAGACCTGCCTCTTCATCATCATCAGCGAGTTCGGCGCCGCCGTCCTGCTGATCTCGCGCAGGTACTCCACGGCGTCGTTGACGCACTCGCCGGGTTCCGAGACGCGGTTGACGAGGCCGAGGCGCGCGGCTTCCTCGCCGTCGAAGCGGCGCCCCGTCCAGAGGATGTCGAGGGCGTTGGCCGGGCCGATGAGGCGCGGCAGCATCCAACTGGTGCCATGTTCGGCGATCAGTCCCCGTTGCGAGAACGCGGTGACGAACCGTGCGTTGCGGTCGGCGAAGCGCAGGTCGCAGAAGACCGCGTAGCTGAACCCCATACCCGCGCAGGCGCCGTTGATCGCCGCGATCAGCGGCTTGCGCAGGCCGAGGAAGTATGCCGCGCCGATTTCGAAGTTCGGGTCGTTGTCCGGATTGCCAGGATCGGCAGCGAGGTCGGCGTAGCGGTCGCCTAGCCGCCGGCCGGCCTCGCTCATCGCGCCGAGGGCGTTCATGTCCACGCCGGAGCAAAAGCCGCGTCCGGCACCGGTGAGCACGCTGCCGATCACATCCTCGTTGCGTTCGGACTGGTCAAGCGCATGTCGGATCTCCGCCTGGGTGCGGTCGGTGAGCGCGTTGAGGGTCTCGGGGCGGTTCATGGTGATGACGGCGACCGAGTCGTCGACTTCGTAGATGATCTCTTCGTACATGGGCCTCGCCTTTGCTCGGATAGGGAATGCGTGGGTTGACGGTGGTTAAATGTACTCGAACAACACCGGTGGCGTCTTGAGCCCCACATGCCTCGGCATGGAGGAGAACGATGCAGAATGCAACTCATCTGTACACATCAAGGCCGCTCAAAAATTCTAGAAGTACACAAGCCCACCCCAGACTAGCCCGCCGGCAATCAAGGCTGTGACCAGGGCTCGCAGCCAGTAGTCGGGGGTTGCCGGAACCGGTACGGGTTTGTGCCCGGTGAACATGGCCAGCGGCGTGCGGTCCTTGTGCACGGCGTACACGATGTGGGCCGTCAGGTGTACCGCGATACAGGCGATGATGGCGATGAATACGCGGTTGTGCACCCAGGTCAGGTCGTTCGAGGTATCGCCGGAAACATAGCGGGCCAGGGGGCCTTCATTGAACATGGCGTCGTTGGCGAACAGCCCCGTGCCCGCCTGCAGCGCCGCCAGCCCCACCAGGGCAACCGCCAGCAGGCGGCCCGGCGCCGTGTGCGGGTCGTCCGCGCGGCCACCGGTGAAGTGCCGGAAAAACGCCCGCGGCCCCACCCGGTAGCCCGGCCAGCGCGCATGGCGCCCGCCCCACACACCCCACAGCAACCGGAACAGCACCAGCCCCACCATCGCGCAGCCGAAGCGCATGTGCCATTCCAGCAGGAACAGGTCGCCCGACAGCCCGGTGTACAACAGGCAGCACAGGCAAGCCGCAAACAGCCAGTGCCATAGCCTGAGCGGCCAGTCCCATACCTTCACCGTCACCGGATGGTTCATGTGCGTTGCCTCCCGTGTCCCCGTGAACAGAAGCGTGGCCGGTATGGTAAAGGAGCGCGGTTACCGAAGCAGCGATGCCGCGACGGCGAGGTGCGCCGGCTTGTTGAGGTTGAAGAACGGATCGAACGGCTCGACCGCGTAATCGACCACCGCCAGGCGGTACCGGGCCGTCCACCGATCGACCTTGCGCACGCCTTCCACCACCAGGGCACGGCGCAGTTCATGCCGCAGCGCAACCGGCCAGACGGCAAACACCGGCTGCAGGCGCCCGCCCGAACGCGCACAGGCCAGCTGCGCACCGCGCTCGATCTCCAGGTACAGGCGCCGCACCAGGTCTGTCGGGAAGAACGGCGTATCCGTCGCAAAGCTGGCCACATGGCCGGCATCCGGCATCTGCCCGGCAGCCCAGTCCAACCCGGCCAGCACGCCCGCCAGCGGCCCGACACCCGCCCCCTTGCCGGGGCCTTGCCGCTTACTGCTATCCGCCCCATTCCTGGGATCCGCCGCATTCCTGGCACCTGCGCCCCCTGTGGAACCCTCCCCCACGCTGTCTGCGATCACCGGCAGGCCAAACGACGCGAACCGCCCCGCATCGCCATTGGCGTTCAATACCAACCGATTCACCTGGGGCGCGGCCCGCTCGATCACGTGCTCGAGAACCGTCCGCCCGCCCAGCGTCATCAGGCACTTGTCGCCGCCCGCAACCGACCCCATGCGCCGTGACCGACCCCCGGCCAGCAATATCCCCACAACCGGATGCTCAACCACCACATCAACCAACCGTCAATCCCGCCCTGAGAAGCCTATCGTACGAAAAAAGCCAGGCACCCACGTTTTCTATCGCCACATCCACCCACCAGGCGGTTGCATCGTGGCTGGCGAACAAGCAAAGTCGGCGCCCATCGCTGGATGCACGTGGAAGGCTGGTCATGGAGCAACGGCACAGGGTCACGGGGCAGCGGCACAGGGTATCGATGCAACTCGCACGGTGGGCCGGTGCGCTGGCCGCCGGGCTGGCCGCGGCGGGGGCACTGGCCGATGCGCAGTATTCGGCGCCGGTGGGCAAGAACTACCCGCAGAACCTGTACTGGGGCGACACCCACCTGCACTCGCGCAACTCCGCGGACGCCTATTCCCTGGGCAACATGAACCTGACCGCGGCGGACGCCTACCGCTTTGCCCGGGGCGAGGAGCTCACCGCCCACAACGGCATGCGCGTGCGCCTGCGCCGGCCGCTCGACTTCCTGGTGGTGTCCGACCACGCCGAGTATCTCGGCGGCTATTACCGCTTCAACGTCGGCGACCCGCTGGTGGTCGACACCGAAACCGGCAAGCTGTGGAGCCAGTTCATCGCCGAGGGCAACCCGGCCATGCTGATCGGCGCATTCACCGCCAGCATGGCCGACCCGGACAACAACCCGCCCTTCCCCTACGAGACGCGCAGCCTGATCTGGCAGGACGTGGCGCAGACCGCCGACGCCTATAACGACCCCGGGCGCTTCACCGCGCTCACCGGTTACGAATGGACATCGATGATCGACGGCAACAACCTGCACCGGGTGGTGATCTACCGCGACGGCGCCGAGCTGGTGGGCCAACTGCCGCCGTTCTCGGGCCAGGAAAGCCTCGACCCGCAAGACCTGTGGCGGGCGCTGGCGCGCTACGAGGAAGAAACCGGCGGCGAGGTGCTGGCCATCCCCCACAACGGCAATCTCTCCAACGGCATGATGTTCCCGTCGAAGACGGTCGACGGCCGGCCCATCGACCGCGCCTACGCGGAACTGCGCTCGCGCTGGGAGCCGGTGGCCGAGGTCACCCAGGTGAAGGGCGACAGCGAAGCCCATCCCACCCTGTCGCCGCACGATGAGTTCGCCGACTTCGAGACCTGGGACTGGGACAACATCGGCAGAACCGCCGCCAAGGAAGACTGGATGCTGGCCCACGAGTACGCCCGCGGGGCGCTGAAGCTGGGCCTCGGCTACGAGGCGCAACTGGGCGTCAACCCGTTCAAGTTCGGCATGATCGGCAGCACCGACAACCACACGTCACTGGCCACCGCCGCGGAAGACAACTACTTCGGCAAGTTCGCCGAGTCGGAACCCGGCCCGGCGCGGCTGCACAACGCCATGGCCGCCGACCAGCTATGGGACAACTGGAACATCGTCGCCTCCGGCTACGCGGCCGTGTGGGCCCGCGAGAACACGCGCGAGGCCCTGTTCGCCGCACTCAAGCGCCGCGAGGTGTACGCCACCACCGGCACCCGCATCGCGGTGCGCTTTTTCGGCGGCTGGCACTACCGGGCGGGCGATATCCACAAGCCCGCCTGGCTCGACATCGCCTACGGCCAGGGCGTGCCCATGGGCGGCGACATCACCGCGGCGCCGGAAGGCGGCACGCCGGTGTTCATCGCCACCGCCGCCAAAGACCCGGACGGCGCCAACCTCGACCGCATCCAGATCGTCAAGGGCTGGCTGGACAGCGACGGCAAGGCACACGAGAAAGTCTACGATGTGGCGCTTTCCGACGGCCGCGCGGTGAACCCGGATACCGGCAAGGCGCCCGCCGTGGGGTCGACGGTGAACGTGGCGGATGCGAGCTACGCCAACAGCATCGGCGACCCGACCCTGGCGGTGGTCTGGGCCGACCCGGATTTCGATGCCGCGCAACGGGCGTTCTACTATGTGCGCGCCATCGAGATACCCACACCCCGGTGGACCGCCTACGACGCGAAATACTTCGACATCGAGTTGCCCGAGCACATTCCGACCGTGGTGCAGGACCGCGCCTATACCTCGCCCATCTGGTATACGCCGTGAGTACGGGGTGATGGTTCGGCCGGCGATGAGTGGTTTGCGGCGCGGGCCTGTGGGTCGCCACCGGCACCTTTAAAGCCATTCAGCGCGCCCGAATCTTGCAAGACAAAGCCCGCTTGGCGTGCCGGTGGCGACCCACAGGCCCGCGCCGCAAACCACGCTCCTCGTGGAGCCGGACGTTGAATCGCGCACGCCGACGGTTCCGGTGGGTCAACGCATGAAACGGGCACTCAAGGATCCGTTGTTCCTGTTCCTTGTCACCGGCGCCGCCGTGTTCGTCGTCTACCAACTGGCCGACAGGGGCGACCCGCGCCACATCCGCGTGGACGCGGAATCGCTGACCGCCTTCGTACAGCACCGCTCGCAACTGCAGGACCCGGCCCGGGCCCGAGCGCGGCTGGCCGGCATGAACGAGCAGGAGCTGCAGTTCGTCATCGACGGCTATGTGCGCGAAGAGGCGCTGTACCGCGAGGCGCTGCGGCTCGGTTTCGGCGACGGCGATTACGTGATCAGGCGCCGGCTCGGCCAGAAAGTGGAGTTCATGGCGGAAGGCGCCGCAAGCTCGCTGCCGGCACTGGACGACGACGCCCTGCGCGCCTGGTTCGAAAGCCATCGGGAGAACTACCGGCAACCCCCTGTCCTCACGCTCACCCACGTTTTCTTCGACGTTTCCAGGCGCGGCGAAGCGGCGGCCGCACAGGCGGCACAACGGGCGCTGAAGGAACTGCAGGCCCGCGGCACGGGCTTCAATGACGCCACGGTTGCGGGTGATGCGTTCCCCTATCACCGCACCTACGCGGAAAGCTCCCGCGTCGACCTGGCCGGCCACTTCGGCCAGGCCCTGGCAGATGCCCTGTTCGAGCTGCAACCGGGCGCCTGGCAGGGCCCGCTGGTTTCACCCTACGGGTTGCACCTGGTGCTGGTCGCCGAGCACAAGCCCGGCCGGGCGCCGCCATTCGAAGAAGTGCGCGAACGCGTTCGCACCGATGCCGGCCAGGCGCGCCGCCGCGCCTTCACCGGCGCCAGAATCGCCGGGATCGTGAACAGCTACCGGGTAACCATCGATTCCGCCTTCACCGGCAGTTCGCCAGGCGGCGTGGAGACGAAAAAGCAAACCGACCCCAACAGGCTTAACCACGCGAGCAGCGTGAACCCCGACTCGTAGCTGCCGGAAACGTCGGCCATGTAGCCGGCGATGACCGGCCCCGACGCCATGCCGAGCATGATCACCAGCGATGAGAACCCCATGATCGTGCCGAACGACGAGGCGCCGAAGTAATCGGCCCGCATCGCCATCATCTGCGGCCCGCGTATGCCCCAGGCCAGGCCGTGCAGCACGGCGAACGCAACCACCGCCGCCGGGCTGCGCGCATAAGCGATGAGCAGCAGCGCGGCGCCATGCCCGAGCATGCACACCGTGCAGATCAGCCGCTTGTCGAACCGGTCGCCCAGAAAGCCCCCGGCCAACTGCCCCAGCATCAGGAACCCGGTCACCAGCGCAAACGCCAGGCCCGACAGCGCCAGCGAGAACCCGAGGCCCTCGGTGAGGTGCGGCACCAGGTGCACCATAATCGCGGAAACCGACAGCAGCGCCACCGCATGGCCCACCGAGATCAGCCAGAACTGCCAGGTGCGCATGGCTTCCCGGGCGGTATAGTCGCGCCCGGACAGCGCCTGCGCGGGCCTGTCGAAGCCGCCCGGGTCGAGCGGCACGCCGTCGGGCTGCTCGCCCTTCTCCTGGGGTCGATGCCGGAAGGTCTGCACCAACGGCAATCCGACAAGCAGCACCACAATGCCGGAGCAGAACGCCGTCGTCCGCCAGCCGAACGCCTCCAGGCAATAGACGATGAGCGGTATCGACAGCCCGCCAATCGCCATACCCGTCTGCGAAATCGCCAGCGCCTTGGCACGGTGCCGGGTAAACCAGTTGACCAGCGACACCACCAGCGACCCGAACCCGCCCAGGCTGGAGCCGAGCGCCATCAGCGCGAAAGTGAGGTAGAAACCCAGCAGCGTCTCGATGCCGGCAAACAGCATGAAGCCGATGCCGAAGATCACCGTGCCGATGCTCATGATGAGGCGTGGCCCGAAGCGGTCGACCAGCCAGCCCTGCACCGGCCCGAGAATGCCGCTCTCTATGCGGGTGAGCGCGAAGGCGACGCCCAGCAGCGTCTTGCTCCAGCCGAACTCGTCCTGCAGCAGCACCACGTAGGCGCCATAGGAGTGCATCCACAGCGTGGCCGACAGCCACAACACCCCGGCACCGGCAGCGACGATGTACCAGCCGTAAAACACCCGGCCCGTCGGGCGCAGGACGCGGTCGATTCTGTATGGCAACCGAGGCACTCAGCAACTCCAGGTCATTTTTCTGGCGTGACGAACCGCGCAGGTGTGGGGAACAAGCGTGCATCCCGGAATGAGAGCGGGACTGTCGGGCTCGTCTTTCGGCGCGTTTAAAGCCTACTTGCGCGCCATCGTACACGAGCGCTTGCGGGCGGTGCGCCGCTAGACAAGCCCGGCAAGCCCGTTCTGCGCCAGCCAGTGACGATCAGATACGATGTTGTCGAAGCGAACTCCCACCTGCCCGGGGCTCACGCGAACGCGGTGGCAACCGTCGCGCGTCAGTCGCTGTCCGGCTCACCGGAGCCACCGAGCACGCGCTGCAACCCGTCCATGATCGACACCGGCAGCGGAAACACGATGGTGGAGCTCTTCTCCCCGGCAATCTCGGTCAGCGTCTGCAGGTAGCGAAGCTGCATGGCGCCGCTTTCGGCGCTGAGTTCGCGCGCCGCCTCCACCAGCTTCTCGGCCGCCTGCTGCTCGCCTTCGGCGTGGATCACCTTGGCGCGCCGCTCGCGCTCGGCTTCCGCCTGCTTGGCGATGGCGCGAATCATGCTCTCGTCGATATCGACGTGCTTGATCTCCACGTTCGACACCTTGATGCCCCACTGGTCGGTGGCCTGGTCGAGAATCGCCTGTATGTCGCGGTTCAGGCGCTCGCGCTCGGCGAGCAGTTCATCGAGTTCATGCTGGCCGAGCACCGAGCGCAGGGTGGTCTGGGCAAGCTGGCCGGTGGCTTCCATGTACTGCTCGACGTTGATGATGGCGCGCTGGGAGTCGACCACGCGGAAGTACAGCACGGCGTTGACCTTCACCGATACGTTGTCGCGGGTGATGAGGTCCTGGGTGGGGATGTCGAGCACGATGGTGCGCAGGTCGACGCGCACCATCTGCTGGATGACGGGAATGACGATGATCAGGCCCGGCCCCTTGATCTTGTAGAAGCGCCCGAGCATGAAAATCACGCCCCGCTCGTACTCCCTCAGGATGCGGAACGCGCTCGCCAGGATGGCGATGGCCACGACGATGATGATGCTGCTGAAAATTTCCATGGCTGTGCCTGTCTAAGCTGTTACGGGGCCAAGTATGTCAAATGAAACGGCTGCACACCCGGTGATAGTGCGTTCATGGAACCTTTTTTTGGGGTCATGAGCATTCCGAACACCGAGCGGCCATGAGGGTCGCCGCCGGTCGGGCGTAGCCCGAGCCGAAGCAAGCTTCGGCAGGCGGCGACGCCCCGCAACTGGTTGCGGGGCCGGTGTGTCGAAC
>CAZNFI010000139.1:0-7844 GCA_964572185.1 uncultured Pseudomonadales bacterium
CGGTTCGACCTTGCGCACCCCACAGCACTCGCCGTGGCCATCGCGGTAGAAGCTGAACAGCCCCTTCTCGCGAACCAGTTCGCCGACTGCTTCGGGCTTCGGCATCAACATTTCGATGACGATGCCGTAGTGATTGCGTACCTGCTCCAGGTACTCGTAGGTCTCGGGATGCAGGCGCCCGGTATCCAGGGAGAACACCTCGAAATGCACATCGGCCCGGCGTGCCATGTCGATCAGAACCACGTCTTCCGCACCGCTGAACGAGATGGCAACCTCGCCCGGCGCGAAACGTCGGGCAACCTGCCGCAAGAGGGCCTGGGGTTCCAGGCCGGCACTGGCTTTTTGCGCATCCATCAATCATGCTCCGCGCGCATTGTCGAAAGCGGCGCAGCCTAACAACGAAACCCTCCATGTTGAAAATACTGTATTTGCATATGCTTAACACAGATTGCTCATCCATTTTCATCCTGACTGGCCGGCTGCCGTCGGCCGCATTTCCGGCACACCCCGTTGCGAACGCGTGCACTTGCCGGTCGGCCATGGCCACCTGCGGCGCCCGGCGTGCTCGGTCGCCTGAACGCACCTGCCAGGGAGGGCCACGATGAAGGTCTTGTGCCTCGACCTCGAAGGGGTGTTGATCCCGGAGATCTGGCAGGCCATTGCCGCCCGCACCGGCCTCGAAGCGCTGAACAAGACCACGCGGGACATTCCCGACTACGACGATCTGATGCAGTTCCGCATGGGCGTCCTGCGCGAGCACGACCTGCGTTTTTCCATGATGCGCGAGGTCATCGAGGGCGTCGAACCCCTGCAGGGCGCCAGGGATTTCCTGGCCTGGGCCCGCCGGCGCTTTCAGGTCGCGATCGTCTCCGACACCTTCTACGACTTCGTCCTGCCGATCATGGCCAAGCTCGATTGGCCGATGCTGCTCTGCCACCGTGTCGACATCGACGGCGACCGCATTGCCGGGTACCAGTTACGCCAGCCCGACCCGAAGCGCAGCGCCGTCCGGGCATTCAAGTCGATGCGGTTTCCGGTGCTTGCGGCCGGTGACTCATACAACGACGTGCCCATGCTCGAGGAAGCGGATGCCGGCTTTTTCTATCGCGCACCCGCCAACGTCCGCGCTGAGTTTCCCCGGTTTTCAGCCGCCGATGACTATTCCGCGCTGATCCGGCTGCTGCAGTCGAACTGACCCCGGTCCTCAGAACTGATTCATGGTGTTGGCGGCGCCCCCCGCCAACAGCGCTTTCTCGCCCAGGAAATACTCCTTGTGGTCGTCACCGATGTTCGACCCGGCGAGATCCTGATGCTTCACCGCCGCCAGTTCACGGCGTATCTCGCGCCGCTGAATGCCGCGTACATAGGCAAGCATGCCGAGATCGCCGAAGTAGCCCTCGGCCAGCAGGTCGGTGCCGAGCGCCGTTTCGTGGTAGGTGGGCAGCGTGATCAGGTGATGGAAAACGCCGGCCTCCCGGGCGGCATCCCGCTGAAAGCGCTGAATCAGGGCATCGGCTTCCCGCGCCAGTTCGGAGTCGTCGTATTCCGCCGCCATCAGCCCCTTGGCGACAACCGCGGGGTCCGGGTAGCCGGCGGTGTCCTTGCCCTGGGCCTGCCACTCGGCATACACCTGTTCCCGGAATGCCAGCGTCCAGTTGAATGACGGCGAGTTGTTGTACACCAGCTTGGCCTGCGGTGCGCTCAGCCTGACGGCGTCCACCAGTGCCTTGATCTGCTCGAGATTGGGGCGCTCGGTCTCGATCCACAACAGATCGGCGCCGTGCTCGAGGCTGGTCACGCAGTCGAGCACCACCCGGTCGAAGCCGGTGCCTTCGCGAAAGGCGTAAAGCCCGTTGTCGAGACGCAGCGGCCGGCACAGCCTGCCGTTCTGGTGAATGGTGATATCGCCATCGCGCAACTCGTCGAGATCGTGCACCTCACTGGCTTCCAGGAAGCTGCAATACCGGTCGCCCAGATCGCCGGGCTGCTTGGACACCGGGATTTTCATGGTCAGACCGGCGCCCAGCGAGTCGGTTCGTGCAACGATAATGCCGTTGTCGATGCCGAGTTCCAGGAACGCGTAACGCACGGCGTTGATCTTCGACACGAAGTCCTCGTGCGGCACCGTCACCTTGCCGGCCTGGTGACCGCACTGCTTGGCGTCTGAAACCTGGTTTTCGATCTGGATTGCGCAGGCGCCGGCCTCGATCATGCGCTTTGCCAGCAGGTACGTGGCTTCCTCGTTGCCGAACCCGGCATCGATGTCGGCGATGATCGGCACGACGTGGGTTTCGTAGTTGTCGATCCTGGAGATGACTTCGGCAACGTTACCGCCCCGGGCGCGGGTTTCGTCGAGCTCGGTGAACAGGTGCCGCAGTTCCCGCGCATCGGCCTGGCGCAGGAACGTGTAGATCTCTTCGATCAGGTCCGAAACGGTGGTCTTCTCGTGCATGCTCTGGTCGGGCAGCGGGCCGAACCGCGAGCGCAACGCCGCCACCATCCAGCCGCTGAGGTAGATGTATGACCCGGCCGTGCCACGCTGGTGCTTCTTGACCGACATCATCACCTGTTGGGCAGTGAACCCGTGCCAGCAGCCCAGCGACTGGGTGTAGTTCGATGGATCCTCATCGTATGCGGCCATGTCGCGACGCATGATGCCGGCGGTGTAAGCGGCGATGTCCAGACCGGTTCGAAAGCGGTTCTGCAGGCGCATCCGCACGACGTACTCCGGGTTGATTGCGCGCCAGTTCTCGTTGCCGGCGAGTTCACCCCTGACGGCGTCGACTTCCTGGAGATAGTTGGAAAGGTAAATGGACATATCGGTGGCTTCCGGGTGTGTCGAGCGGCGCAATTTAAACAAAAAAAACTGGAATGGGAGGATATTAATACATTCTTATTGGGAATCTATCGGTCACCGGCCCGCCTTGGTCATCGACTTGCGGCGCAACCGCATCGAACTCCCATTCCGCGTGCCAGCGCGGGCCGAAACAGAGTGCGGCCGTGTTCGGCTGGCAGATTGGCGTGCGCAGCAGCGTGCAGGTGACAACCGCAGGCCGGGGCCCGGCGCGCCGTTTGATTGCGGTCGGCTGCTCTCCGGCCAAACGCCGGCCGGCACCCTGCGTCAGTCCGGCTGCTGCGCCAATTGGTCGGCCAAGCCCGTATAGCCGGCGGGTGTCAGGCCCTCCAGTTCCCGACGGGCCCGGTCCGGAAGCTGCAGCTTGTCCAGCACATCCTGGAATGTTCCGGCATCCAGCCTGCGACCGCGGGTCGCCGACTTGAGGCGTTCGTAAGGCTCTTCCATGCCGTATTTGCGCATCACCGTCTGCACCGCCTCCGCCAGCACTTCCCAGTTGCCGTCCAGGTCCGCCTCGATCGCCGCGCGGTTGATGGACAGGCGCGACAGCCCCTTGACGGTGGCCTGGCAGGCGATACTGCAGTGTGCGAAGGCGCTGCCGAAGTTGCGCAGCACCGTGGAATCGGACAGGTCGCGCTGCCAGCGCGAGACCGTGAGCTTGTCCGCCATATGGCCGAGCAGCGCATTGGCAATGCCCAGGTTGCCTTCGGAATTCTCGAAGTCGATGGGATTGACCTTGTGCGGCATGGTGGATGAGCCGGTCTCCCCGGCGACGGCCTGCTGGCCGAAATACTCGATGGCGATATAGGCCCAGACATCGCGATCAAAATCCAGCAACACCTGGTTGAAACGCATGACCGCATGAAACAGTTCGGCCATGTAGTCGTGGGGCTCGATCTGGGTGGTCAGCGGATTCGGCTGCAGGCCCAGGCCAGTGACAAAGGCGGCACTCGCCGCGGGCCAGTCGATCGCTGGAAAAGCCGCGACATGGGCATTGAAGTTGCCGACGGCACCGTTCATCTTGCCGCGCAGAACGACCGCGGCGATTGCCAGGCGGGCCCGGGCAAGACGGGCGCTGAACACCTTGAGTTCCTTGGCCAGCGTGGTGGGGGAGGCCGGTTGTCCATGGGTCCGGGCCAGCATCGGCAGCGCCCCCGCGGTTGCGGCGAGTGCATCGATCGCATCGATGACTTCCCGCATGTCGGCCAGCAGCATCTCGCGTCCGGCGCGCAACATCAGCCCATGCGCCAGGTTGTTGATGTCCTCCGAGGTGCAGGCGAAGTGGACGAACTCCTTGTGGGCAGCCAGACCCGGGATGGCCGATACACGCTCCTTGACGAAGTACTCGACGGCCTTGACGTCGTGGTTGGTAGCGGTTTCGAGATGCTTGATGCGCTCGGCGTCGTCCATCGAGAATCCCTCGTGCACCTCGCGCAGGGCCTGCGCCTGTTGCTGGTCGAGGGGCGGCAACTCGTCAAGCGCCCGCAATTCGGCCAAAGCCGCAAACCACTCACATTCGATGAGCACCCGAAACTTCATCAGCCCGTACTCGCTAAGCAGGGGAGCAAGGTTGGCGACCTTGTTTCGGTATCGCCCATCGGCGGCGCCGATGGCGGTGATCGGTGTCAGTTGCATAGCCATGTCCGTTTTCCGTTTACTCTCGTTGCTCGCATGGAACAAAAATTTTGCGATGTGGTTTTTCCGGGCAGCGAGTGGGCATGCGGTGCGGGTATCCGGCACGCCAAGCGTGCTTTGTCTTGCAAGACTCTAACGCGCTGAATTGCTTTAAAGGTGCCGGATACCCGCACCACATGCCCACTCTTTTCTGGAATCCAGCCATAGTTCCCTGCACGTCCTCGTCCCGGCGCGCCGGGTTCCGGACGCGCATGGAACAAAAGCCTTGCAGTGTGGTTTTTCCAAGCACGGAGCCCGCTTGTCAGTGACGCGACGAGCCGTACGAGTCGATGACGCCGCCGCCCAGGCAGACATCGCCACGATACAGGCAGACGTACTGCCCCGGGGTAATGGCGCGCTGCGGCACGTCGAACCGTACGAGCCAGGCGCCATCGGCGCGCCGGGTGACATTAGCAGCCTGATCGGCCTGCCGATACCGGATCTTTGCCGCACAGCGAAGCGGCAGCCTGACGTCGTTGACCAGCCAATTCAGATCGAGGGCGCACAACCAGTTGTTTTCAAGCAGGCGCGCATGCTGCGTCACCACCAGCGTATTGTTTGCGACGTCCTTGTCCACGACGTACCAGGGCGCCTCGTCCCGGCCAGCCAATCCGCCGATTCCGATGCCCTGGCGTTGCCCCAGCGTGTAGTAGGGCAGCCCACCATGTTCGCCCAGTGATCTGCCGGCCTCATCGACGATCGGCCCCGGATCGGGTGGCACCCAGTTGCTGAGGAAGTCGCGAAAGCGGCGCTCGCCGATGAAGCAGATGCCGGTGGAGTCCTTCTTTCGGTGGTTGTGCAGTCCGTGGCTGGCGGCAAGCCGGCGCACGGCGTTTTTTTCCAGGTCGCCCACCGGGAACAGCACGTTGGCCAACTGGGCGGGATCGAGTGCCTGCAGGAAGTAGCTCTGGTCCTTGTTTCGGTCTATGCCCTTCAGGAGGCGCAAGCCGCCTGCGCAGTTCGCTATTCTCGCGTAATGCCCCGTGGCGATCCGGCTTGCGCCGAGTTGCGCGGCATAGTGCTTGAACTGCCTGAACTTGATTTCCCGGTTGCACAGCACATCCGGATTGGGCGTGCGCCCGGCGCGGTACTCGCGCAGGAATTCCTCGAACACGTTGTCCCAGTACTCGGCGGCAAAGTTGGCGGTGTGCAGATCTATACCGAGGGCATCGCAAACTCTCGAGGCATCTTCGAGGTCTTGCCGGGCGGTGCAGTACTCGGTGCCGTCGTCCTCGTCCCAGTTTTTCATGAACAGCCCAGCCACATCGTGACCCTGTTGTTGCAGGCGCAGCGCGGCAACCGATGAGTCGACGCCACCGGACATGCCAACGATTACGGAATTGCGCGCCACTCGCCAGGCTCGATGCAAGGGGGCGGATATTGTAGCCCGATCTCGTTCCACTGACCGGAATCGGGGGGTCGCCTGCCGCCTCACCGCGCGGCATGCCCGCCGCTGATCGATGGGGATATAATCGGCGCCATGAGCAAGCTTACCCACCTCGACCCCAAGGGCGCTGCCAACATGGTGGATGTCTCGCCCAAGGCGGAGACGCACCGCATCGCGGTCGCCGAGGCGCGGGTAGCCATGCAGGCCGCCACCCTGGCCGAGATCATGGACCAGGGGGTCGCCAAGGGCGATGTACTGGCGGTCGCCCGGGTCGCCGGTATCCAGGCTGCCAAACGTTGCGCCGAACTGATTCCGCTGTGCCACCCGTTGCCCCTGAAGTGGGTATCCATCGAGTTTGCCGCGCAGGGGGCCGCACAATTGCTTATCACAGCCGAGTGCCGGGTCACCGGGGCCACGGGTGTCGAGATGGAAGCGCTGACGGCGGCGAGCATCGCCGCGCTGACCGTCTATGACATGTGCAAGTCGATGGACCGGGGCATGACCGTCGAGCAGGTGCGCCTGCTGCGCAAGCAGGGCGGCAAGAGCGGCGCCTGGCAGCGCGACCGGGAAGCCTCGTGATCCGGGTGCTGTTTTTCGCTTCGCTGCGCGAGGCCGCAGGCCGGTCGGCCTGCGAGATCGCGCTGCCGGTCGAATCGGGGCCTCCGTTTGGCATCGAGGCGCTCATGTCCGAGCTGAAAGGCCGACTGGACGCCGGTGGCTACGCGGCATTGCTCGCCGAAAACGTGCGCATTGCGGTAAACCGTGAACTGGTGGAAGGCGCTGTCTCCCTGCATCCCGGAGACGAGGTCGCCTTCCTGCCGCCGGTGACCGGAGGATGACCCTGCACCGGGTGCGCATTCAAACGGACGACTTCTGCCTCGATGCCGAGTGGCGCGGGATGCGCGCACGGCTCGACCGCGGAGCCGGCGCCGTGGCCGCTTTCGTCGGGCTGGTTCGCGAGCTTGGCGACGACCCGGGCAGCGCTCTGGAACTGGAGCACTATCCGGGCATGACCGAGGACAGCATCGAACGCATCCTGGTCGCCGCCGAGCAGCGCTGGCAACTGTCGGAGTCGCTGGTGATCCACCGCGTCGGCCGGCTGCAACCGGCAGAGCAGATCGTGCTGGTGCTGTGCGCCTCGCCGCACCGGGCCGAGGCCTTTGCAGCCTGCGAGTTCATCATGGACTTCCTGAAGACGGATGCGGTCATCTGGAAAAAGGAGTCCGGCAAGGAGGGCAGCCGCTGGGTCACCAGTACCGGGCAGGACCGGGAACGCGCTGCATCATGGGATAAGCGCGTGGATAGGCTATAATCGCGCGCTTTTCCCAACCCTGCGCGCTGTTGGCGCGGGCCTGGAGCCAATGACATGACCTATCAGCACATTCGTGTGCCCGCTGACGGCCAGAAGATCACCGTCAATGGGGACAGTTCCCTCTGTGTCCCCGACAATCCCATCATCCCGTTCATCGAAGGCGACGGCATCGGCATCGACATCACGCCGGTGATGCTCAAGGTCGTGGATGCCGCGGTCAGCCGAGCCTACGGCGGCCGCCGCAAGATCTCCTGGATGGAAGTCTATTCCGGCGAAAAGTCCCTGGAACGGTATGGCGAGGACGAGTGGCTGCCGGCCGAGACGCTCGCGGCCATGCGCGAGTTTCTGGTCGGCATCAAGGGCCCCATGACCACCCCGGTGGGCGGAGGAATCCGATCCCTGAACGTGGCCTTGCGCCAGGAACTCGACCTGTACGTGTGCCTGCGCCCGGTGCGCTGGCTGCAGGGGGTACCGAGCCCCGTGGTAGCGCCGCACAAAACCGACATGGTGATTTTTCGCGAGAACACCGAAGACATCTATGCCGGGGTGGAATGGGCCGCCGACTCGGCGGAAGCCGACCGGGTGATCGCTTTTCTGCGTGAGGATATGGGCGTGCA
>CAZNFI010000140.1:0-7809 GCA_964572185.1 uncultured Pseudomonadales bacterium
TCGGAGATGGACTGGACCAACAAGAACATTCACCCCTCCAAGGTGGTCACTGCCGGCGATCAGGTAGAAGTGATGGTGCTCGACATCGATGAGGAGCGGCGCCGCATTTCGCTCGGCATCAAGCAGTGCCGCCCGAATCCCTGGGAAGAGTTCTCCGTCAATCGCAGCAAGGGCGAGCGGGTCACCGGCACCATCAAGTCCATCACCGACTTCGGCATCTTCATCGGGCTCGAAGGGGACATCGACGGTCTCGTGCACCTTTCCGACGTCTCCTGGACAGAATCCGGCGAGACGGCGGTACGGCGCTACAGCAAGGGCGAAGAGATCGAGACGGTCATACTGTCGATCGATCCGGAACGGGAACGCATCTCGCTTGGCATCAAGCAGCTCGAGCAGGATTCATTCACCGATTACGTGGCTGCCAATGAAAGGGGATCCATCGTCAAGGGCATCGTGACTGCTCTGGAGCCGAAGGAAGCAGAAGTACAGCTTGCCGAAGACGTGCTCGGCATACTGAAGGCGTCCGAAATCGGCTTCGACCGGGTGGAGGATACGCGCAAGGAACTGTCCGAGGGGCAGGAACTCGAAGTGAAGATCATCAGCATCGACCGCAAGTACCGGACCATTGGCCTGTCCATCAAGGCCAAGCAGCTCGATGAGGAACGCATGGCGGTCAGAGAGCACCGCAAGCAGGAAGGCGTGCGGGCCGGCGCGAGCACGCTTGGTGACCTGATCAAGGCGCAGATGCAGGGCGACCGAGACAAGGGCAAGCGCGACAAGGGCAAGCGCGAAAAAGGCGGGCGCGATCAGGGCAAGCAACAACAGGACGATCGGGACGAAGACGGCAATTGATGAGACGATGCCTCGTACTGGCCGGCGAACGGATGTCCGGTGCAGGGTAGGATGACCTGACGATCTTCCATCGCATGCAAGGCAATTGGGGGAAGTAGCGGAAACCATGACCAAATCCGAACTCATCGAAAAAATTGGGGCTTCCCAGGCGCAACTTCCGGTCAGAGACATCGAACTCGCCGTCAAGACGATGATCGAGCACATGTCCCAGACCCTTGCCCAGGGCAGGCGCATCGAGATTCGCGGGTTCGGCAGTTTCTCGCTGCACTACCGGGCGCCCCGTATCGGGCGCAATCCCAAGACCGGCGAGTCGGTCGGCCTTTCGGGCAAATACGTGCCGCATTTCAAGCCGGGCAAAGGGCTGCGCGAGCGCGTCAATGAGCGGATGCTGCGCGACAGGCTGAGGCAGGGCCGGGAGTGATCGCCAGCGATCCGGAGTGGGACGAGTTCATCCGCGCCCATCGCTGGGCGGTGCTGACCAGCCTGCGCAAGGGCGGCGCTCCGGTCAGTTCCATGGTGGCCTACGCAACCGATGGCGACCAGCTCGTGGTCAGTACCCGGGCGGCGAGCTTCAAGCATGACAGCATAGCCCGGGACAACCGGGTCAACCTCTGCGTACTGAGCAACCGGGAACCCTTCGACTTCGTTGCCATTGAAGGTCATTGTGTCATCGAGCGCACCGAACTGGTGCCGGCAACGAAGCTGGTTTTCGCCAATATCAGCGACACTGCCTACCAGGAACCGGAAGATCTGCAGGGCTGGCTGGAAAGCGACGGGCGCATCATCCTGCGCATCACCGCCGAGCGCTGCTACGGTATCATTCGCCGGCTGGCTTGACCGGGGGCGCTCAGGGGCAGCGCCCCGGGATGCACCGAATCACTGGGCTGCCGCGTGTTCACCGGTGGCAAAGCTATCCCGTGACAGCAGCCAATGCAGTTCTTCGGCCATGGCCTTGTAACCTTCGGCGTTCGGGTGCAGGCCGTCGGCGGTGAACTCGGCGCGCATCAATGTCGCATCGTGCGGGTCACGCAATACCGCATCGAAATCCACCACCATGTCGTAGGTTCCGCTGGTACGCATCCAGGTGTTGAAACCTTGCCGGGCTTCCTCGACCGCGCCGCCGCCGTAGCCGGGCAGTACCGAACCGCCGGAGGGCGTCAGGGTGGCGCCGATGGTGATCAGGCCGGCAGCCCTGGCCCGCGCCGCGATCTGTTGATGGCCGGCGATCAGTTGCGCGGCGGTGGCTCCGGATGGGGCGCCGAGCAGCACCGGCAGCCCGATGTCGTTGATGCCCTCCAGCACCACCACGTGGGTAACGCCGGTCTGGGTGAGCACGTCCCGGTTGAGGCGGGCCTGTGCGTTTTCGCCCAGGAAGTTGCTGTTCAACTGGTTGCCGGAAATGCCCAGGTTGACCACCGTGGCCTGATCGAGCCGGCTCTGGGAAGGCGTGTCCTTGTCCAGGATGCGTGCGGCCAGGAAATCGGTATACCTGGCGTTCTGGTCGACCGGTTCGGGCTGGGTCTGGTCGCCGTCGGTGATCGAGTCGCCGAAGGCCGCGATCACCGGTGCAGCCTTGAAGAAGCGCACATCCACCGCCGACAGGAAGAACCAGGAGGGAACGGTCGTCGGCGCCTCGAGGTCATCGCTGCTGACCTGATTGCCGTCGGCAAGATAGTTGGTCTGCAGGGCGCGAACATGGTAGGTCACCGGCGAGGCGGACGCGGACAGGTCATCGGGCAGATGAATGCTGACCACCAGCTCGGCCAGGTGCGGGGCCGCCAGGCTGACCATGTCGCTGACCACCCGGGCGCCGGGGGC
This sequence comes from uncultured Pseudomonadales bacterium, assembly GCA_964572185.1. Lineage (GTDB taxonomy): Bacteria > Pseudomonadota > Gammaproteobacteria > Pseudomonadales > Azotimanducaceae > Azophilus. The sequence goes on from CAZNFI010000140.1 coordinate 2,671, forward strand.
AATGGCTATGGACGATTCGCCGCCGAAGGTCAGCGCCCGGTCGGACCCGGCGGCGATGGCCGAACCCGCGCCCCTGAGCGCCAGGCGCGCCTCGCCGATGTTCAGTGGCGCGGTGCCGAATTCATTGGTCAGCCACACGCGGAAGCCATCACCGCCCATGCTGATGCGCACCACCTGCCGAATGGTGGTGTCGTTGAAGGTCGGCAGCGGCGCGTCGAATGGCGTTACCGTCTTGGATGCTGTTGCCCAGGTCGCCATCCAGTGCCGGTCGTGGTCGCCGCCGGCTGCCGACATCGGCAAAAGGGCAAGCGCCAGGGTAGCCAGCAGTTTCCCCACAGCCGGGGCGGTGCGCGGTTGTCGGCTGCGAGTTGCGCTGCCGCCGATGGATTGGGGCGGGGCGCCCGTCGCGGTCATGTTCATTGCATGGTTCTCCTTATCCAGCCGCGCGAGCGGCGCCAGGCAGGGCAATCATAGGAGGCGCGGGCGTCCTGTACAACGATTGCGTTGGCCGAACCTGTGCGTCCGAACCGCCACCGCCTGGCTACCTGGCAAAGCGTTTTGCCAGTGCCTGCCAGCAGTCTGCATAGTCCAATTGCCGCGCCGGGCTGTTCAGGGCATAGGGTGTCGGCGCCAGGACGCGGGAAGATTCGAACATGAAGGCGAGCGTATCGCCGAGGTAGCCCGGTGTCAGTTCGGCGCTGCTTGCCGCCTCGAAGGTAGCGGCGTCCGGCCCGTGCGGCGTCATGCAGTTGTGCAGGCTGGCGCCGCCGGGCAGGAAGCCTGCCGCCTTGCCGTCATGGACACCGCGCACCAGGCCCATGAATTCGCTCATGACGTTGCGGTGGTACCAGGGCGCGCGGAAGGTGTTCTCGGCAACCACCCAGCGGGGCGGGAAGATCACGAAATCCGCATTGGCCACGCCGGTGTTGGCCGAGGGCGAGGTCAGTACCGTGTTGATGCTCGGGTCGGGGTGATCGTAGCTGACCGAGCCGATGACGTTGAACCGTTCGAGATCGTATCGGTAGGGGGCCGAGTTGCCGGTCCAGGCGACCACGTCGAGGGGTGAGTGATCCAGTTCGGTGGCGAACAGGTTGCCGGAGAACTTGGTGATGAGTTGGAAGGCGCCCTGCCGGTCTTCGAAGGCCGCTACCGGGTACTGGAAGTCCCGGTCATTGGCATAGCCGTTGGCCCCCACCGGACCCCTCTCCGGCAACTCGAAGGGGGTGCCGTAGTTCTCGCAGACATAGCCGCGGGCGTTGCCGTCGACATCGATGCGCCATTTCATGCCGCGCGGCAGCACGCACACGGCGCCGGGCGCGACCTGCAGGGCGCCGCACTCGGTATGCACCAGCAATTCGCCGAGTTGCGGAACCAGCAGCATCTCGCCGTCGGCGTTGCAGAAAAAACGCTCGGCCATGGATCGGTTGGCCAGGTACATGTGAATGCCGATGCCGGTGCCGCCGGCACAGTCGCCGGTGACCGCCAGGGTTGCCAGGCCGTCGATGAAGTCGGCTGGCTGTTGTGGAATCTCCAGGGGGTTCCAGCGCATCGGGTCGGGCGGCGGAGCCGGCCCGGTGAACGGTGCGGTGCGCAGCAGCTCATGCGCGACTGGCCGGTAGGCGCCCTGCACGACCGATGGGCGAATGCGGTAGAACCAGGTGCGCCGGTTGTGCGCCCGGGGCACCGTGAAGGCGGTGCTGCTGAGCTGTTCGGCGTACAGGCCGTAGGCCACCTGCTGGGGGCTGAACCGTCCCCGGGGCAGGGCGCCCGGCATGGCCTCCGATTCGTGCTCATTGCCGAATCCGCTCAGGTACTTCGTCATACGCGCAACTCCAGCGCCTGCAGGCCGCGAAACCTCAGGCGCGGATGATATTCGGGTTCGACGCTGATTTCCGGTGCGTCGAAGGCCTCGAAAAAGGCGCCGAGCGCGATACGCCCCTCGATGCGGGCCAGCGACATGCCGGCGCAGGTGTGAATGCCGGCGGCGAAGGCGAGATGGCGATTGGGTGCGCGGTCGATGTCGAATGCATGGGGGTCGGGAAATGTGCGCGGGTCGCGGTTGGCGGCGCCGATGCACAGGGTGATCTGTTCGCCGGGATGCAAATCCCGGCCGTGCAGGGTGACCGGGTCGGTCACCATGCGGTTGCCCAGTTGCACCGGGCTCTGGAAACGCAGCACTTCTTCCACGGTGCTGCGGATTGAGGCAGGATTTTCGCGCAGACGCCGCCGCGCATGGTGGTGCCTGCACAGCATGTGAATGCCGTTGCCGATCAGGTTGGTGGTGGTTTCGTGGCCGGCGTTCAGCAGGAAGATCAGGTTGTGCAGCAGCTCCGCTTCGCTCAGACCGCCGGCATCGGTCTGCTCGACCAGGGAGCGCAGCACACTGTCCGGCTGTGGCGCCGGGTGATGGCGGCGATAACGGATCAGGTCGCGCAGGTAGGCGATGAATTCCCGTACAGCGGCGTTGCCGATGCGCGCCTGCTCGGCGGAGATGGCCGGCTCCAGCGCGCCGAGGATGGCGAGCGACCAGCGCCGCAGGTGCGCGCGCTCCGAACCCGGCACCGACAGCAGGGTGCAGATGATCTCGACCGGAATGGTCGCGGCGAAATGCTCGATCGCATCGAACTCCCGGCGCTCCCGCAGTTCCTTGACGCGCTGCCGAACAAACCCCTCCAAGGCCGCAACGGTGGGCTGAATGTTCTTGGGTTTCAAGGCATTGACGATAGTTTCCCGAACCCGCGTGTGGTATGGCGGGTCATTGAATACGAGGCTGGTGGTGTGGTGTTCGTAGAGCGGAGAGTGGCCGAACCTGGGCCGGAAGAACGTCCGCTTGTCGGAGCTGTATGCCTGGCCCCGGTAAGTGGCGGCGCAGTCGGCGTGACGGGTGAGAAGCCAGGTGCCATCGCTGAGCCGATGCATGGGCCGCTGTTCCTGCAGTGCCGCGTACCACGGAAACGGATCGGCCACGAATCCCTCGGGCGGGTTTTCCAGGCTGAATGCAGGCAGTTCGGTTGCGGCGACGGCCGCCGGACCGTTCATCCCGGGTTCCGTGCCGTTGTCCTTGTGTCCGCGCCGGGCACTTCGCAGAACTGGTCTGCCTCGATTCTGACCTGAACCGCCCGGTTGCGGTGCGGGCCGGCGCACCAGGTCGGCATGACCATGGAATAAAGGCCAGCGCCGCCGGCGGTGACAATGACAATGTCGTCGGGGCGGTCAAAGCAGGGCCGGTGCGCCGCACCGGTGGGTTTGCCGGCGAAAGCGGGCTCGTAGCGGGCCAGTTCCCGAAAGGGGTGGACAGCCAGCGCGCACAGGCGTTCGGTGACCTGCGCCCGGGACAGGCCGGCATGGGCCAGTATCTCGGCGTGCTCCGGGTTCAAGGCCACCACGGCAGCGCCGCCGCGCAGCGCGGCATTGTTGGTGGCCAGGTTGGCGAGGCCGGTGGCGAGAATTTCCAGCAGGCGCTCGTGGCGTTCGGGATCGTCGCCGGAGCCGCTGAACAGCACGGAGTGGGGCGCCTCGGCGCCGATTACGGTAACGGTGCTCTCGTCGGCGCCGAAACCGCTGTCCACATGCAGCGGCGGGAACGGGCTCGCCTCTTCGTCTTCGGCGAGACAGTAAGTGAACTTGCCCGGGTGCCCGAGCAGGGCCATGTCGGAGGTGCCCGGCCGGCCGCCGCCTATATTGATCATGGCCAGGCGCAGGGCGCGGCCGATACAGGCATTGGCTCGGTGCCCCGGTCCGAGTGCGCCGAAGCCGCTGGCGATGGGCCCGCACCACTGTCGCGCCGGGCCGTTGACGATGATCAGCGGCGCCGTGCAGTGGGTGGTGGACTGCATTTCCGTCAGGTCGAAGCGCGGGTCGAGCACGGCCTTGACGGCCGCGGTGACCACGGGCATGTGGTCCGGGATGCAGCCGGCCATCACCGCCGCAACGGCGACCTTTTCCACGCTGGCAACGCCCTGGGCGGGCCCCATCCTGCCGAGCACCAGGTCTCGGTCCATGCCCGAGGCGAGAACCATGCGCGCGACCCGGGCTTCCGTGGGTACGATTACCGGCAGGCCGTCGGTACAGGCCAGTTCGTGCAGCCGCTCGACCGCGGCTTCTTCATCGGCCGCATGCAGCATGGTGCTCAATGCGCCAGTGCCTCGATGACTCTCGGCGCAATGGCCGCCGCCACCGCTTCCAGGTTTGCTTCACCGGTGCCCGCCACCGGGTGCGGCAGGCGCACGCGGGGCGCATCCGGCATGCCCAGCGACTCCGCCACGAAGTCGCCCTGGGGCCAGAAGTCTTCGGTGACCAGGGATACCGCGGGAATGCCCAGCCGGGCTATTGCAATGCCGTCACGCACGGTGCCGGTGGTGCAACTGCCTCAGTGGCCGTAGGCGGCCACAGCCGCCTGGCAACTCCCCTGAATTTCCTCGAGCATCTGCGGTGGAGCGGGAATCGAGGCGTTGCCCTTGTTGAAGGCTCTGACCGTCAGGCGCGGCAGGTGGCGTTCCATGGCCTCGGCCACTTTCTCCAGAAACCGCTCGGAATCCGGAAAGCCGTTGGCCAGGAATGCCACGCAGGGGTCGTTCATGCGCATCAGGTCGATGCCGAGGCCATAGGCTTCCCGCTGGACGGCGATGGCCGCCCTCGGGTCGTGAAATTCCAGCATGGTCGATTCTTCCTTGGGTGTCACCGGTATGATAGCGCAGTGTTCTTCTTCGAAGACATTGCCGACGACTACGCCTCGCTGGTGGGCACCTTCGAGCTCACCGAGGCGGAGATCGTCGAATTCGCCCGGCGCTGGGATCCCCAGCCCTTCCACACCGATGCGGCAGCGGCGGCGCAGTCGGTTTTCGGTGGTCTGGTGGCATCGTCCGCCCACCTTTTTGCAATCTGTTCCCGGCTGTTCACCGACCATGACGACCGCATCCGGGTGGTGGCCCTGTTGGGCAAGGACCGGGTGCGGCTGCCGAACCCGGCCCGGGCGGGCAGCGTGCTGCGTTACGAAACCCGCTGCATCGGCCGGCGCGAGTCGGCGAGCCGGCCGCAGACCGGGATTGTTACCCTGGCCGATACGGTTACCGATGACAGCGGGGCGGTGGTACTCACCCAGGACGTCACGCTGCTGGTTGCGAAACGGTCTGCGTCTGC
>CAZNFI010000141.1:0-4589 GCA_964572185.1 uncultured Pseudomonadales bacterium
CAAGGCCGCTCAAGGATTCTAGTGTCCTGTGTCACAAATACGCTACCTTTCAGCGGGCCGCGCCTTGCCCTCGGCGGTTTTGCGCGCTCTGAAAGGCAGCGTATTTGTGACACAGGACACTAGAACTGATCGTCATGGAGGGCCTGGCCGTTCGCCGTTATGACCAGTCGGCCGCTGCCTACCCAATAGCGGGCCTCGATGAAGTGGTGCTCCTCCCACTGCAGTTCGACGTTGGTCCACAGGTACACCGGTTCTTTCCCAGCGGGCTGGCGTTGTTTGCGGACCACCCCGTCAAGGCAGAGTTGCATGCTTCCGTCGCGTTGCAGGCGGAACTCGAACGCCTTGCCCCGGTAGTCGAATCGGTGCACGCGAATCACCTCCGTGGCATCCTGTTTCACCACGGGTCAACCGGATTCCCGCACTTGATCGGTGGGCAAACCGCGCAACCCATGGCGGCCGGCTTAAACCCGTCAGGCCGCCTGTCCCTCGGCCGCCGGCGCATCGAACAACTCGCGCAGGTGTTCCTCCGGCAGCGGCTGGGTCAGCTTGGAAACACCCCAGGTCAGGGCCACCGACACCAGTTCCCCCATTGCCGCGCACGACCAGGGATTGGGCGCCTCGGCATGCAGCCAGGCGGCCGCATCATGCAGTGCGCCGGGCGCGAACCATTGCGGGTCGATCGCCCCGCTGTGGGTGATGCTGAAAACGATGACGCCGCCGAACAGCCCGGCAAAGGCACCGGCACGGGTGACCCCCCGCCAGACCGCGCCGACCACCAGCGGCCCGGCGAACGCCGCCATCATGCCGCCGGTGCCGATCCACACGATCAGCGCCACGTTCCTGTCCACCAGCGCCCAGGCCATGGCGGTGCACACCAGCATGACCAGCACCGTGGAAACCCGGCTGATGGTCAGCACCCGCCGGTCGACGGCGGCGGCATCGAGGTGGCGTGCAAAACGCGGCACGTAGCTCAGCCGGTACAGGTCGTTGGCGATGATCTGTGAACTCGACACCACCAACCCGTCCGCCGTGGACATCACCGCGGCCAGGATACCCACCCCCAGCAGCGCCGCCAGCCAACCCGGAAACAGTTCGATGAACAGCAGCGCCAGCGCACTGTTGCTCGACTCTCCGGGCTGCAGCAGGGCATCGCCCAGCAATGCCCTGGCCAGCAGCCCGCCCAGGCCCAGCATGCCGAGTATCAGGCCGAAGCTGAACGACAGCCGGATGAAGCGGCGCCGCTCGCGGGGGCTTTTCAGCGCCCATACCTTGTTGCCGATATGGGGCAGCATGCCCAGCGGGATGTGCGACAACACGATAACCAGCACCGACCACCAGGAGTGATAGAGCACCGAGTCCGGGTTCAGCCAGCCGACCAGGTTCGGGTCCTGGGAACGGATATTGTCGACCATGCCGGAAAAACCGCCCTCTACCCCGAACCCGGTCAGGAACATCAGCACCAGGGCGGCGCCGATGGTGACCATGATGAAGCCCTGCACGCCGTCGGTGAGGATGTCGGCGTGGGCGCCGCCGAGCACCACGTAGGTCATCAGCACCACCGCCGTGGTAGCCAGGGCCCACTCCGGGGATACCCCCAGCATCAACTCGAACATGACGATGCCGGAGACCAGTTGCCCGGCCAGGTAGAAGAACAGCAGCAGCGAGAAGACCGACACCATGGTGCGCACCGTGTCGGACTGATAGCGGCTGCCCAGGTACTCCGGAATCGAGCGATTGCCGAACCGGTGACCGCTGTTGCTGACCACCTTCAGGCAGATCCAGACGCCCAGATAGACACCGAGCGGATAGAGAAACGCAGACCAGATGGCGGCGAAGCCGGCTTCATAGACGATGCCGGGAAACCCGACGAAGGTCGCGCCGCTGGCGGTGGTCGCGGCAAAGGCGAACGCCAGGAAGATGGCCCCGTAGGAACTGCGCGCGGTCGCGAAATCGTCGGCGTTCTTGACCCGGTACCGCCCCCAGATGCCGAACCCCACCATCAGCCCGATATAGAGCACCAGGAACAGCCACGACCAGCCGATCAGGTCCATGCCTTCCCCTCCTTTCCAGTTGCCTTGCACGCCGTTGCACTGCCGGCACCGCAGCGCCGGTCGGCGGGCATCATAACGCGCCGAATCCGGCAGGGCGCAAGATCAGTGCTTGTTGCGCGGCTGGCGGCCAACCCCCGCCAGGACAATTCGGTGGCGGCCGTGCACGGCCGGGGAGGCCCTGCGCGTCGCCCGTCTGGCGGTGCGATCAAGCTGCTCGCGCGATTCAGCGAGGTCGTTCCAGAGGGGGGCTGGCTTTCCGGACGAACGCGGCTCAGGGATTCTCGAACAGGGAAAGCTGCGGCCCGTCGTCGCGCGGCGGTTGGAACCGGTCGGTTCTGAGCGCCGGCAACTCGGCGTCGGCCAGGCCATGCCGGGCGCAGGCGGCCGCGAAACGCGCCGCCAGCAGTTCCGCGAACGGCCCGCTGCCGCGCATGCGGCGGCCCCAGGTCGAGTCGTAGGCCTTGCCGCCCCGGGTGTCGCGGATGGCGCTCATGACCCGCTCGGCACGCAACGGGTAGTGCTCCGCCAGCCAGGCCTCGAACAGGTCTTTCACCTCAAGGGGCAGGCGCAGCAGCACATAGCGCACCGCCTGCGCGCCGGCGGCGGCCGCACGGGCGACTATGGACTCGAGTTCGTGGTCGTTGATGAACGGGATCATGGGCGCGGCCATGGCGCCCACGGGAACGCCGGCGGCATGCAGCCGCTCAATGGTCTTCAGCCGCGCCGCGGGGCCGGCGGTGCGCGGTTCGAGTTTCACTTTCAGCTCGTTCGATAGCGTGGTCACGCTCACCATGACGTTCACCAGGCCATGCCCGGCGAGCTCCGCCAGGACGTCGGCGTCGCGCAAAATCAGCTTGCTCTTGGTGACGATGCTGACCGGGTGCCGATGTTCCAGGGCCACCTCCAGGATGGTGCGGGTGATGCGCAGCCGTTTTTCAACCGGTTGATACGGGTCGGTGTTGGTGCCCATGGCAATGGTTCGGCAGGCATAGTTGCGGTGGCCGAGTTGTTCGACAAGACGTTCACGCACCCCGGTCTTGTAAAAGATGCGCGTCTCGAAATCGAGGCCCGGCGACAGGTCGAGATAGGCGTGGGTGGGCCGGGCGAAACAGTAGATGCAGCCGTGCTCACAGCCCTTGTAGGCATTGATGGAGCGGTCGAAGGGGATGTCCGGGGACCGATTGCGGGTGATCAGTTGCACCGTCCGGTCGGGCAGGTATTGCGTATCGGGATTGGGCGCAGGTTCCGCTTCGAGATGCCAGCCGTCGTCAACGGGTGCTGTGCGGGTCTGCAGGAACCGGCTCTCCGGGTTGATGGTTGCGCCCCGCCCCTTGTGCACCGTCGCATTGCCGTTTGTCGGTTCGCTCGCCACTTCCCGGCACCCGATTTCGGAACGGCCACGATAACTGTAATTATATACAGTATCAAGGCGACCGGAACGGTTCCCGCCTCACCCGGGGCGCGGAGTTCCAAGCATTGCTGTTAGACTGCAAAAAAACTCCGAGGAACAAGCCCATGATTGTCGTTAACGCCCGAATCCCGTCGACGCCCGAGAACATCGACGCCATGCGCGAGGCCATTGTCACGATGCAGAAAGCATCGCTTGCGGAGGATGGCTGCGAGGATTACAACTTCAGCGTGGAGGTCGGCGACCCGAGCGTCATGCGCGTCACCGAGCGCTGGACCAGCCAGGAGGCGCTGGCCGCCCACTTTCAGACACCGCACATGGCCGCATTCCAGGCAACCATGGCAGCCAACCCCGGACCGGGCGCCCCGGATATACACTTCTACGACGCAACGGAAATCGATATGGGGCTATGATCACCCTCTGGGGAGGCGCTACCCCGCGCACGCTGCGCCCGCACTGGATGCTGCACGAACTCGCCGTGCCTTACGAGGCGAGGCTGCTGGCGCCGCGAACCCCCGAAACCCTCACCGCCGAGTTCCTGGCCCTGAACGTCAAGGGCAAGATTCCGGTGTTGGTCGACGACGACCTGGTGCTCACCGAGAGCGCCGCCATCATCACCTACCTGGGCGACCGCTACGGCCCCGAGACCGGCCTGGTACCCGCCCCTTACACGGCGGAACGGGCGAAATACAACGAGTGGCTGGCCTACGTGCAGATGGAACTCGATGCCCATACGCTGTATGTCCTGCGCAAGCATCGTGACCTTGCCGATCTGTATGGCGAGGCGCCGGCCGCGGTTACGACGGCGATCGAGGGATTCGCCAAGCTGCTGGAATTCGCGGAGCGGCGCCTGGTCGATCACCATTACCTGGTGGGGGAGCAGTTCACGGGCGCCGACATCATGCTGACGTCGTGCCTGCTCTGGGCGAAAGCCTACAAGGTGCCTGTGCCCGACCTGCTGGCCGCCTACTGCAAACGCCAGGCCGAACGGGATGCGTTCAGGTCCGCCAACGAGCAGAACTTGTCGGTGGCGCTGGTGGTCTGATCGCTTCGGGCAGAGATTCGACAACCCGCGGTCAGCCCGTCAGCCCGTCAGCCCGTCAGCCCGTCAGCCCGTCAGCCCGTCAGCC
>CAZNFI010000141.1:4689-7769 GCA_964572185.1 uncultured Pseudomonadales bacterium
GTCAGCCCGTCAGCCCGTCAGCCCGTCAGCCCGTCAGCCCGTCAGCCCGTCAGCCAATCGATGATGCGGTCGTTTTCTTCACGGGGATAGGTGTGCGACAGGTCATCGATCTCGCGGTACTCCACCACCGCCCCGGCTGCCGACAGGGAGTCCCGCGCCATGCGTGCCTGCTCGACGGGAAACATCCAGTCCAGGGCGCCGTGCATCAGGTAGACCGGCAGTCCGCGTAGCCGTCCGGCGCCGGCGCCTTCCAGAATCAGCGGGTGAAAGGAGGCAGAACAGGGCGCCAGGTGCGTCACCGGCGATTCGTCTCGCAGCCCGGACAGGTAGCAGAAGGTGCCGCCATCAGACATGCCGGTGAGCAGCACCCGCTGATCGTCCACCCGCCAATGCTCCATCGCGTAGTCGATGATTCCATCCAGCATGGGGCTGTCGATGTCCGGCCCCATCAGCGACCAGGTCGCCGCCCGCGATGACGGGCTCACCAGGATGGCGCCGCGGCTGCGCGCATCCTTGAGCCAGGTCCACAGGAAGGTACGGCCGTGGCCGCTGCCGCCGTGCAGAGCGACGATCAACGGGCAGCGCTCGCCGTCGTAGTACTCCGGCACATAGATGGAAAAGCCGCCGCGCTGGTCGGTGCGGTTGGCCGAATGGATGACGCCCACTTCGTCGCGGCTCGGGTCGGCTTGAGCCAGATTCGCCGCCAGCGCCTCGTCATCCCGGCAGGCGGGGTTGGTGAAATAGCGGCTGACCGCCGGCAGCATGGCGGAAACCGGGTACAGGGCTTCCGCCGCCCGCGGCAGCCTGCCGAGAGCCCGGTAGGCGGCCAGTGCCGGGTTGGCGGTATCGGCGGCGCCGCTCAGCCGTTCGAGTGCTTCGTTGGCCAGGCCCGCCGCCTGTTCGCTGCAGGCCGCGAAACGCCCCAGGCGCTCCGGCCAGGAAACCGCCCTGAAGGCCGCCAGCCCCTCGGTCAGCGGCTGTCGACAGTCGGCGGCTGCCTCGGCCAGTACAGGGATATTTGGTGGGTGCAGGTAGCGCCCGGTGTGTTCCAGCGTCTCAAGCGCGGTCAATAACGGCAGCAGCAATGCCGAGGTGGCGTCTAGCAGACGATCGCTGTCGTCGCTCATGCCGGCACGGGAGCGCGCTTGCCCAGGCGCCCCCCAGGATGTCTTGTCTTCCCGCTATTCGTCGCCCATGGCGCCGAAGATGTGCAACAGCGACATGAACAGGTTGTAGAAGGACACGTACAACGTCACCGTGGCACGGATGTAGTTGGTTTCCCCACCGTGCACGATGGCGCTGGTCTGCCAGAGAATGGCGGCGCTGGCAAACAGCACGAAACCGCAGGATATGGCGACGGAGAAGGCGGACAGGTCGAAGAACAGGCTCAGTACAACCGCGCCCATGAGCACAAAGAAGCCCACCACCAGGAAACCGGAGAGGAAGCTGAAATCGCGACGCGTGATCACCGCGTAGGCAGACAGGCCGATGAATGCGGCAGCCGTGGTGCCGAGCGCCGATGCCACCAGGTTGGGCCCGTTGGCGAGGCTCAGGTAGGCATTGAGTATGGGCCCCGCGGTGAAGCCCATGAAGCCGGTGAACAGGAAGGTGAACAGCAACCCCAGCGCGCTGTCTGCCGTCTTGTGTACGGCGTAGAGCAGCCCGAAGAAGCCGATGATGGTGATCAGAAAGCCGGGATACGGGGCGTTCATGGCGATCGAGGCCATCGCCGTCACGGCGCTGAACCCCAGGGTCATGCCGAGCAGCAGGTAGGTGTTGCGCAGAACGCTGTTGACCTGCACCGCGGTCGGCGTGCGGGTACGGGCGGAGATCAGGTTTGGTTGGGCCACGTCAATGCCTCGCGAGTGAATGTCGTTAAAGATATATAGGGAATCCGGGCGCCCATTTCAAGTGGTGATCACCATGCATCCTGTAGCAGGCTCTGCACGCATTGGCGCGCCTCGATCCTGCCGTCTAGCAGCGCCAGCAATCGGTTCACGAAAGGCGCCTCGAGCCGCTCGGCTTCGGCGCGAGCCGCGAACATGCGCGTGGCGCGCACGCCTTCCGACACCATGACGGTGCTGCCCAGGGCTTCGTCCAGGCGCTTGCCCGAGCCAAGCAACTCGCCGGTACGCCGATTGCGGCCATGCGGTGAGGTGGCGGTGACGAACAGGTCACCGACGCCCGCCGGGCTGACCGCGGTGCCGGGCCGGGCGCCCATCGCCTCAAGCAGGCGGCAGCCTTCCGCAAAACCGGCGGTGAACACGGCCGCCTTGAGATTGTCGGTGCCGGGCCCCTTGCCTTCGCCAAGGCCATCGCATACGCCGCAGGCCAGGGCGATGACGTTCTTGAATGCGCCCCACAGTTCCACACCAAGCGGGTCGTCGGCAAAGCGCAGCTTCAGGGTGTCGGTGGACAGGCGGCCCGCCAGCGCCTCGGCGACGGGCAGATCCTCGGACGCAACCAGTGCGGTAGTCAGCACGCCGGCCGCCACCTCCCGGGCAATGGTCGGCCCGGTCATCACCGCCAGCGAATTGGTGCACCCCGCAGCATCGAGCCGTTCGCGGATAGCCTCCGATACCAGGCGTTCGTCGGGCGCCAGTCCCTTGGCGAGATCGAGCAACACCTGGCCTTCGCGCAACAGCGGCGCAACGTCGGCGACGACTTCGAGAATCACATGCGAGGGTAGCGCCAGCACCACGATTTCGGCGCCGTCCAGCGCGGTGGCGAGGTCCATGGTTACCCGGGCGCCGGGCAGCCGCACGCCCGGCAGGTACTTTTCATTGGCCCCCGTGTCGCGGATGCTGGCGAACACCTCGTCTTCCACGGTCCAGCCGTGCACGCGGTTCCCGTGCAGCGACCAGACCCGTGCCAGCGCGGTGCCGAAATTGCCGAGCCCGAGCAGGGCGATCGGGATCATGGGCCGTAGCCTCCTGCGTGCAACCCGGGCTGCTAGCAGCCCGCGGCAAAAGTCCGGCGAAGCACCGAGAGGGGAGCAATGAGCCGGCAAAAGAACGCGCCCGCCTGGCAAGGCGCGGTGCCGGATGACCGGCCAGCGCAGGTGCCGGATGACCGGCCAG
>CAZNFI010000142.1:0-7661 GCA_964572185.1 uncultured Pseudomonadales bacterium
CGATATTGGCTGCGGACCGCGCCTTGCCACAGACCTTGTGCGGCACGCTGAAAGGCAGCGTATTTGTGACACAGGACACTAGCGCCCGTTGCGTCGATCGCAGACTTGCCGGCCCTCGTCATTGCAATCACGCGGGTGTTGTCCCGACAACGGCACGATGCACGAAAAGTCGTCCCGATAGAGTTTGATTTGTTTTCAGCTATACTCAGGTGCATAGGCGCCTGATGGTGCTGTTGGGGCGTGCGGGAGGTTCCTGCGCATCCGATTTTGACGCATGGCCGAGCAAGGGCCAACGGGAGAACGAAAGCAATGCTAGAACGGAAATTGAAACCTGTCGCGGTAGCAGTCGGTACGGTCTTTGCGGCGGCGCTGGCTGCGACGGCAGTGGCTGAAGCCGATGGCGACCTGTTCGCGGTTGACGACCTCGATAACGGCTACGACCGCCTGGCCGACGCTCATGGCGAAGGCGGCTGCGGTGAAGGCAAGTGCGGCGAAGGCAAGTGCGGCGAAGGTGAAGGCGACAAGGAAGAAGGCAGCTGCGGCGAAGGTGAAGGCGACAAGGAAGAAGGCAGTTGCGGCGAAGGCTCGTGCGGCGAGGGCGAAGGAGAGGAAGAGGAGTCGGCAGAGGCCTAGCGCCTGAGGCCTTTTCCGGCCCGATGAGTTTCCCCGTTCAAGGGGCGGGTTTGGGGTTGCGTCGCGCGCTGTTGCCCGAACTTGCCGCCGTGGACGGGGAGGCCATCGACTTTCTCGAACTGGCGCCGGAAAACTGGATTGGGGTCGGCGGCCGCCACGGCCGGCAGTTCGAACGCCTCGCGGAGCGCTTTCCGCTGGTCTGCCATGGGCTGTCGCTGTCGCTCGGCGGCCCTGCCCCGCTCGACGTTCCGTTCATCGAGAAGATCAAGGCCTTTCTGGATGGCAACCGGGTGCTCGCCTACAACGAACACCTGAGCTATTGCAGCGATGAGCGGGGCCATCTGTACGACCTGATGCCCATTCCGTTTACCGCTGAAGCGGTCAGCCACGTGGCAGGCCGCATCCGGACGGTTCAGGATCTGCTCGAACGGCGTATCGGCATCGAGAACGTCTCCTACTATGCGGCGCCCGGCCAGGAACTCTCGGAACTGCAGTTCATCAACGCGGTGCTGGAAGAAGCCGACTGCGACCTGCTGCTCGACGTCAACAACATTTATGTCAACAGCATCAACTTCGATTACGACCCCATCGAGTTTCTGTCCGGGCTCGATGCCTCGCGCACCCAGTACCTGCACCTGGCGGGCCACTACGAGGAGGCGGAGGATCTGCGCATCGATACGCATGGCGCCGCGGTAATCGAGCCGGTGTGGAATCTGCTGGCGGCGGCTTTCGAACGCCATGGCGTCATGGGGGTGCTGCTCGAACGGGATTTCAACTTTCCGCCGTTCACCGAATTGCTGGGTGAAGTGCAGCGCATTCGTGCCCTGCAGGCGGCGGCACGCAGGACTGCCGTCGATGCCGGCGGCTGATTCTCCGGGCTTTATCGCCGTGCAGCGGCAGTTTGCGGCCCACATTCGCAATCCGCAGTCGAACCCGGCGCCCCCAGGCATCGAAGCCCGGCGCATGCGCATCTATGTGGACCTGTTCCACCGCAACATTCGAAAGTTCCTCGACAATGGTTTTCCGGTTGCCAGAGCGGCTCTCGGCACGGTCCGGTGGCGTGAGCTCACCGATGCCTTTTACGATCGCCACGGGAGCGAAACGCCCTATTTCCTGGACATTGGCCAGGAGTTCCTGGCATTCCTGGACGAACTGTCGACGGAACCTGGCATGGGGCCGGATGGGGCGCCGGAGCCGCTGCCCGGCTGGTTGCTGGAACTGTGTCATTACGAATGGGTCAAGCGGTCGTTGCGCAGCGCCAACCCCGAGATTCCCACGGATGGCATAGACCCGGGGGGCGATCTGCTCACGGCGGCGGTGGTGGTCTCGCCGCTGGTACGTCCGCTGTGTTACCGGTATCGGGTGCAGCAGATCGATGCGCAAGGCATTCCCCAGGGTGCGCCCGACGGCCCCGCCTGGCTGCTTGCCTGCCGACGGCGGGACGACAGCGTGACATTCATCCAGTCCAATGCCCTGACCCACCGGCTTCTCGAACTGCTGGCTGGGGAAACGACCGGTAACGATGCGCTCGCCGCGCTGGCGGCGGAGCATGCCCGGCTGGACGGTCGGCAGTTGCGGCAGCAGGGTGCGGCCACCCTCGAGCGACTGCGCGATGCTCAGGTGCTGCTCGGCGTACGCTCACACCGGACATCCTGAGCGGCCTTGAGAGGGACGGGTAAGGTACGTTTTTGGGCGGCCTGGTCAGGTTGCGGCGCAACTGGGTCGCCTGGCCGCCTGGCAAGGCATCAGGCCCTGACGGCCGGTGGTTTCACGGTGCCGGTGGCGAGGCGTTGCGATCGGCCGCCGCCAATTGCCTGGCTTTGCGCTTTGCCGCGATGAAGCGGCCGTGGCTGACATAGAGCAATTCGGCGATCTTGCGGATGGTGGCATCTTCGTATTTGTCCAGCACCGCATCGCACAGCGCCAGCCGCCAGAGTTGCACCAGGAGCTCGAAGCGCTGGTCTGGCGTCCAGGCATCGACCAGGGCCCGGGTGAATCGATGTATGCCGACGCTGTCTTCGTGCTGCGATCGCGACTCGGCCAGCAGTTCCTCCACCGTTGCCGCATCCAGGCCGAACACCCGGGTCAGGGTGTCTCGAACCCTGTGCAGTTCGACCGCCGAGATCTGGTGGTCGGCCCACGCGACTTCGAACAGCAGCACCGCCGCGGCGAGTTGCACCGTCGGTTGCCGGTCGTCCTGAGGGTCGGGAACCTGAAATCTTGCCAGAAGTCGTTCAAGCATCGGCAAAATCGCGGTTACAATCGATACTGAGTGGCCATGTCTGCGACATTCTGCATTCCAAATTGCGCCCGTACCACATACAATCTGCGCGCAATGCCGCTGTACCAGCCTGCCGGGCGGAGCCGATTGACAGAAGAACCCGTATTTGCCGGAAAGGATTCGATCGAAGCGGTTTGGAGCCTTCCGGGCTCTCCATTTTTTCTTCATATTGCTCGGGTGCCACTGTATAGTGGCCGTTTGAATCGCTGAAGGCGACCACTTCTTATGCACAGACAGCGCACGATTAGCGAACCGGTGTATGCCATTGGCATCGGCGTACATTCCGGTGCCAAGGTGCGCATGATCCTGCGCCCCGCCGGCGTGAACACGGGCATCCTGTTTCTGCGCACCGACTATCACCGTCCGGTCAGCGTTCGCGCCCTGGCGCAGCATGTCTCGGATACCACGTTGTCCACCAGTATCGCCGAGAATGGCGTACAGGTAGCCACCGTCGAACACCTGCTGTCTGCGCTGTGGGGGCTGGGCATCGATAATCTCGTGGTTGAACTCAACGCCGAGGAAGTGCCCATCATGGACGGCAGCGCCGCGCCCTTTGTCGACCTGATCAATGCGGTCGGTGTTGTCGAACAGGACGCGCTGCGCGAGTTCATCCGCATCAAGCGCACCATTCGTGTCACCCAGGGCGATGGCGAAGCGGCACTGAAACCGTACGACGGGTTCCGTGGCGCCTATACCTTCGTGGCCGACCACCCGGTCTTCAACCGGCACCCCAAGCACATCCAGATCGACTTTTCGCGGGTGTCCTATGTGGAAGACGTAAGCCGGGCGCGCTCGTTTGGCCTGGTCAGCGAATTGGGCAAGGCCCGGGCCATCAACAAGTGCCTGGGTTCAAGCCTGCAGAACGCGGTGGGCATCGATGACTTCAGCGTGCTCAACGAAGAAGGGCTCCGCTATCGCGACGAGTTCGTCAAGCACAAGCTGCTCGATGCCATGGGCGATCTGTACCTGCTCGGCCGGCCGATCATCGGTGAGTTCGAGGGCCGCAAGTCGGGCCACGAACTGAACAACAAGCTGGTGCGTGCGCTGTTGCGTTGCGAGGATGCCTGGGAAGTCGTCGACAGCGCCGAGGGCCGCATCGCCACGGCGCAACCGCAGGCGCAACCGGCCATTCTGGCCTGAAGCAACGCCTGGGCCGGTCATCGGGCGAGCGTTGGCGGTCGCCTTCAGGCATTGCCGGCGCACCACTATAATCCTGGCCCCATGGCCGTACGCACCCGCATCGCACCGTCGCCCACCGGAGACCCGCACCTGGGTACCGCCTATGTGGCGCTGTTCAACCGGGCTCTGGCCAGGAACCAGGGTGGTGAGTTCGTGGTGCGCATCGAGGACACCGACGCGGCCCGCTCCACGCCAGAGGCGGAACAGTCCATTCTTGACGCGCTTCGCTGGCTCGGAATCGACTGGGACGAGGGGCCGGACAGGGGCGGCCCGTGCGGCCCCTACCGGCAGAGTGAGCGGTTGCACATCTATCGCCAGCACTGCGAACGCCTGCTCGACGCCGGCCATGCCTTCCATTGTTTCTGCACGCCAGAGCGTCTCGATGAGGTGCGTGCGGCCAAGCGGGCCGCGGGCGAGACCCCCGGCTACGACGGGCATTGCCTGAACCTGCGCCCTGAACAGGTCGCCGAGCGCCTGCAGCGCGGCGATGCCCATGTGCTGCGTATGCGCGTGCCTACCGAAGGAAGCTGCCGCTTCCGGGACCGATTGCGCGGGGACATTGAAATTCCGTACGGCCAGGTCGACATGCAGGTGTTGCTCAAGGCGGACGGGTTCCCGACCTATCATCTGGCGGTGGTGGTCGACGATCGCCTGATGGGCATCACCCACGTCATGCGCGGCGAGGAGTGGATTTCATCGGTACCCAAGCACCGCTTGCTGTACGACTATTTCGGCTGGGAAATGCCCGAACTGATTCACCTGCCGCTGTTGCGCAATCCCGACCGCAGCAAGCTGTCGAAACGCCGCCATCCGACTGGCATCGACTACTATCGCGACCTCGGCTACCTGCCGGAAGCGCTGCGCAACTACCTTGCCACGATGGGCTGGTCGATGCCCGATGAACGGGAGATCTTCACCAGCGCCGAGTTCGAGGCGGCATTCGAGGTCGGCCGAATCGTGCTGGGGGGGCCGGTATTCGATGTCGACAAGTTGAACTGGATGAACGGCCAATACCTGCGGCAATTGGGCTCCGGCGAGTTTCTTGACCGGTTCCAGTCCTGGGCGGGCGGCAGAGAGCGCATGGCGGGTCTGGTGCCGCTGGTTCAGCAGCGCACGCAGCGGTTCGCCGACATTGCACCCCAGGTCGACTACCTGGTGGGCGATCGGGCGCCAGTGCAGGGTGACGACTTCGAGCACAGGCGTCTCGACCGCGACACGGTGGTTGAAATACTGTTCCGAACTGCCCGAGACTTCGACGCGGCACGCCCCTGGGAGCGCGACCGGCTGCAGGCGGCGTGCCGCGCCAACGCCGAGCGCATGAAGCTGAAAATGGGCGACTTCCTGTTTCCGCTGTTCGTGGCCATCAGCGGCCGGCCCGTTGCGCTGCCCCTGTTCGAATCGATGGCATTGCTGGGCCGCGAGGTGACCCGCGCCCGATTGCGCGATGCCATGGACGTTCTCGGCGTGTCGAACAAGCAAAGGAAGCGGCTGGAGAAACTGGCGCGGTAGGCGCCGAACCGGTGTCAGTCAGCCGCGGCACTGGCGCCGCGCCCGGTTCCCGACTCGCAGGGAATAAATTTCTGGCGATGTGGTCTGCCGGACACCGGGTGGTTCACGTTGGGGCAGCGGTTGGCCCGGTGTGTGCCAACCTGGTGCTGCGGATGGCCCTTCCTGACTCTTCTACACCCGGTGCCGCCCCGAATCTGCATGAAAATCAGTGAATTGTAACTTTGGCACGGCCCTTGCTTACAACATGGGCGGCGTTGCGCGAAACGACGCATGTGCGTCGACCAACCCAAGCAATAGCGGCCAGAGGAAACACTGATGACCAACGATTCACCACGAACCCTGCCGGCAGCCCTGTTCGCTGCCCTGGTGCTGGCATCGCCGGCGGCGCTTGCCGGTGGCACCATCGAATTTGGAGAGGACATGTCGGTGTCCATCGGGGCAGGCCTGCGCACCGCCTTTACCAGCGTGGAAGATTCGGCTCCGGACGGTTCGGGCAGTTCTTCGAATTTCAACGTGCAGAGCCTGCGGCTGTACCTCAACGGACAGCTGAACGAGCGGGTGAAATTCACCTTCAACACGGAGTGCGAAAGCTGCGTGTTCGGCCAGGACGCCGAAGACAAGATCGGCGCCGCCGGCGACATCGACATTCTCGACGGTATCGTTCAGTTCGAATTGAGCCCGGAATTCAACGTGTGGATCGGGCGCATGCTGACGCCGGCCGACCGCATCGAGTTGAACGGCCCGTACTACGGGCTGAGCTGGAACCAGTTCACGGTGCCGCTGCTGCCCTCGGACCAGCTCGGCCAGGCGGGCCTGCTCGGTCGCGATGACGGGGTCACCGTCTGGGGCGCCCTGGGCAAGTTCCAGTACGCGGCCGGCGCCTTCGACGGCGTTGACGGCGGGCCCAACCAGGGCGACAGCCTGCTGTATTCGGGCCGCATCGCCTACAACTTCCTCAACCGGGAAGCCAATCCCGGCTACTACACCAGCAGCACCTACTACGGCGGCCTGGGAGATGTTTTGACCATCGGGCTGTCGTACCAGTATCAGCAGGACGGCACCGGCACGGCGGCCTCGCCCGGCGACTTCGATGCGGTGATTATCGATGCGCTGTTCGAAAAGGTGCTGGGCGATCAGGGCGTGCTGACCCTCGAGGGGGAATACAAGATATTCAGCGCCGACCTGACCAGCGCCGCGCTGGCCGACCCCGACTGCTTCTGCCTGTTCGACGGCGATGCCTTTTTTGTGACTGCCGCCTACCTGTTTCCCCAGCAAGTCGGCATGGGCAGGCTGCAACCCTATTTTCGCTACACCTCCAACAAGCCGGATTTCGACGGCATGGAAGACAGCGATCTCAGCGAGGTGGGCGTGAACTACATCATCAACGGCCACAAGCTGCGCCTCAATGCCAACTTCACCACGGGTGACGCCAACCTCACCGGGCTCGCCGGCCCCAAGGTCGACGGCTTTTCCCTTGGCGTGCAAATCCAGATCTAACCGACGGGAGTAACCACCATGCGATTGAACATCACCGCAATTCGCCGGCTCGCGGGCGCGACGCTGCTGGCTGGCGCCTGTACGCTGGCGAGCGCCAGCGAGGAACCCATCAAGGTGGGCGTTCTGCATTCTCTGTCCGGCACCATGGCGATCAGCGAGACCACGCTGAAGGATACGGTGCTGATGATGATCGAGGAGCAGAACGCCCAGGGCGGCCTGCTCGGCCGCCCACTGGAAGCCGTGGTAGTCGACCCGGCATCCAATTGGCCGCTGTTCGCCGAGAAAGCGCGCGAGCTGATCGAAAAGGAGCGCGTCGACGTTGTCTTCGGCTGCTGGACCTCGGTGTCGCGCAAGTCGGTGCTGCCGGTCTTCGAAGAACTGAACGGGCTGCTGTTCTACCCCGTGCAGTACGAGGGCGAGGAGTCCTCGAAGAACGTCTTCTACACCGGCGCCGCGCCCAATCAGCAGGCGATTCCCGCGGTGGACTACCTGATGAACGAGATCGGCGCCGAGCGCTGGGTGCTGGCCGGCACCGACTACGTCTATCCGCGCACCACCAACA